>JAIKWN010000270.1 GCA_024684665.1 Clostridiales bacterium | reverse complement strand
TCGCCGTCGCTGGTCATTATCACGCTGATCGCCGCGCTCCTGAGCAACTTTGCACATATCCCCGCAGTCCAGAACGCCTTCGCGGGGATCCGCGCGGCAGTTTGCATTCTGATTCTCAATGCGGTGGTTAAGCTGTTCCGTTCCTCGGTGAAAGACGCGCTGACATTGATCGTGTTCCTTGCGGTGGTGCTGCTTTCCGTTGCTTTCCCCAATGTGAGTCCGGTGCTTTTCGTGGTGGCGGCGGCTGTCGTTGGCATCGTGGCGAGAGTTCTGATCCCCGGCGGAAAGGGGGAAAAGGCATGATCCTTCGGCTGTACTGGGAGTTCTTCAAGGTAGGGCTGTTTTCCATCGGCGGCGGTTTAGCCACCCTCCCGTTTCTTTCCGCGCTCGGGCAGAAGACCGGCTGGTTCAACTCGATGGACATGGCAAACATGCTGGCCGTATCGGAGTCTACACCGGGACCGATCGGCGTAAACATGGCTACATACGTAGGCTTTCACTGTGCCGGTATCCCCGGCGCCGTGATCGCAACGCTCGGCCTAGTTACTCCCAGCGTGATCGTGATCCTCCTGATCTCCGCTGCTCTGCGCGCGTTTCGGACCAATCGGTTCGTAGACGGAGCCTTTTATGCCCTGCGTCCGGCGTCCACCGGACTGATCGCAGCCGCAGGGCTGTCTGTGTTTGCTCTGGTACTGCTGAACGGCAGCCTGTATCAGGCCACCGGCCGCTTCACCGATTTGGTCCGCTGGAAAGCCCTTACGCTGTGCGTGGCGATTTGGTGCCTGACCAACCTTGTCAAGCCGCTGAAAAAGAAGCATCCGGTGCTTTTTATCGCGATTGCCGCTGTTTGCGGCATCGTGTTCCGGCTGGGAGGAGTATGAGGAAACAGGAGAAGATAAGCAGATTCGGAGGGAAATATGGAGCGACTGATCGAGGCTGACCGAGTGGAGAACGTACTGAATGTGTTCGGTTCGTTTGACCAGAATATCAAAATCATTGAAAAAGAATACAACGTCCATGTGACCGACAGAGAATCGGAACTGAGGATCGTCGGAGATATCGAAGACGTCGATGGCGCGGAAAAGGCCGTTCAGGGGTTGATGTCCCTTGCTTCCAGGGGCGAAGTCATCGACGAGCAGAAGGTCCGCTACATCATTGAGATGGTTCGGCAGGGCAGGGAAGAGCGGATCGCGGAACTGGGCAGCGGAGTGGTCTGTGTTACCGCCAAAGGACGCCCCGTGAAGCCGAAAACGCTGGGGCAGACGGAGTACGTGAAAGCGATCCGGGAAAACACGGTCACCCTTGGGATCGGACCTGCCGGAACGGGAAAGACGTATCTTGCCGTAGCCTGCGCGGTGGCGGCGTTCCGGGAACGGAGTGTAAACCGCATTATCCTTACGCGCCCGGCAGTGGAAGCCGGGGAGCGGCTGGGGTTCCTTCCCGGAGATCTCCAGAGCAAGGTGGACCCGTATCTACGGCCGCTGTACGACGCCCTCTTTGATATGCTGGGTCCGGAAACGTACAATACTTATCTGGAAAAAGGGAATATTGAAGTGGCGCCGCTTGCCTATATGCGCGGCCGAACGCTGGACGACAGCTTTATTATTCTGGACGAAGCCCAGAACACCTCCCGTGAACAGATGAAAATGTTTCTCACCCGGCTTGGCTTCAACAGCAAAATGGTCATCACCGGCGACGTTACCCAGATCGACCTGCCGGCGGACAAGATTTCCGGACTTAAAGAAGCTATGAGGGTCCTTGACGGTGTTGAGGATATTGCCATACGGCGCTTTACCGGCGCCGACGTCGTCCGGCATGCACTGGTACAGAAGATCATCTCCGCTTACGAGGATTATGAGAAGAACGCCTCCGCGGCCCGAAAGCCATCAGCCGCGCAGGGAAAGACTCAGGGAGGACGAAAGCGCTGAGTATGAAACACATCATAACCGTGACCAGACGGACAAGAGGCCTCGGCCATCCGGAGACGGCGGGACTGATCAAAAAGGCGGTACGGACCGCGCTTGAAGCAGAGCGGGTAGAGGATCCCTGCGGAGTCGACGTCCT
>JAIKWN010000269.1 GCA_024684665.1 Clostridiales bacterium | reverse complement strand
GTCATCACGAAGATGTTTTCCCGGTGCAGCGCGTCTACCGCCGGCAGATGATCCGGTATCTTGATGGGCATGTACTGTGCGCCTCCTGTCAGATGCGGTCGAGCGCCTGGGCGATGTCGGCGATCAGGTCCTCCGCGCTCTCAAGGCCGCAGCTCATGCGGACGAGACCGGCAGGGACGCCAGCGGCTTTCAGCTGTTCTTCCGTCATCTGCCGGTGCGTCGTGCCAGCGGGATTCAGGCAGCAGGTGCGCGCGTCGGCGACGTGGGTTTCGATCGCGGCGAGGTGCAGGCTGTCCATAAAGCGGCCCGCGGCTTCCCGCCCGCCTGCCAGCTCGAAGCTCACGACGCCGCATGAGCCGTTCGGCAGGTACTTCTGCGCGCGCGCGTAATAGCTGTCGCCCGGCAGGGAGGGATAGCTGACGTGCAGCACCTTCGGATGCCCCTGCAGGAACTGCGCGACCGCGAGGCCGTTTTCACAGTGCCGCTTCATGCGCACATGCAGGCTTTCGAGTCCGAGATTCAGGTAGAAGGCGCTCTGCGGGGACTCCATGGAGCCGAAGTCCCGCATGAGCTGCGCGGTGCACTTCGTGATGAAGGCACCCTCTTTTCCGAACTTCTCCGCGTAGGTGATCCCGTGATAGCTTTCGTCCGGGGTGGTAAGGCCGGGGAATTTCTCCTTATGCGCCATCCAGTCGAACTTTCCCCCGTCCACGATCGCACCGCCCAGCGCCGCGCCATGCCCGTCCATGTACTTCGTCGTGGAGTGGGTGACAATATCCGCGCCCCATTCGATGGGACGGCAGTTCACCGGCGTAGCGAAGGTGTTGTCCACGATGAGCGGGACGCCGTGGGCGTGCGCGACCTTCGCGAACAATTCGATGTCCAGCACCGTGAGGGCAGGATTTGCGATGGTTTCGCCGAAAAGGGCTTTCGTGTTCTCCCGGAAGGCGGCGTCAAGTTCCCCCTCCGTGCAGTCCGGGGAGACGAAGGTCACTTCGACGCCCATGCGCGCCATCGTAACGGAAATCAGATTGAAGGTCCCTCCGTAGATGGAGGAGGAGGCGACGATGTGATCCCCGCAGCCTGCCAGGTTGAACAGGGCGAAGAAGTTTGCCGCCTGACCGGAAGAGGTGAGTATCCCGGCGGTCCCGCCTTCGAGCGCAGTGATCTTCGCCGCCACCCGGTCGCATGTGGGGTTCTGCAGGCGGGAGTAGAAGTAGCCGGAGGATTCGAGGTCGAACAGCTTCGCCATTTCCTCGCCGGTATCGTATTTGAACGTCGTGGACTGAATGATCGGGATCTGGCGCGGTTCGCCGTTCCCCGGCGTATATCCGCCCTGTACGCAGAGGGTATCCTGTCTGTATCTGCTCATGCTTTTTCCTCCTGGCTGTCGTTAGTCTTTGCGGATCCCCGCTGCTGCATCTCCCTTACGTGAAGCCAGACCAGAAGCACCGCGATGTCCCCGGGGGAAACGCCGGAGATGCGTGAGGCTTCTCCGAGGGAGCGGGGTTTCTGCGCGTTCAGCTTCTGCCGCGCTTCGATGCGCAGGCCTTCCACGGACATGTAGTCCACGTCCTGCGGAAGCGACCGCTCTTCTTCCCGCCGGAAGGCTTCGACCTGCCGGCGTTCCTTTTCCAGATACCCCTCGTACCGCAGCTCGATCTCGACCTGCTGCCGGACGGCGGGGGAAAGATCAGGGAAGGCCGGTGCGAGCGCCTGAAGGTCCGGATAGAAGAAGCCGGGCCTGCGCAGAAGATCTGCGGCGTTCACGCTGCCCTTTGCCGGCTCCTGCCCGCGCTCCGTGAGGAGCGCATCCAGTTTTTCAGAGCGGGGGATCCAGGACTTTTTAAGGCCGGCGATGGATTCCTCCGTCCGCCTCCGTTTCTCCCGCATGCGGGCAAGCCGCTCTTCCGAGGCCAGGCCCACCTGGAATCCCTTTTCCGTGAGGCGCAGATCGGCGTTGTCCTGGCGCAGCAGCAGGCGGTATTCGCAGCGGCTCGTCATCATGCGGTAGGGTTCGTTCGTGCCCTTGGTCACGAGGTCGTCGATGAGGACACCAATGTAGCCCTCATCCCTTCCAAGGGTCAGCGGTTCTTCGTTGCGGACGAAGAGCGCCGCGTTGATGCCCGCCAGGATGCCCTGCCCGGCTGCCTCCTCATAACCGCTGGTCCCGTTGATCTGCCCCGCGAGGTACAGGCCGCGGTACCGGCGGACCGCCAGGCTGTGCGAGAGCTGCAGGGGATCCACGCATTCGTATTCGATGGCGTAGGCGAGGCGCAGCACGCGGGCGCGGCGCAGGCCGGGGATCGTATGCAAAGCCCGGAGCTGCACGTCCTCCGGCATTGAGGAGGAGAGCCCCTGGATGTACCATTCCACAGTATCCAGTCCTTCCGGCTCCAGAAACAGCTGATGCCGGTCCTTATCGGCGAAGCGCATGATCTTATCCTCGATGGAAGGACAGTACCGGGCGCCTGTGCCATGGATCTTCCCGCTGTACATGGGAGCACGGTGGATGTTTTCCCGCAGGATGCGGTGGGTGTCTTCGTTTGTCCAGGTCAGGTAACAGCGCGCGCGGTTCGTGAGCGCCGCGTCCGTGAGGAAGGAGAAGGGAACTACCGGATCATCGCCCTCCTGGGGGTCCGTCTCGTCGAAGTCGATGGAAGATTCTTCCACGCGGGGCGGTGTACCCGTTTTAAAACGGCGCAGAGAGAGGCCGAGATTGCGGAGCGCCCCTGCCAGGTGCTGCGAGGAGACGAGCCCCTGCGGCCCGCCCATCCAGTTCGCCTCGCCGATGATGATCCGGCTGTCCATATAGACGCCGGAACAGACGACGACGGCGGACGCGCGGATTTCTCCGCCCGTCGTGGTGCGGATGCCGGTGATGCGCTCCCCGTCCGAAAGGATCTCGCCGCACTCCCCCTGACGAAGGGTCAGCCGGGGCTGTGCGAACAGGGCGCGCTTCATGCGTTCGCCGTAGCGCCGCTTGTCTGCCTGGGCGCGTAGGGAATGGACGGCGGGCCCCTTGCCCGTGTTCAGCATGCGGGACTGGATAAAGGTGTCGTCGATGGCGCGGCCCATCTCGCCGCCCAAAGCGTCCACTTCCCGCACGAGATGCCCCTTGCCGGTGCCACCGATCGCGGGGTTGCAGGGCATGAGGGCGACGGCGTCCAGGTTCAGCGTGAGCAGCAGGACGCTGCATCCCATACGGGCGGCGGCAAGCGCGGCTTCGCAGCCCGCGTGCCCGGCGCCCAC
>JAIKWN010000268.1 GCA_024684665.1 Clostridiales bacterium | reverse complement strand
TTGAGAATGAATCGCATAGGGTGGTATGCCGGGCACATACCGGGGGTTCGAATCCCCCACTTTACAAGGTATGCCCAGCAAGGTTACACCTGTACCCTGCATCCTGTACGATGATTACCCATTGCCGGCGGCCGGACGAGGGTGGGAACGGGGAAAACAAAGCTCTCAGGCTTCGCAATTCAAACGATATCCGCTCCGGGTCCCGGAAAGGCTCCCGCGCGTTCCTTCGGAAGGAGATAAGACCCCAAATGAAAATCTACGTCATCCGCCACGGGGAAACCGCCCTTAATGTGAAGCATGTGAAGCAGGGCTGGAAAGACGAACCGCTGAACGATTTTGGGCGGGAGCTGGCCGTGCTGACCGGGCGAAGCCTTCGGGGCCTGCGCTTCGACGCGTGCGTGACGAGCCCGCTTGCCCGCTCCCGGGAGACCGTGGAGCTCGTGCTGAAAGAGAGCGGGAACGGGGACGTCCCGGTGCAGACGGACGACCGGCTGAAAGAGATCAACTTCGGCGTGGAGGAAAACACGCCTTCCACTTCCAGCGTCCTGGAACCGGAGGTCTGGAAGCTGTTTTGGATGGACGGGCTCAATTTCCCCGGTTTCCCGGAGGGCGAAAGCGTCCGGGACGTCTGCAGGCGGACGCAGGAATTCCTCTGGCAGCTGGCGGCGAGGGACGACGGGAAAACCTGGCTGATCGGCACGCACGGCTGCGCGCTCAGGGCCATGCTGAACCCGCTGTACGAACACCCGGAGCATTTCTGGCAGGGAAGGGTCTCGCCGAACTGCGCCATCACCATCCTGGAAGCGACGGGCGGACGGCTCCGAATCCTTGAGAGCGACCGGGTGTATTACGATCCTTCCCTCGTAAAGGATCACTATGTATCCATGCCGCGCATCTGAACCGGGGCGAAAATTGACAACCAACAGGGAAAACGGTATACTTACGAGGCCTGCGGACGGCAGGTTTTATTTGTGATACAAAGATGTATTTGGGGGCGAAGGGAGATCCTATGGAGAATCTGGAAAAGGGCGGCGTGCTTGTGCTGATCCCTGCCTATAAACCGGACGAGCGTCTCGTGACGCTGACGAAAAAGCTGGTGGATGCGAAGTTCCCCGTGCTGCTTGTGGACGACGGCGGCGGGGAAACCTATGCCGGGATCTTTGAAAGCTGCCGCGCCCTCGGCGCCGTGGTGGAGACGCATGCGGTGAACCTCGGCAAGGGACGCGCCCTCAAGACGGGCATCAACCGCGCGCTGCTTTCGTTCCCCGGGATTTCCGCCATCGTGACGGCGGACGCGGACGGGCAGCACTCCGTGCCGGACATCCTGCGCGTTGCGGAGGCGGCCGTCGAGCATCCGGATTCCCTCGTGCTGGGCTGCCGCACGTTTTCGGGCGACGTGCCCTTCAAGAGCCGGTGGGGCAACCGCATCACGCGCGCCGTTTACCGCCTGGCCAGCGGCGTCTCCGTTTCGGATACCCAGACGGGGCTGCGGGGGCTCCCGGCCCGTTCCTTCGCGGACATGGCGAGGATCGGGGGCGAGCGCTACGAATACGAGATGAACGTGCTGATGCGCCTTAAGGATATGGACCTTTCCGTTTTCGAAGTGCCGATCGAGACCATTTACATGGATGAGCAGAACAGCGACAGCCACTTCAATCCGGTCCGGGACGCGATCCGCATCTACCGGATCATCCTCCGGGGGCTTTTCCGCTATTCCTTCTCGGCCATCCTGTCCTTTGTGATCGACTTTGCCCTCTACTGGCTGCTGCTGTACAAGGCGGGTCTCGCCGGCTGGCTTTCCTATGTCCTTGCGAGGATCGTCTCTTCCCAGGTCAATTACCGGCTGAACCGCTATACCGTCTTCTCCGGGCGGGGTGGGAAGACCGCCATGCCGAAGTATTATGCCCTGGCCGTCGTGCAGGGGGCGCTGGGGGCCGGGCTCGTGCATGTTCTGCCTAAGATCCTGCCCGTTTCCGCCGGCTTCATAAAGATCCCGGTGGACATCGTCCTCTTCTTCATCAGCTACCAGATCCAGCGAGATTTCGTGTTCCGGAGCAGATGATATGAAACGCCGCAGGAGAAAAACGGCCCTGCCGGTTGTGCCGGCCGCCAGTTTCACGGGGTTTGCGCTGCTTCGCGCCGCGATGCTCCTCTTTTCCCCCGGGCCGGGCGTGCGCCTCGCCGCCGAATGGGCGGGTACGCTTCTTTTCGCGCTCCTGCCCGCGCTCTTCGGGCTCTTTTACCTGGAGGGGGACCGCAGCGGCCTTCTCCCCCCCGGCGCGCCGGAAGCGGAGCATATCCAGGCGGATGCGCTCGTTGGCGTTCTTTTCGCCTTTCCCTTTCTCCTGCTTTCCGCGCTGCTGCGGCGGCTGATCCCCGGGGAGGCGGAGGTGTCCCTCCCGCTCTTCCTGCCCGCGCTGCTCCTGTCCGCGCTCCTGATCCCTGCGAGCCGCGCCCTGCTGGAGCGGGGGCTACT
>JAIKWN010000259.1 GCA_024684665.1 Clostridiales bacterium | reverse complement strand
GAAAGCCCTTTTTTATTTTGGGTGTTTCTTCCCGTGTCTCTTCTTCCGCTTCCTTTCCCTCCAGCTGCGCCTTAATCTCCTGCTCCGCCCTGCTCAGCGTCCTGGCTATCCGCTGCACGCCGTTGTCGTCCGTCATGCCGTTGAGGCGCCGGCCGCCATCCGGGAGATGCTCGTTCTCCAGATCTGTTTCCATCTCGCCTTCCGCCAGCCCCATGGCGATACTGCCAACGCGGTAATACTCGTCCGCGTCATATCCTGCCCAGCCCCTGTTGATGGAAATGTACCCGGTCAGGGCCCCGTGGTCGATGACCTTCATGGGAAGGTACCCGCCTTTATGCTGGAAACGATGGCTGTTCAGGATACGCTGTGCCGCGTTCCACTGTGCCCTTGTAACGATGGCCTCGTGATGCGCCGGTTGGTAATACTTATTCTTCTTGCCTCTGTTTTTCTTGGATTTATGGTCATGGAAATTGGGCGTCCATGTCTTTCGGGCCAGCACATCCCCGCAGTAACGCTCGTTCCGGAGAACGGTAGAGACTCCGTTGCTTGTCCATGACGTATTGCGTTTCCCGCACACCTTCCACAGTCCCGTTTCCCTGTGCAGGTCGGTCAGCGTTTTCGCGATCCCGGCTGTGGAGCTGCCGTTGAGCAGCATGTAGTACATCAGCCGCACGGTATTGGCCTCGTCCTCGTTCACCACCAGTTTTTTCCTGTGCCCTCCGTTCCCGTCCGGCACCTCTACTCTGTCGTATCCGAGGAGCGCGGGCGTCATGAACCGGCCGCGGCTGAAGCGCCATTCCAGCGAGAGAAGCATCGCCTCGCTCTTCATATGGCTCTCCTCCTCCGCGACCATGGCGAGGACGAACAGGATGATATTGCTCGTGACGTCCAGGGTATTCAGGTGCTCCTGTTCGAAGAATACTGCGATGGGCGGATCGTGCTTGTCCTTCAGTTCACGCACCCAGCCGATGCAGTCCAGCAGGTTCCGGGCAAAACGGCTGACCGATTTTGTAATGATCATGTCGATCTTCCCGGCCATTGCGTCCCTCATCATGAGCTTGAACGCAGGCCGGTGGTCCGTATTCGTTCCGGAGAAGCCGTCATCCACGTAGGTGCCCACATACCGCCATTTCGGATTGCCACGGATCATATCCCGGTAATTGTTCTTCTGCAGTTCGATGGACAGCAGCTGGTCGATATCATCCGTGGACACCCGGCAGTACGCCGCCACCCGAAGGATGCGGTCATCCGGAGCAGCTTCCGCAGCGGCCGCAATCTTGCGCACGTTCTCGCCGGTATAGGTGCTAACCTCCGCCCTGAGCGCTTCCTTTGCCCTGGCGCGTTCTGTGACAAAACCATTCCCTGACGGATTCTCCCCCGCACGGTTCCTGGCCCTCTCTTCAGCCATAGGGCGTACGTCTTTCAAGGCTGCCTCACCCCTTTGCTATTTACGCATCGCCAGCCCGGACTGGCGCATACCGCATATAGCCATAACAGACGATATTTTTCAACATCGCCCAAGAGGTAAATCCTTTTTTTCTCCGAAAGCCAGTATGAAGGGATCGATCTCCAGAACCACGCAGATTGCCAGCCCGATCTTCATGCTCGTGTTTTTTATATCCTGCTCTCCATATTCCAGCCGCTGGTACTGCCCGATGGAGACGCCGATGAGCGAGGCCACCTTCTGCTGAGAGAACCCCATTCGCAGGCGTGCTTCCGTGATCATTGTTGCCTGGCGGCTGGTGCGCCCGGTGGTCTTGCGGCCCATTTGTTCGCCCCCCTGTCTGCCCTCTTTTATGGTATTACGTACGCTTCATCCAGCGGAAAGCAGAATCCCCCGGCCTTTTCCCCGGCGATGACGCGCTCCAGGATCACCGCAAGTTTTCCGAAAAACGTGCCGGCCGGCAATTTGGCGGAACTATCTCCGCCCACAGCCAGTTCGCGGAGTGTTTTTCCTTTCTCCGACAGTATCCTGTTGCCCTGAACAGCGTACCGTCTCCCTTCTTCCCACTCCATAATCCCCGCAAGCCTTTTGAAGAAAGCGCCGCACGGCACCCTGACGGAACCGTCCTCTCCGTATACCGCCCGGACAGCGTCTTTGGATTTCTTCTTCCCGCGGCATGGCAGTATGGCGATCATTTTCTTCTCCGGGCTCACAAGCATATTGAAGTAACGCGGTTTTCCCATCTTCTCCATACATCCGCGGGAGACGACGAGGGTATACGCGCCTTCTTTATCGGGCTCGAACGTTATGGATTCCGCCAGCTTGAAATTCTCCCGCCCGACCTTCTCATAATGTGTGACGTACATCATCAGGCATTTTCTCCTTTCCGCCCGCCGTTAAGCCGCGGGCAGTCGGGATACAGCCATAGAATCCGGAAAAAGTCAAGGGAATCGGCAGAAAAAGGCTCCGCCGGATGACGGAGCCGTTTCCTATGATAATTATCTTTTCA
>JAIKWN010000200.1 GCA_024684665.1 Clostridiales bacterium | reverse complement strand
GGAAGATACCGTCGCCGGTAGCGAGTTCAACTTCAGCAAAGGAGTTGGGAAAGATCTCATCCTTCGGGCAAAATGGGTTCATAAACATGACGGCGGAACCGATTTTGAGCCCTGGTACAGCGGGGACCAGCCTGCCCGGGGAACTGCCAGGGGAACCCGGAAAATACTTACTACCTGACGCGGGACGTGACGCTGTCCGAAGGATGGACCTGGAGCGGCGGCACACTGAACCTGTGCCTGGACGGGAAAACCATCTTTGGAAATGACGTAAGCGGATCGGTTCTCTCCGTCGCCGGCGGAAAGCTGAACCTCTACGATGAGGGGGACGGCGCGGTCACACAGACCGACGGGAAAGCGGATACCATCCATGTCGCCGCGGGCAGCGTGTTCAGCCTTTACGGCGGCACGGTCTCCGGCGCTCTGGATTCCCACAGCGGCGTGGCGGCGGACGGCAGCTTCCATATGGCGGGCGGCGCCGTCAGCGGGAATGACAGGGGCGTACTGGTGAATGCAGGCGGAACGTTTACGGTCTCCGGTTCTGTGCAGATGAAGGACAACACGCGGGGCAACGTCTGCCTGCAGGAGAGCTGCGTGATTGGCATCAGCGGCGCGCTGAGCGCGGACAGCCGGATCGGCGTCACAGTGAAATGCAGCGGCGCCATCACGCAAGATCTCAGCGGAAAAGGCGCCGCGGAAAACTTTTTCAGCGACGGCGGCTACTGGCAGATCGGGCTGAACGCGGACGGAGAAGTGATCTTCGAGCACATCCACCGGTTCAGCTTCAAGGCCGTCGGTTCCGCGATCATGGCGACCTGCGCATATCCCGAATTCTGCGATTTGCCGGGCGGGACGGCGACCCTCAGAGTCCTGGCCCCTAAGAAGACCGAATTTGGGGATGGAAAAAAGGCGGAAGCGACCGTCCAGGGAGAGATCCCGGGCATAGCCACACCGGATGTCGTCTACCGGAAGGACGAGGTTATCCTGAACGCGGCGCCGATCAGCGCGGGAAAGTATACCGCCGGTATCACCGTGGATACCAGCGAAGGCGCGCTCACGGCAACGATTTCGTATAAGATCAGAAAGGCGACGCCAGATTATGAGATACCCACTGGACTGACCGCCGTATACGGACAGACGCTTGCGGACGTCTCCCTCGCCAGATGGCCCGGATGGGCATGGGCAAACAGCGCGGTACCCGTTGAGGAGCCGGGGCTGCAGGAACAGGAATTGCAATACTACCGCGCGTTCTATACGCCGGAAGACACGGAAAATTACGAAATCGTGAGTAAAGGCCTAGAGATAACGGTGGAAAAAGCGCCAAACCCGGCTTACATTACGCCCATGGTTTACCTTACAAAGGATGACGCTCCGATCGATCTTTCGCCTGATAAATCTGATCAATATATCAGGCTGAACGGAGCCACAGGTGCGATCACTTACGCGATCTCCGGTGAAACAGATATTTGTTCTCTGAGCGAAGGAGGCGTGCTGACCCCCGGCAGTCAAACGGGCGACGTTATTGTAACCGTGAAGATTGCGGAAGAGAACAAATACGAGGCGCTCGAAAGAAATATCACAGTCACTGTGACAGGCAAATCGACCGCATTCCTGACGGTGGCGCAGAGCAATACGATTTACGGTACGCCGCTATACGATCCGGACGTAAATGGACAGCCGCCTGCCCCTGTGGAGAATACGAGTATTCTTTACCAGGGAACTGAATGGGATGGATTGCCATTCGGCCCGACAGAAGAGAAACCCACAAAGGCGGGAAGCTATCAGGTTACCGTCATCTACGAAACAAAACCTACGGTTTATACCGGCGTTGCCGATTTTGTCATCTATCCACAGTCTCTCGCGAATGCGGAGGTGGAACTGGACAAGGAGGAATTCATTCCGATGGCTTCAGAAAAACCGTAAACGCGGCAGTAAAGATAAAAGACGGGACGCTTACTAAAAATGTCGATTACACGGTCAGCGGAGCGTCCGCGACCAATGTGGGAACGTATACCGTCACGGTAACGGGCCGGGGCAATTATACAGGCACGGTGACCGCGGTCTTTACGATCAAAAGGCCTGAGTTCGGAGAAACGGCCATTACCCTGCCCACGGGTTTAAAGCGGCTGGAAACGAACGCCTTTGCGGGCGACTTCGCGGACAAAGATGCCGAAATAGTGATTGACGCAAAGAACTGCGTCTATATCGGCACGGGCGCTTTCGGCGGCTACGAAGCCCTGATGAAGATCCGTATTTCCGGCGACTGCGTTATCGACACCGATGCTTTCGGAGAAAACAATACCGTATATATCTTCTGTGCTGCGCAGAACGAGAGTGCGAAAAACTACTGCAGCATTCATAAAAACTGCCGGCTTGTGCTGGAACCGGCAAACCCGGCCAGTGAATAAACTTTCCGTTTCTTGACAAACAAAAATCCGGCCGGCAGCGGATCACCATCCTGCTGCCGGCCGGTTTGCGCTTTTCTGCGGTGTTTCGGGGCTCAGACCTCCGCGCCGCTCATCTCGAAATACTCGTTCAGGGAGGTGAGCAGCTGCTCGGGATCCACGCCGTGTACGCGGCTGGCCTGCTCGATGCTTTCCCCGGAAGATACGGGGCAGTAGAGGCAGTGCATGCCATAGGAAAGGAAGACCGGCGCCACGTCCGGATCCTTGCGCATGACTTCCGCGATGGTCATATCTTTCGTGATCATAACAGACTCCTTCTTTCCGCCCGCAGGGGGCTTGTGGTTGACGCGGCGATTCTACCAGAAAATGAAGAATTGTGCAACCGGTACCAGCAAGCTTACGCGTAGCTGTGCAGCCCGGTGAGAAGCGTATTAACGCCCACATAGGTGAACAGGACGCAGAGGAAACCGACGGCCGCGAAGATCGCCGCCTTTTTCCCAGAAAAACCCCGGGAGAGGCGCAGGTGCAGGAAAATGGCGTAGATGATCCAGGTGATGAGCGACCAGGTTTCCTTGGGATCCCAGTTCCAGTAGGTGCCCCAGGCTTTTTTTGCCCAGATGGCCCCGGTGACGATGCACAGCGTGAGAAAGAGGAAGCCCAGGGCGACAGCCCGGTAGATGACGAGATCCAGGAGAGCTTCGTCTTTTTTCTTGCCGAAGAGGGCGACGAGCGCCACCGCGAAGGCCACGCCGAAAGCGCCGTAGCTGATGATGGCTGTGGAGACATGGAAGGCGAGCCAGCGGCTCTGCAGCGCGGGCATCAGGCCGGAGACGTCCCGGCTTTGCATAGCGGCGTAGCTGATGATGGCAAAGCATAGCGGGCAGGCGGCCGCGCCGAGGGCGGACAGCTGGAAGCGCCGCTCGAAAATCAGGTGACAGAGCGCGATGCCCCAGGCAAAACTGAGGGCGAATTCGAACTGGCTCGTAAAGGGAAGCCGGCCCGCCCGCAGGCCCCGGGCGACGAGGCAGAGGGTCAGCGTCGTAAAGGCAAGGATGGAGAAAAGACGCGCGGTTTTCCCGGCGCGGCCTGCTCTCGTAACGGCGGTGACGAAGTACAGCGCCGAAGCCGCGAAGTACAGGATCAGCGCGGCGGCAAGCAGGATGCCTTCCGCGCTCGCGAAAAGATCTTTCATATCCGTTCCTCCTTTTCTTTGGCCGGGACCGGAAGCTTTGCCCTGAGCGACGCCTCCAGCAGCTTTGGCGCCTTTTCTGCGCGACCCCAAAGCATTTTCCCGTCCGACCAGACTTCCTGTGGGCGGACGTAGAAAGCCAGGACGATCCCGAGAAGGAGAATCATCGCCGCGGCACCGGCCAGAAGCGCCGTGGGATCCCGGCGCGCCACGATCAGTGTGTAGGGGACGGGATCACGCATCGTGAAGGTATAGCGTTCCACCTGAATCGGTTTTCCCGGCTCCGTGAGGTTCATGGTCAGCATCTTTTCCTGATAGAAGACGCTGTAAAGCATCCGGGGATTATTCGGAAGGGGCGAGAGGGTGACGAGGCCGTCGTCAGTCTGCGCGAAATCGGGATAGAATTTGTTGAACAGCAAGAGCAGCGCCGGCTGTGTATCCGGCCAGGCATACTCCCCGGTGCAGATAAGGTCGGTTTTGACCGCGGCGCCCTCGTCGGTTGTGTTCGCGATATCCACGTAGCAGGCCCAGCCGGTGCTGTCCTGGTAAAGATCCATTCCGAAGGCGGAGAGGGGATGGTTGACGCTGGCTGTTCCGGAAACTTTTTTCCTGCTGGGATCCGTAACCGCGAGATCCGCCTCGTATTGCTCCACGGTATTGTCCTCCCGCAGGTTGATGCGGAAGTCGTCGATGCGGAGGGTATATCCGCTGTCCCCCAGGGGCTGTTCGCTGCCGGCTATGCCGTAAACCACCCATTCCCGGGAGAGCTGCCGCCCCGCTGCGAAAGCGAGGATAACCAGCAGGATCCCAAGGTGGCAAAGCCAGGCGCCCCAGAATCCCGCGGCATGCATGGCGGAGAACTGGCGCACGCTTCCGTTCGTCCCGGATATCGTGCAGACATTTTTCAGGCCCAGCTTCGAGAGTTCTATCGGCTCCGTAAGCGGGATCGAAAAGGAAGCGGAGGCGTCTTCCGGAACCCTTCCGGGATCCCGGAAGCGCCGGGCCTTTTTGAGGACCTGCGGGAAGCGCAGGATGCTACACAGCAGGAGGTTCAGGCAGAGCAGCGCCGCGCAGACGAGGAACCAGGGCGCCGTGAAAACGCGATCCAGCGAGAGCGCCCGCACGAGCCCCGCCCCGACGCTTCCGAACATTGCATCGACGGCGCGGCCGTTCCCCTGGGGAATGACGGATCCCGCGGCGCATCCGGCGATGATCACTGCGAGTAAAACGATGCTGAACCGCATCCCGGAAAGAAAGCGCAGGATGAGGCGGAAGAAGTTATGCGGCTTATCGGTCATGCGGTTCCTCCAGACAGTATACGGGCCTGAATAAAGGCTCCCCCTTCCCGGCAAGCCGGGAAGGGGGCCGGGGATTTGGAACGTCGTTTTTACAGCATTTTCATCGCCTGGTCGCAAAGCTCTTCCGCCTTGTCCAGGCAGTAGTCGCTGAGTTTGGAGTTATGGGCGCCCTCGCTGTTCTCGACGTAAACGAAATCCCAGTAGAACTGTGCGTCGCGGTTCACGGAGCGGATCGCGTCCAGTTCTTCCTCGGTTTTCGCGCCGGAGGCCACGAGCTTTGCAAGGCCAGCATTCAGCTGCACGAGCTTTGCGCTGACCTCTTTCTCCCGCGCCGTCACGTGCGCCTGGATGGCGGCCACTTCGGCGGCGAGATCGGCATGGCAGGCGGAGCAGGTATCCTGCAAGAGCTGCGGGTTATTCAGCGGGCTCGTCAGGTGGTGGTTCACGTAGGCTGTCCCGTCTTCCGAATATGCGACGCCCATATGGCAGTCCGCGCAGTTGAATGACCCTGCGTGCACGCTTCCTTCCCCGAGGAAAGTCTCCATCTCCGGATGCTGTACTTTGATCATCTTCGTGCCGGTGTTCTCATTTGTATAATCGGTATAACCGACCTTGTTTTCAAGGGCTAGGATGGCGTCCGGATGCATGGAGGGTACGTTGTACCAGGGTACGGTGGTCTGTTTATTCGGGGCGGCGAAGGTATACTCCGTATGGCACTGGGCGCAGACGGCGTTTGCCGCGTCGATCGTCCCGGCGGCCACTTCATCCGCGATGGCGTTGCGGGTGTAGTCGTGGGTGATGACGAGGGTGCCTGGCGTGTTTGCGTGGCATTCGTAACAGGTGACGCTCTCGCTCATCATGGCGTAGGCCTCGTCGAAGTCCAGGCTGTAGGCGTCGATCCCCATCTGATTCACGAGCGCCGTGAAATCCGGCGTTTTGCAGGTCAGGCAGTTGGCCAGTTTATGGGGTCTCGTGGTTTCGGCGATATCCTGCAGGGTATAGGCATGCCCGATCGCGCTGGTATAATCAAAGGAAAACCCCATGCCGTCGTACAGGATCGTAATGTCCGGGTCGGTCTCCGTGTACTTGACGCGCTCCGTATTCTCTTCATCCATTCTGAGGCTGGCCGCAATTTCGGGATAATGCTGCGCCCACTCCTCCGCCGTGACGACGCCGTTCGCGCGCTTTGCGGTGATCTCCGGCACTTCGGGCACCGGCACGTCACGCACGCGGGTGATCTTTCCCTCCGCAAGGCCCAGGGAGGCGGTCATCATGAGCGCTAGGGCGGCGGCTGTTATGCGTTTCATTTTGTTTTCCCCCTTAATTTTGCGCGGTTGCATCCCTGCTGGTAGTTCCGGTCCGGATTCCCGGAAGAACCGGACCCCTCGCACAGATAACAGCAGGACACATTCTTCCCCAATACAGTATAACACAACTGTCCGGGCCGGTCAAACCATATTTCCTGTCGTTTAATAGATACGGCTCCCCGGAAAGGGGGAGCCGGCGTATTTCGATCTTCCGGGAAAAGCGGCATTCTTGCGTCAGCCCGGTAACAAGGCGATTTCCTGCGTGACGCGCAGAAAATGCTCCATTTCCGCCGCCGTATGTACGTGAAGCGGGGAAATGCGCACGACGCCGGACGATCCGAAGGCGGCGACCATCCGCTTGGAATACAGGCTGGATGCCGCGCGCTCGAACGCGATGATGCCCCGCTTTTCGTATTCCAGCGCCGCCCGCTCGCAGGGGATCCGGTCGAATTCCACGCTCACGATCAGGTCGCGCCTGCTGAGCGGCGCTCCGTCCATCTGCACGCGTGCGCCAGGGATCAAACGCAGGCCGGGCGTGTCCTCCGTTCCGTCCAGGAGAACGGAGAGCAGCGCCCGCTCGTGCGCGGCGATGCGTTCCATGCCCCGACGGTACAGGGTTTTCCGGTCCGTCTCCGCCGGGAGCTCCTTCTTCCCGAGGCCGGTCACGTAGTCGACTACTGCTGACATCGAGGCGTAATGCCCGGGCGCCGGGCTCCCGACGCCCCATTCGTCTTCCGGTTTCCCGAGGAGGCGGTGGTGCGGGAGAGAGGCGGCCCGTTCCGACAGCCAGGCGGCGCCGAATCCCCGGACGCCAAAGAATTTGTAAGGGGCGAAAACGACGGCATCCGCGCCGCATCCTTCGGGATCCAGCCACGCGTGCGGCGCGTGCTGCACGGCGTCGCAGAGGATCAGGATATCCGGGTTCCGCTCCCGCGCGCGGCGGAAGATGGTTTCCACATCGTAGATATACCCGGAAATGTTGGAGGCGTGCATGCAGGAGAGGACGGCGGTGTTCCGATCGACGAGGGAAAGTACCGCTTCCGCGTCCACGCCGCCGGTCCCGCGGTTTACGGGCGCGACGCGGAACTCCCGCCCGAATTGACCGGCGAAGCGCTTCATCCCGTCATAGGAGGAAGGATGTTCCAGCGTCGTCGTCACGACGTTGGTCCCGCGTCCGTTCTCCGCGAAAACTCGGCACATCTCTAGGTTGATGCGGGAGGCGGTATCGCAGGGGAAGAGAACGCCGCCCTTCGCGCCGAAGACGCATTCCATGAGGTCCCGCCGCCCCTGCAGTTCGAGTCCCTCCAGCAGGCGCGCGACGCGGTTTGAGTGCTCCGAACAGTCGGGGATCGAATCGGCGCGGCGGAAGGCCTCTTCCGCCGCGGCGAGCCGGAGCGAGCCGCCGGCGTTGTCGAAAAACAGCCTCCCGTTGTTTTCACAGTCCTGCTCCACATAAAGGAATTGTTTCCGGATCTCCTGCATCTCATCCGCCGGAAACAGTTCGCATTTCGCCTTAGTCATATGCAGAATATCCTTTCATACGAAACCGCGGCCCCCCTGAAGAGGGGAGCCGGAAGGTTTATTTGCCCATCGCACGGCCGAAGGTGATCGGCGGCGCGTTTTCGATCTTTTCGAGGAAGCGGTATTTCTTGTGATACCTGGGCATGGCCGCCGTCATGGTTTCGCGGCGGTAGAAGGGGTCGTCCTCCGCGATCGGGAGCGTCACGGGCGCATGCGTCGCCGCGGACTTGTAGATCGCCATGATGAGCTCGATCGCGTTGCGGCCCTGCTCGCCCGTGACGACCAGCTCTTCCTTCCCGAGGATCGCGCGGGTAAAGTTCCGGATCTCTCCGGCGTGCCCCGTGACCGTGACCTCCGGCAGGGACTCGTAGCGCTCCTGCAGCAGTTTGTGGTTTTCCTCGTCGTCGACGGGGAAGCCGTTCGGCAGCGCGCGGTTGGAAACCGTCTTCCATGGGATGGACATCCGACCTTTCTCCGTCTGGAAGACCAGGTTCTGCTCCTGGTCCCCGCCGTGGGAGAGGATATTTGCCGAAAGCTGCGCGATCATGCCGGGATAGGTAAAGACGGCGACCGCGTAATCCTCGCACTCCGAATTGTCGTGCGCAAGGTTGCCCATGAAGGCGTTCACGGTCTGCGGCATGCCGAGCAGCCAGGCCGTCATGTCGATGTGGTGCACGGCGTGGCTGGTCAGGCAGCCGCCGCACTCCTTCTCCCAGGTGCCGCGCCAGGCGAGATCATAGTAGCAGCCGCCGCGCCACCAGATCGAGTTGATCGTGGCGTACAGCGTCTTGCCGCCGATCCCCTCCGAAAGCATCTGCTTCACGCGCATGGCCTGCGTGTCGAAGCGCTGGTTCGCGACGACGCCGAGGAGCACACCGGTCTTCTTCTGCGCGGAGAGCATGCGGTCGCATTCCTCGAGAGAGGAGGCCATGGGTTTTTCGACGAGGGTATGCTTCCCGGCGGAAAGCGCCGCGACCGCCGCGTCGCAGTGCAGCGCGGGGGGGAGGCAGATGGAGACAGCGTCGATGTCGTCCCGCGCGAAGACCTCGTTATAATCCCCGCTGATGAAGATGTCTCTGAGATCAAAGGATTCGGCGAGTTTTTTTGCCCGATCGGTATCCCGGTCGCAGATCGCGCGAATCTCACAGTCTTCTGCGGCAAGGTATCCGCCCACATGCGCGCCCGACACAGCGCCCGCGCCGACGATGGCAATTCCGAGTTTCTTCATGATTCAGTTTCCTTTCTGGGCGTCAGCCCTGCCAGATGTCCGGGCGGATGAAGGTCTGACCTTCAATCTGGAGCGTGATGGTCGGGGCGATGACGGGGCGGCTGATGGGCAGTACGCCGTCCTTCGCCGCGACGATGGTGTCTTCGCTCTTCGTTCCGGTGATCGAAGGATTCCAGCAGAAGGCCTGGTTTTCCGCGATGACGCCCGGCGTCGTGAAGTCCACCCGGTAATCCCGGCCCGCGTAACCGATGGGGCCACCCTGGTGGTGTTTGTTAAACTCTTCCGCGTATCCGCGCGCCGCGTACGCCTGCTGCCCGATGCGCAGGACGTCGGAGAACTTCGCGCCTGGGCGGGAGGCGGCCATCAGTGTGCAGTCGATCTCAACGTTTGCCAGGTACTGCGCGCGCAATTCCGGCGTCACCGGTTCGAAATTCAGAAGGCGCGTGCAGCAGATGATGAGCCCTTTATAGCGGAAGTTGCCGCCCAGCTGGACGCGCTTTGTGATCTTCTTGTCCCCGGGGACGGGATGGCGGTAGTTCGAGATGCGCTCATCCGCGGCGCACATGGCGGAAACCACGTCCATTCCGTGGGAGCGGATGATACCGACGAGCCTTCCGACCGTCTGGTGCTCTGTATCGCCGGGGCGCACGGAGGAGATCGTTTCTTCCACAGCCCGCGCCGTCAAATATCCGCCTTCACGGTAGCGCTCTATCTCCGCCTCCGTGAGGGAGAAGCGGGCGAGCTTCACGTCATTTGCGACGTTCCTGTCCGCCCCGTGGTCGCGGCCGACGTTTTCCCCGGCGATCTCCCGGATGGTGTTTCCCTCGAAAGCGGTGTCATGCCAGACGCCGGCGCGGATGGCAAAGCCCATCTCTTCCAGCTTCTCTTCGTCCCGCATGCGGGGCGCCTCGATGTTGTTCGTGATCGCGTACGTTTTCCCGTCCCGCGTCACCAGCAGGCCGCAGTTGCCCATTTCGCCGAGGCCTACGTAGTTGATGCCGCCGCAGGTCAGCCAGGCGAAATTGTCCTGCCGCTTCAGGTAAACGGCGTCCAGCTTCTTCTCATCCATGATGGCGAACAGCCGGTTCAGCTTGACGCTTCTTTCCTCGCTCCGGTTCATTCTATTCCTCCCCCGTCTTTGTCCGTTTCCGAAAAAGATAAACGACAGATTCAGAATAAACAATAACACATTGGTTGTCAACAATCCGGAGAAAGAATTGTAGATTTTCGAGTTTCTTTGAATTTGATTTCTGTGAATCCATACAATAACAATGATTGTCTTCTGCCGGATATTGACAAATGGCGTGAGAGAGGGATATACTGGCATCAGCCTGATTGAGGCCGGCGGCAGCCGCTGCCGTTCCGGCATCCCGTGACCGAGAAGAAAGGAAGTACGAATCATGAAGAAACTGATCGCCCTCCTCCTCAGCCTGGTTCTCGTGGGAGCCTGCGCCGCCGCGATGGCCGCGTATCCCGAAAAACCCATCGAGTGCACGATCCCCTGGGCCGCCGGCGGCGGCGCCGACGTGGCGTTCCGCAACTTTGCTGACGTGTTCCAGAAACACACCGGCCAGCCCATCGTCATGAAATACGTTCCCGGCGCGTCCGGCTCCGTCGGCTCAGTTGAGTTCATGAATACCGCGCCCGCGGACGGCTACGCCATCATGCACTGGTCCAACGCGCACGTATCCAAGATCCACATGAGCGTCGTGGACTTCGACGTCAATTCCTTCAAACACGTCGCGCAGATCGTTGAGAGCGCAAACTACCTGCTCGTGAGAGCCGACTCCAAGTGGAACACCATCGAGGAGTTCGTGGACGACGTGCTCGCCAACCCGGGCATGATCACGGTGGCAAACGCCGGCGTCGGCGGTGGCAACCACATCGCCGCGTTGCTCTTTGAAGAGGCAATCGGCGGCGAGCTCGCGCACATCACCTGCGACGGCGGCTCCGGCGAGGTCACGAGCCTCCTGGCCGGCGAAGTGGACGCCGCGATGTGTAACACGCCCGAGGGCATGGCGAACGTTGGCGAGGGCGGAGATCTCAAGATCCTTTGCTCCTTCGCCTCGAAGCACTTCAAACAGTATCCCGACGTTCCGCTGGCCGTCGAGAGCAGCAACGATGCCCTGAAGGGCCTCATCATTGAGCAGTGGCGCGGCATCGCGGTGCCGGTCGCGACGCCGGACGATGTGGTCGCAGAGCTCTGCGCCATCGTGAAGGAAGTCGTCGAGGATCCGGAGTACGTCGAGAAGTGCGACGCTTTGCAGATCGTCGCCCGCTTCCGCGATACCGAGGAATACACCGCGTTCAACCAGGCGGAGGACGCGCGCTTTGAGAACCTCATCAAGACCAAGGGCTTCGGCGACCGCTACGGTAAGTAAGCGCGTGAAGTCCGAATCTGGCAAAGAATATTCCCGGGGCCGGCCGTAAGCGTTTTCGGCCGGCCCCTTTCATCAATACCGGAGGTGGTACGCATGAAGAAGAAAAGCCCGTTTTCCGATCTCATAATCGGTATCGGCGCCACTGCGCTTGGGGTTGCCGTCGTCATCCTGGCGTCCGGATTGCAGAAGGTGAAGCTGGGGATCGGGCCGGGCGGTTTTCCGCGCTTTATCGGCATCGCGCTCATCCTGCTTGGCGCTGTGCAGATCGTGAAAACCCTGAAAAACGGCGTCTCCGCTCCGGCCATGCATCCCGACAGGCAGGCGCTGCTCCTTTTCCTTGCGGCGGTGGCGGCGTGCTTCCTGTACGTCGCCGTCGTGCCGACGGTCGGCTTCCTGCTCGCGACGCCGGTGCTGCTCTTCGTGATGCTGATGCTGTATGGAAACCGCAGGTACCTGTTCTGCGCGGCGCTCAGCGTCGCGGTTACGGTGTGCGTCTGGGCGCTGTTCACGAAGGTGTTCCTGATCTTCCTGCCCGCGGGCAGGCTGTTGTAAGAGGGGGGTGAGATCATGCTGTCTTACATCCTCGCCGGCTTCTCAAATGTCCTGCAGCCGCTGAATTTCCTCTACATGGCTTTCGGCACGCTCGCAGGGGTCGTCATCGGCGCGCTCCCCGGGCTTTCCGGCTCCATGGGCATCATCCTGCTGCTCCCTATGGTCTACACGATGGAAACGAGCACCGCGCTCGTCATGCTCTGCGGCATTTTCTGCGGTTCCATGTTCGGCGGCTCTGTCTCCGCGATCCTCCTGCGCACGCCCGGGACGCCGAGCGCGACGGCCACGCTCCTGGACGGCTATCCCCTCGCGCAGCAGGGGAAGGCGGGCAAGGCCATCGGCGTTGCTGCGATCGGCTCCGTCATCGGCGGCCTGCTTTCCTCCCTCTGCCTCATGCTGATCGCGCCGCAGCTCGCGAAGGTCGCGCTCAAGTTCCACTCGGCGGATTACTTCGCCCTTGCGCTCTTCGGCCTCACGATCATGGCCAGCAGCGCCGGGCGGAACATCCTGAAGGGCCTCATGGCCGGCGCGGCCGGCCTCCTGATCTCCACGGTCGGCACCGATCCGCTGGTCGGCTCCGCCCGGTTCACCTTCGGCAACTACCGCCTCATGATCGGCCTGCCGCAGCTCGCCGTGCTGATCGGCGTCTTCGCGCTGAGCGAGGTCTTCACGCAGGTGCAGGGCGGCATCCACCGCGTGGAGGTGCAGGAGCAGAACGTGCACGACATCCTGCCGAGCTGGACGGAATTCCGCGGGATCCTGCTCGCCGCGCTCGTCGGCGGCATGATCGGCGTCTTCATCGGCATCATCCCCGGAACGGGCGGCGCGATTTCC
>JAIKWN010000177.1 GCA_024684665.1 Clostridiales bacterium | reverse complement strand
TACCTGCAGACGGGCGTCACGGATGTGGCCTATACCGGCTGGAAGGAAGAGGAAACCATTACGGACGAAAGCCCCTTCCCGGCGCTCCGGAACGCGATCGACTGGCGCTTCGGCGCGCAGGGGGCGATGCAGATCCCAGTGATCGGATGGTTTTTCAACCTGGGGCTGCTCATGTGGCTGACGCTCTTCGCCGTGCTGCGCGCTTTCGCCGTCGGAAAGCCGGGGGAGGGGCTCGCGGGGCTCTGGCCGCTGCTTCTGCTTGGGAGTTTCCTGCCGGGCCCTGTGATGGCCGGCAGGTACGCCTACGCTTTTTTCTCCGCGCTGCCGGTGCTGCTTGCGCGGGTGCGGAACAGATGAATCTGGACAGAAACGAACTTGGAGGATAAAACATGCGTCTTGACAAGTATCTCAAGGTCTCCCGCATCATCAAGCGGCGGACCGTAGCGAAGGAAGCGGGCGAGGGCGGCCGCGTAAGCGTGAACGGCAAGGTAGCGAAACCCGCCCAGGATGTGAAGCCGGGAGACGTCCTGGAGATCCGCTTCGGAGAGCGGGTTTCGAAGTACCGCGTGCTTTCCGTGGCGGAGACCGTCCGGAAAAACGATGCGGCTGCCATGTATGAACTCCTGTCGGGAGAAGAGCTGTGAACGGAAGCGCCGGGAACGCCGCCGTGATCGTGGCGGCGGGGAAGGGGACCCGCATGGGAGCGGGCCGCAACAAGGTCTTTTTGCCCCTTATGGGGGAGCCGATCCTCCTGCGGACGCTGCGCGCCTTCGCGGAGAGCGGCTTCTATGACCGGCTTGTCGTAGTGACGGGGGAAGACGACCGGGCGGAAGCGGAAGTCATGCTGTCCGCCGCCGGCATCCCCGCGCTTGTCTGCGCGGGCGGGGCCGACAGGCAGGAAAGCGTCCGCTTGGGGCTTGCCAGCCTCCCGGATTCGGACGGACTGGTTTCGATCCACGACGGGGCGCGCCCGCTGGTGACGCGGGAGATCCTCGAGGCCTCTCTGGAATCCGCCGGGCGGACGGGAAGCGGCGTGGCAGCCGTCCCCGTCAAGGATACGATCCGCCGCCTCCGAGAGGACGGAACACTTGAGACGCCGCCCCGGGAGGAACTGCGGGCCATGCAGACGCCGCAGACCTTCCGACTTCGGGAGATCCACGCGCTGCACGAGCGCTGCCGGGAGGAAACCCGCAGGGTCACGGACGACGCGGAGCTGCTCCTTCAGGAGGGGCTCCCGGTGACGCTTTCCCCGGGGAGCCCCGAGAACATCAAAGTGACTACCCGGGAGGACCTGCTCCTCGCCGGGGAGATCCTGCGGCGGCGGGAAGGCGCGGCCGGGGAAGGGGAGGAAGAAGGAATGCGCGTCGGACAGGGATATGACGTCCACCGCCTGGTGCCGGGGAGGAAGCTGATCCTCTGCGGGGTCGAGGTGCCCTATGAGAAGGGGCTCCTCGGCCACAGCGACGCGGACGTCGCCCTGCATGCCCTGATGGACGCCATGCTGGGCGCGGCGGCCATGGGGGATATCGGGCGGCACTTCCCGGATACGGACGAACGGTACGCCGGGGCGGATTCCGGGAAACTGCTCTCCCGCGTCGCGGAGATGGTCTCGGATGAGGGATACCGCGTCGCAAACGCGGACGTGACCATCGTCTGCCAGGCGCCGAAGCTTTCCCCGTACATCGGGGCGATGCGGCGGCGGATTGCAGGCATCCTCGGCATCGCGGAGGCGTGCGTGAACGTCAAGGCTACGACGACGGAACGGCTGGGTTTCGAGGGTGAAGGCCTCGGGATTTCCGCCCAGGCTGTCTGCCTGCTTTCCCGGAAGCGGGGCTGAACGTGGCGGGCAAGAAGAAAAACGGGCGCCGCCGGGAGGATGACGGGCTGCTTTCATTCATCGACCGGGTCACGGGCGGCATAGGCCTGGCGGGCGTTTCCCTCGTCCGCTTCCTGCTCTTTGCCTTTCGGGGGCTCCTGCGGGTCGTATACCTTGCCGCCCGGTTCTGCGTGATGCTGCCCTTCCGGCTTTTCTCCCGCCTGCTCGCGGCGCTGCGTTCCGCGCGCGATCCGGCGGAGCGCTGCCTCCGCCTCTCCGGGGAGGAATTTGAGGCCTACTGCGCGCGGGTGCTGCGCTCGAGCGGATTCCGCCATGTGGAGCTGACGCCCGCGGGCGGCGATCAGGGCGTGGACATCCTCGCGGTGCGCGGGGGAGAGAGCTGGGCGGTGCAGTGCAAGAACTACAGCGGAGCGGTGGGCAATTTCGCGGTCCAGGAAGTGGCCGCCGGGCAGGTCTATTACGGCTGTGACCGGGCCGCGGTCCTCTGCCCCGGGAGCTTTACCCGCGCGGCGCGGGAACTGGCGGAGGCCAACGGGGTAGATCTCTGGGACGGGCAGTCGCTTTCCCGGATGATCCGCCGGCACGGAAAACTGCCGTGAATCCCTGCGCCCCCGGAGGGGCGCCTCCTTCTTCCGGCCTCCGAGTCTGGGAAGAGTATACCAGGTTCAAACGGTCACGGACGGTCAACTTTTGCCGAAATATATATTTCTCATTCTCCCGCCGGAAGCGGCAGCACGAACGTGAAACGAGGTGTCGGTCATGAAGAAAAAGCTGTATTTCGCGCTCTTCTCCGCCCTGGCGCTGTGTATGCTGTGCGCGTCTGCGGGGGCGCTCGTCACGGATGGCAACTGCTGGGATTTTTATCTCCAGGCCGGCGGCCAGGCGTTCCTGACAGACTATAACCAGGAGTTCGACACGGAGGGGGAATACCTGAAAACCGTGGACGGGAAGAAGATCCTTACCGTTCCGGCCTCGGTGACGAGCGACCATAAATCCTACAACGTCTACGGCATCGACGGGGTGGTAGATATCAGGACACTTAGAGTCGACGAGGTCATCCTTCCGGAAGGGCTCGTCATGATCGTGGGGGACGGGTTCAAGTACTCGTTCGTCTCTTCCGTGACCCTGCCTTCCACGCTGGAGGTGCTGGGCAGCGGCGTCTTCAGAGGATGCGGAGCTCTGACCGAGCTGAAGGGCTTCGAGCAGACAAAAGTGAAGACCATCCCTTCTTCCGCCTTCCGGGACTGCGGATCGCTTTACTCTCTGGCCCTCCCTGCCGGCGTCACGAAAATCGACACCTACGCGTTCTCCGGATGCTTTGATCTTGAGGTCACCGTTCCGGCAGGCATTCGCTGGATCAATGATTTTGCCTTTTTTGATTCCTTTAATCTGCGTGTCGCTTTCGGGGGGACCAAGGAACAGTGGCCCGCCGGCGTGGAGGCGTACTACTGCGCGCGAGGATTCCGCGCCGACACGTCGGACGGGTATTCCTTCGGCTGGTGCGGCGGGAGAGCTTTAGATGAAAGCTATCTGTATTGGTCCATGGATCGAGAGGGGAATCTCATCATCAATGGATACAAAGACGAGGCGGAGGAGAACGAGGCAATATGGTCTGCCGCATGGACCGCTGAAAACGTCCGGACCGTCACCGTCGGCGCGAAATGGGTCGACCTATATGGCGTGGACGAATACTTTGGCAGGATGACCGGGCTGCAGGAAATCCGGGTCGAGAAGGGCAATCCGGACGTGACGGTTGAGGATAAGATCCTGTACAGCGGGAACCAGAGCAGGTTGGTATACTGCCTCGGACCGACCGGGGAGGTAACGATCCCTGCCACCGTGACCGAAATCCCGGAAGGAGCGTTCCGGGGCTGTACAGGGATAACCCGTTTTAAAGTAGAAGTGGGAAACGCTGCTTTCAAAGCGGATGAGAATGGTCTGCTGCTGAGCGCGGACGGGAAACGGCTGGTTATGTATCCGCATGTGGAATCCGGTACGATCACCCTGCCTGCCGATGTGGAGATAGTCGAAAGCAAAGCGCTCTCTTCCTGCAACCGGGGGCTTGCCGTTACCATTCCGGAAGGGACGGGGCAAATCGGAGATCGTGAGTTTTATAGATGTGCCGGCCTGACCTCCGTGAAGATCCCGGAGACCGTGACAAGGATCGGTGATTTGGCTTTCGTGAACTGCACGGACCTGACCTCCGTGAAGATCCCGGAGAGCGTGACAAGGATCGATGACGCTGCTTTCAAAAACTGCGCCGACCTGATCTCTGTGGAATTCGCGGGAGGATGCGAGATTTGCAGTGAGGCTTTTGCTTATTGCAAAAGCCTGACTTCAGTTTCCCTGCATGATGGCGTGACCGGGATCGGAGAAAGCGCGTTTCTTGGCTGCGCCGGTCTGACTTCCGTAGTCATCCCAGCAAGTGTGACCGCGATCCATGAGGGGGCTTTTTACAGATGCGATAACTTGACCGTGTATTATTCCGGCACCTCCGATGACTGGAATGCGATAGATAAAGGGGAGCGGACCATTCCGGAAGGAACCGTGATCCGTTTCCGGGACGAAGACGCCCGCGTGATCACTGTCACCTTGAACGACAAAGGGGAAAGGGACCGCGTGCGCCTGACGGACGGATTAGGCATCGTGGCTGAGGTTACGCAATCAGGCACATACCGGCTCTGGCCTATGGACGCGAAGCTGGAGATCCTGCCTAAGACCGGGCGGCGGTTCAGCGGCAACTGTATCACTACGGTCAGCAGCGGCGGCACGGTGCAGACGGATGAAATCGCGTATTTCTCCGGCACGGAGCCGTATACCCGCCCGCTGGATCTTTCCCGCAGCGGCGCGAGCATAACGGTTTTCTTCACCCCGGACAATGATGGTTACTACCATCTGAGTGTGATCGAAACCGGACGGGATGGATCAACCAACAGCTGGGAACTGACGGACAAGAATGGCCAGAGCTATCAGAACGGCAGCGAGCTCGTCAAAATTGAAGAACCACAGCAGGAAAAACCACTCACACTGACCCTGAGACCGGCGGAGGGCTGGAACTGCGTGGGCTACATCACGCATGGAGACGTCGTGATCCAGGAAATCATGGCCGGCGTGAAAGAGTATAAATTCAACTGCAGCGCGGACGTGACGCTGAATCTGAACTGGTACAGCAGAAGCGATCTCCGCACCGTGGCCTATCTTCCCAACGGCGGAAAGGGCAGCACGACCACGCAGCTGGCGGAAAACGGAGCAGACGTGACCGTGTCGGAGAACCGTTTCACCCGCTCGAAGCAAGCTTCCGAGACTCAACCGGTTGAATACTGGATGTTTACCGGCTGGAACACGAAGGCTGAAGGAGACGACGGCACAGCATACCAGCCTGGAGATGTGATCGAAGGCATCAGCGCGGATGTGACGCTGTACGCCCGGTGGACCGAAGCCTGGCATTTGGGCTTTATCGGGAATGGCGGGAAAGGTATGATGTCTGCGTTACTCACGCCGCAGAGCGCTCCCAGTTTCAACGTGCCGGAGTGCGGTTATACCCGTGAGGGATTTGCCTTCACGGGCTGGAGTACGGAAAGGGACGGCGGCGTCGAGTATCAGCCCGGAGACGTGATTGAAAACGTCGGCGCAAATATGACGCTGTACGCCCAGTGGACCGAAGCCTATACCGTGACCTTTGATCCGAACGGCGCGGCAGGGGAAAGCTATACAAGGACCGTCGCGCAGGGCGGAGAAATGACCCTGCCGGGAGAGCCGGGATTCCTGGCGCCCGCAAAAACCTTTGCCGGCTGGAACACGCAGGCGGACGGCAGCGGCACCGCCTGCGCGGCGGGAGGACCCTTCACCCCGCAGAAGGACTGCACGCTCTATGCGCAGTGGAACTGGAACCCCTTCGCCGTCGAATGCGTGGATTGCTCCGCGCAGGTGGACGGCGCTGCGGTCACCGAGGCGCTGCCCGGTACGCAGCTGACCCTCGTGCCCGCTGTCCCGGAGGGCATGCTCTTCAAAGAATGGGCGGTCACGCCGGAGAACGCGGCGGTCATCGGGGAAACCCTCTTCATGCCCGTGGGCGATGTGACGGTCAGGGCGGTGTTTGAAGGCGAAGGCGCATACCTTGTGACCGTCGCCGCCATCCCGGAGGAAGGCGGCACGGTATCGGGCAAGGGTACCTATGCCGGGGGCGCAGAGGTTGCCGTCACGGCAGACCCACGCCCGGGTTTCCGCTTCGTGAACTGGAAGGATGGAGAAACCGTTGCCAGCACGGATGCGGAATACACCTTTGCCGCTGAGGCAAACCGCGACCTGACGGCGAGTTTTGAGAAACTTCCTCCCTTCGACGCGGAGCACGTGAATTTCACCATCCCGGCCGCGCGCATCGAAACGGGCGCCTTCGCGGGCGACAGCGGGATCGCCGTGGTGGACGCGAGCCACTGCGCGTATATCGGCGAAAACGCCTTCAGCGGCTGCATGGGCCTCACGCAGATCCTCCTGCCCGCGGATTGCGAGATCGGGGAAACCGCCTTCGACGGCTGCGTATCCCTGATCGCGATCTACGCGCCCAGGGGAGGCACCACGCGGCTCCGCGCGGAAGAACTGAAGATCCCGCTCATGCCGGTGGGAGAGGAGTAAACGAAACCCATGCTGATCAAACAGGATTTTTACTTTCATCATCTGGATGCGCACCGGCCCCTGCACATCCGGGTTCCGGATGGGCCGGGGCCTTTCCCCGTCATGTACTTCTTCGACGGGCATAACCTCTTCCGGGATGAGGACGCGACCTACGGGAAGTCCTGGGGGCTGGACGAGTACCTTTCCGGCTGGGACAAGCAGATCATCGTCGTAGGCATGGAATGCGCCCACGAGGGGAACCTCCGCCTGTCGGAGTATCTGCCCTACGGCTGCGGATACGGCTGGCTGCGCGGCATCGAGCCCCTGGGCGAGGCGACCATGCAGGCGCTGATTTATGAACTGAAGCCGTACATCGACGCGCATTTCCCGACGATCCCGTTCCGCGAGTGCACCGGCATCGGCGGCTCCAGCATGGGCGGCCTGATGGCGGCATATGCGATCGTCCGGTATAACGCGTACATCTCGAAGGCCGCCTGCGTTTCGCCTTCGCTTGGGAGCGTGTCCGGCAAGCTCTGGCACGAGATGAACGAGACGGACCTGAGCCCGGATACCCGCGCCTTCTACTCCTGGGGCACCATGGAGGGCTACGGCGGCGTGCAGAACCAGGATCCCTGGGAAGAGGATACGAAGAGCTGGCTTTACCGGACGAACCGGGTCACCGCGAACAAGATCATTGCGAGGGGCGGCGCGGCCATGCTGTACTGCCAGGTCGGCGGGCATCACCGCGAGGCGGACTGGGAAAAGCAGGTCCCCATTTTCATGCCCTTCCTCTGGCAGGGATGACCGGGAAACCATAACCTAATTTTCACTCCGACAGAAAACAGCCTCCCCCGATCGGGAAAGGCTGTTTTTTTTTCGGTTGTGTCCGGTTTACTGTTTCACGGAACGCTGGCTGAGGTCGATGCCGCCCTGCTTCTTCTGCTGCTTGCTCCGCCAGGCGTAGATCACGAGCGCGAGCGCGATGACGCCGTAGGAGAGGAACGCGCGGAAGTATTCGCCGACCGCTGAATCGCCGAAGAGGTTCGAGGCGGCGCTCTGCGCCGTGATGAACAGCGAATGGAAGAGGAAGGTGCCGACGAGGGCCTGCAGGTTGGTCGCCCGGTCGATGGAGGCGCCGCCGACCAGGATCGCGGCGCCGGCGTACAGGCCGACCTGTTCGTGCGCCGCGTAGGTCTGGAAGGTGCCGATGCCGTCGCTCTGCATGAAGAGGATCTGTCCCCATCCGGCCAGGACCGTCGAGATCATGATCGCGATGATCCTCGTCCGGTCGACGTCGATGCCGGCTGCGTTCGCGACGACCTGGCTTTGGCCGACCGCGCGGAACTTCTGGCCCAGCTTCGTGCGCATGATCATCGTGTTGAACAGGCAGAGGCAGCCGATCAGGATCCAGGTGCCCACGGGCACACGGATCACGCGGCTGTGCGAGCCGTCGAAAATATGCCGGACGCTGGGAAGCGCGAAGATCACGGCGATCGCCGCCGCCAGCCCAAGGAGGACCGCAAGGCGCTTTTTGTTCCTCGCCCCGCGGAAATACCGGAGCAGGGAAACCGCTGCGAGGCCGATCGCGAAGACGTACACGGCCGTGAGGAAGGGCACCTGCCAGATGCCGTCGATCGCCTTGTACAGCCCGACGTCGCCGGTTAGGTTCAGCGTGTTCTGTACGCCGGACGCGCCGACGATGGTCACGCGGTCCGATAGGGGAATGATGCTGCCGAAGATGAACAGGAACAGCAGCTGGTACGCGCCGTTCGCGAACTAGCCGAGGATCAGGGAGCCGATGGTTTCCTGCCCCTTCATCTTGTTCAGCAGCTTGCCGATCAGGAAACCGAAGAACATCGCGAGCGGGAGCGTGATCGCCGCCGCAAGCAGGATGCCGGAAACGCCCTTGACGCCCCAGCTGATCGTGAGCAGCAAGCCGATCTGTGCCGCCATGGCGCCGATCGTGATCGCAAAGTTGATGCCCATGCCCGCGACGATCGGGATGATCAGAGCGAGGACGATGAAGGCGTTGCGGTTGAGGCGCAGGAGCAACTGGCTCGCCACATAGGTGGTATCCAGCCCGGAGACGATGATGAAGAACACGGAGAGCGCGATGAACAGATACGTCACCGCGTAGGTCTTCAGGTGTTCCGTAAAGCGATTCTTACTCACGCGCCGCACCTCCCGACTGCGTCAGGGCATACAGGATAATGCCGTTGGAAATCATGATGCGCATGACCTCGGAGAGGCCGCCGCCTGCGACTACGGAGTTCGCGATCTGCTGGCCCAGGACGAGCACACCCTCGAACAGGAAGGTTCCGATCAGCACGTGGCTGACCTTTGCCCGCCGGACCGTCGCGCCGCCGATCAGGATCGCGGACGCGGCGATGAAGCCGAGCTGGCGGGGCGCGGTGTAGAGCTGCGCATAGCCGAACGCCTGGGAATAGATGACGATGCCGACCGCCGCGATCGCGGTGGAGAGCACCGTGCCGATCGTCCGCATGCGGTCCACGTTGATGCCGCTGGCCTCCGCGAAGCGGGGATTGGAGCCGACTGCGGTCATGGCGATGCCCGTCTTGGAGCGGGTGAAGAACCACATCAGTGCGCAGCACAGGAAGACGAAGAGCAGCACGCCGGACGGCACGTGAATGCCGAAGATCCGGAACGAGAGGAACTCGTCCAAGAGGTGCGCAAAGCTCCCCAGCAGGCTGTGCGTGACGCGCAAGCCGTGTCCGCTCAGCAGCCAGATGATCTTCGGGTTGTTGAAGGGGAGCATCATCCAGCCGATGCACATGAGGGAGACGAAGGAGAAGCCCACGTAGGTGGAGATCGTCATCTCGCTGCCCTTCATCTTGTTGAGCAGCTTCGAGTAACCCCAGCCGAGCGGGAGGGAAATGACCGCGCCGGATAGGCAGGCGAAGATCAGCGCCGCGCCGCCCGTCATGTCGAATTGCAACGAGAGCACGATGCCCATGAGGCCCGCGATGCATCCGATCGTCATGCCCATGTTGAGGCCGATGCCGCACTGGATGCCGGGCAGCATCGCGAGGACGAGCACGCCGTACATGCCCATACGGGTCAGCACGTTGCCGAGCATCATTGGCACGCTGATGTCATAGAGCACCGCCGCCAGGCAGAGGTAGATGAAGAACAGGGTGATGATCGTGCGCGGCACGCCGAGCCTTGTCGTCAGTTCCTTCCAGAAGGCCAGGATCAGCGCGAGCAGCGCAACGGCGATGCCCGCGATCAGCACAGTCTGCGCCGCGGCCGCGAGGCGGATGCGCCCGGCTTCCGCGCCGGAGAGCGCCTGCTCGCCCTTTTCGGCGGAGTAGGACTGATACCGCGCGTCGAAGTCCAGGCTGCCCGGCCAGATGACGCCCTTCAGCATCCCGGCCATCGATTCCTTCTGCTTGTCCGAAAGTTCCGCGAGGTCCGGGATGACGGCCGCCAGCTCTTCCCAGAGGACGGCGTACTTTGCGTCGCTTCCCGCCTGCAGGGCGGCAAGCTCCACGCTCGGCGCGAAGTACTGGTAGTCCGTCTGCGTGCCGAAGGTGGTCGCCGCGCCCTCGTCCTTTTCCGCGAGCGTCACGGTCTCGCCGCGCTCCGCGGTTTCAACGTACTCTTTCGCGGAGGCGAGCAGCTGCTCCCGGAAGGGGGAGCCGGAAAGCTCGGGGATCTCCGCGGTCAGCCCGGCCCAGAGCTCGTCGTCGCCCTTGCCGGAGAAGGCGGTCCAGTCCGCGATCGCACCGATCATCTGCCCCTGTAGCTGCGTGAGCAGCGCCGCGTCGTCCTTGCTCTGCTCCTGCGTCGCAAGGCCGCGCGCGAGGTTCACGAAGGACGCGCCGAGGTGAGCATTCTCAGGCTTTGCAAGATCGGGGATGTAGGACGTGATGGACGCGAGCAGCGCGTTATCGTCCGCCGCAGCCGCGACCAAGTCCGTCCAGTCCGGGACCTTTTCGACCAAGCCGACGTACAGCTCCGAGAAGACCGCGCGCTCCGCGATCTCCCGTTCGCCGAAATCGCGCAGGGCGCCCTCGAGGTCGGCGATCGCCGCCTCAAAGCCCGTCGTATCGCTGATGACCGGATTGCTGTACAGCGCTTCCGCGGCGGCGCGCGCTTCCGCGGCGGCCGCGTCGCAGGTGTTGTTGACTTCGTCGAGGCCCAGCTTGCGGAAGTCCTTGCGCTTGCGTAGCTCTTTCAGCTTGTCTGCGCGCGCCTGCTGGGCGATGTTGTCCACGAGGCCTTCGGAGGCCGCGTGGATCACGGCCTGCGTCCGCATGGCGGAGAGGCTCTTCGCGGTCCCGGCGCTGCCCCGCAGGATATAGCCCGCGGCCGCCGCCACAAGCAGGAGGGCGGAGACGGCGAACAGTACGGCGGAGACGATCCGTTTGCCGCCCGATTTTTTCTTCGTCGGCTTCGCATCACTCATGATCCCCGCCTCCTTTCTTCTTCACGCCGGACATCGCCAGGCCGTATGCCGTGTCCGAATCGTCCGGCTTCAGGATCGTCGCGATCTTTCCCTCGGACACGATCGCTATGCGGTCGCAGATGGAGCGCAGCTCCTGCAGTTCCGAGGAGACCATGACGATGGTCATCTTCTGTTCCCGGTTTAGCCGCACGAGCGTCTCCAGCACGAGCTGCTTCGCGCCGATGTCGATGCCGCGCGTCGGCTCCGCGACGAAGAGGAACCGCGGGTGCATCGTGAGCGCTCTTGCGACGCAGACCTTCTGCTGGTTGCCGCCGGAGAGCGTTCCCACCGCCTGCGCCGTGGAGGTACAGCGGATGTCCAGCTCCTCCTTCATCTGCAGGGCGTGGGCACGGATCGCCTTGTCGTCCCGCTGGCCGAAGGGCTTCTTCAGGAAGTCGCCGTGCACCTGCATGGCGGTGAAGACGATGTTGTCCTCGATGGACTGGTTGAGGAGCAGGCCGACGCCACGCCGGTCCTCCGACACCATCGCGATGCCGGCGGCGAGCGCGTCCCGCGTGTCATTGAGCTTCAGCGGCTTTCCGAAGAATTCCACCTCGCCCACGGCCTCGTAGAGGCCCATGATCCCGTTCGGGATGCCGATCTTGCCCTGGCCGGCAAGGCCGCCGATGCCCACGATCTCGCCCTCGTACACGTCGAGGTCGACGCCGCGCGCGACCTCGCCGGGCATGTTCACCCAGAGGTCGCGGATCTTCATGGCCACCGTATCGCTGGTTTCGCCAGTCCGCTTTTCGACGGAGATGACGCTCTCGTCGCCCCTGCCGATCATCCGCGCCGCAATGTCGTTCGCGTTCGCTTCCGCCCGGGGGAGGGTGCAGACGAGGCTTCCGTCGCGCAGGATTGTGATCGTGTCCGCCACCGCCATGACCTCGTCCAGGCGGTGTGTGATGAAGATGATCGCGATGCCGCGGCTTGCGATGTCCTTCATGACGCGAAGGAGCTGCTCCGCCTCGCTCTCGGTCAGAACGGCCGTCGGCTCGTCGAATACCAGCAGCTTCATGCCCTGCTTGTCGATTTCGCGCGCGATCTCGATGAACTGCATATGCCCGACCGGCAGGCCGGACACCCGCGCGTATTCGTCGATGTTCATGCCGACGGAATCCAGGGCGACACGCGCGTCGTGCGCCATCTGTTCTGTATTCAGAAACTCCAAGTCCTCGCCGAGCACGCGGCTGACGGGCCATGGACGCGTGATCTCACGGTTCAGTTTGATGTTGTCCGTAATGGTGAAGCCGGGAATCAGCATGAACTCCTGGTGCACCATGCCGATTCCCTTGGACATGGCGTCCATAGGCGACAGGATGCGGACCGGCTCGCCGTCCAGCTTCACTTCGCCCTTGAATCCGCCGGTCGAATGGATCACCGGCATACCGAACAGGACGTTCATGAGCGTAGATTTTCCCGCGCCGTTTTCGCCGAGCAGCGCGTGGATCTCACCGGGACGAATGCGCAGCGTCACGTCCTTCAGGACGGCGTTCGATCCGTACTCCTTGGTGATGTGGTTCATCTCGAGGATGTAATCTGCCAAAGGAACCCCCTCCACGTTTGATTGATGCGAAGAGTATAAGTAGGCCGTCCGGAGACATCCGCCAGAAACGGCTGCTCCGGACGGCCGTTAAATCGGCTTTTCCGGATTACTCGAGGTAGTCCGCGAAATTGATCGGCTCGAGCGCGATCAGCAGGTAGTTGTCGTACTCCTTGCCGGAGGCGTCAACGTACTTGCCGAGTTCGATCTCGCTGCCGGCCGCCTCGGAATAGCACTTGGAGAAGACGTCCATATCGACCTTGCCGTTCGTCTTGCCTTCCGCATAGAGGCGGGCATATTCGAACGCGCCGTTGATCATGGACATGTTGACCGGAAGCGCCCAGGTGGAGAAGCGGTTGGTGGCGTCATGATCGTTCAGGTAGGTCGCGAGGTTCTTGATCGCACCCTCGATGTCGCCGTAGGTGGCGGTGAGGCCGAAGGCCTCCTGGAAGCCGTGGTACGGGGACGGGCAGCAGGGCAGCGCATAGTACGCGTTGGGCTGGTTCACGATCGCCTGCTGGAGCGCAACCTGGAGGCCGCAGTTCGTGCAGTAGAAGCAAACCTTCTTGCCTTCATACTCCTGCATGACCTTCGGGATGTCTTCGAGGACGGCAGCCTGCGCACCGGACATGCCGGCGTCGCCGGTCGGGTCGGGGCAGTCGCGCTCGACGAACGTGATGTTGTAGCCGTCGGCGGTGTTCTTCATGGCGTCGCGCTTCGCAACGATGGTCTCATAGGACAGGTGACGCGCGAAGGAGTAGTGCACGAGCACGTCGCAGCCCCACTGGCTGGCCAGGTCGGCGACCTGGTAGCCGCAGCCGATCTCGTCGTTCGCGAGGACGATGTCCGCGACCGCGGAGATGTCCGCCGGGTCTTCCGCCGGGACGCCCGCGACCAGCAGGATGTCGTCGCGGCCCATATCGTTCAGGATCTGGGTGTAGGCAGCCGTGGCGCCCTGGACAGCCTGGACGAAGATGATGGCCTTGACTTCCGGATCCTCGGCGAAGGCGATCAGCTTGGAAATCGTGGTCTCGACCTCGGAAGAGAACGCGTCCGGATAGGTGTCGTGGAGCACGACGCCCGGATACTTCTCGGCGAGGCTCGTCGCCGCGTAGTACTCTTCCTCGCCCTGGGACGTGGTGCCGGTCATGATGGCGATCTTGTAGCCCTCGGCGGAAGCCAGGGCGGCCATGGACAGGACGAGCAGCGCGGCCAGCAGCATGCAAAGCAGCTTCTTCATGGATGTTCCTCCTTAAATTTCTGCCGGAACCGTTTGGATTTCGGCAATTTAAAACGCATTATAAAGCCTTGCGCATAGTCTGTCAAGCAAAAATGCAGCATGGCTCCGGGAGAATCTTCAATTAATACGGGATTTGCAGGAGAGGACGGAAGGGGAATGCATCCGCCTGGTAAGCCTTTTGTCACGCTGCCACCTGCGAGCACCCCGCACGGGGCCGCCCCTTCATTTCGGTATTGCAAAACGTTTTCCGCTTGTGTATAATAACACCTCGCAACCAAGGTCCATTATTTGGAAAGGAGATCATTCATTATGAAGAAACTCGTTTTGTTCCTTTGCATGATCGCGATACTTGCCATCGGCGCCACCGCCCTTGCGGCGAACATCACCATCGACCAGGCCAAGGAAATCGCGCTTGCGAAGGCGGGCGTAATCGCAGAGCATGCCCTCTTCACGAAGGCGCATCCGGACTTTGACGACGGCCGCGAGACCTTCGACGTCGAATTCTACGTCGGCAACACCGAGTACGACTTCGAGATCGACGCCGCCACCGGCGACATCCGTGAGTTCAGCACCGAGTCCCAC
>JAIKWN010000168.1 GCA_024684665.1 Clostridiales bacterium | reverse complement strand
GTGGTGAGGAAGTTGCAGAAATAGGTATCCCAGGTGACGTTGTTATCATCGACGTGCCAGAACAGGAAGGTGGCAATCGGGTAATCCAGAAGGATGGAGTCCCAGAGCTTTTCAATCTGCTCCATGCTCCACACGAACTGGCGCTGGAAAGCGGGCATCACATACTTTCCGTCTTTTATATGCATCATCGCCTCGTAGATGGTGATGCTATCGTCTTTCAGTGTACTCATGCTCGGCATCCTTTCTTTTGACGGGATAAATCAAGTGGTGGAGTCTCTCTTCTCATACACAAGGCGAACATCATACCCCAGAGCCTCCATCATGGAGAGAAAAGTCTTGTTGACGATATTATCCTTGCCATTGACTATCCTGCTGACATAAGCGGGGGACGTACCAACCTCCTCGGCAACCCATGCCTGCGTCTTGCTTTCTTCTATGCACTTTGTCTTTACGTCCAGCTCTATGTTATTCTTCAGCACGCCTTCACCCCCAATAGCAACAGATTAAGAAATAGCTTAACTTATTGTAACATGGTTTGAGGCACTTTTCCATCTCTTCAAACAAAAAAAGCGCCCCGCCTCCGAAGAAGCAGGACGCTGTGCCGCTTTTGCTTATGCCTTGATTTCCGTTTCGCAGGGAAGAATGAACCGAATGTCATCCTTGGCGTAAACCGTCATGCTCTCGACCAGGTCGCTCCACATGGATTCCTCGAACTCCGTGACCTCATCCGGCAGTTTTTCCAGCGCGGTGATGAACCGCTGGAACTCCCTGCGCCGGATGCCCTTCTGCCGTACCTCAGCCGCCACCCGGTCGCGTTCTTTCTTTGTCGCCTCGTAAACGGAAACCAGGGCGTCGTACTGTGCGCTGTAATCATCCTGATTCTGAGCGACCCTGGCGTTCGTGGCAATGAGGTCCTGGACTACGTCGGCATCGTGGTTCAGACGCTCATCCAGTTCCCGCAGCGTTTTTTCTAAATCGTCTGTGCCGGCGTAGGTAGCCTGGATTTCGCGGAGGTCCGCGAGAATCGGCTCCCGGTCGGCGGCGAGCTTGTTCACCGCGCGGATGAAAGCATCCTTGATCTCATCCTCCGTCAGGTGCGGGGTCACACATTTATGGCCCTTGTCTTTGTACTTGGCGTTGCACTGCCATATGACCCTGCGGTAGCGGTCGGTGCTGTGCCAAACCTTTAAGCCGAACCATCCGCCGCAACACCCGCACCTGATCCTTGATGAGAAGATGGTGCATCCGCTGAAGTTCTTCGTCCTGCTCCGGATGTCCATGATGTCCTGCACCCGGTCGAAGACCTCCGGCTCGATGATGGCGGGATGGCTGTCCTCCACATAGTACTGCGGGACCGCGCCGTCGTTTTTGACGCGCTTCTTCGTCAGATAATCCACCGTGTAGCCCTTCTGAAGCAGGGCGCACCCCTTGTACTTCTCATTCGTCAAAATGGACTTGACCGTGCTGTTGCTCCAGACATCATTTCCGGCGGGGCTTTTGATGCCCAGCTCCGTCAGCTTCTTTGCGATGGCGGTGTAGGACAGGCCGGCAAGGAACTCGGCGTAGATGATCCGCACCGTATCGGCTTCCTCCTCGTTGATGACCAGCTCCCCATGCTCGCCCCTGTCGTAGCCGAGGAAGCGTCCGAAGGGAACCGTAGGCTTGCCATCGGCGAACCGTTTCCTCTGCCCCCAGGTGACGTTGAGCGAAATGCTCCGGCTTTCCTCCTGGGCAAGGCTGGACATGATGGTCAGTAAAAGCTCGCCCTTGCTGTCGAAGGTCCAGATGTTCTCCTTCTCAAAATATACCTCGGTGCCGTGTTCCTTCAGCTTGCGGATGGTCGTCAGGCTGTCCACGGTATTGCGGGCGAAGCGGCTGACGCTCTTAGTGAGAATGAGGCTGATTTTTCCGGCGAGGGCGTCCTCGACCATGCGGTTGAAACCCTCGCGCCGCTTGGTACTGGTTCCGCTGATGCCCTCATCCGCGTAGATTCCGACGAACTCCCACTCGTCGTTGCCCTGGATGTAAGTGGTGTAGTAATCGCACTGCGCCTCGTAGCTGTTCTGCTGGTCCTCGTGGTCTGTGCTGACGCGGGCGTAGGCTGCCACCTTCCGTTTTGTCTTCGCAGCGATCGGCGCGGCTGTAAAGCGGCTGACCGTTGCCGGAATCTTTGTCACTGTTGCCATCAGGTTGACTCCTTCCTTTTCCTGTGGATCTGCTTGGGCGGGATGTACCGGAACGTCTGAGCGCTGCCTTCCTTGAAATGGAGCGTGACCATATCGACGTTCACGCTGATTCCGGAGAGCGTTTCAAACATCATGCTGGCATCGAAGGCTTCCCATCCGAGCGCCGCGGCAATCTGAGCCTTCAGCGCGGTGTCCCTGAACACAAGCGGCCGCGGGGTGCCCTTTGCCCGCTGCGTGTGTTCCACATCCACCCATCCGACCTCGCTTGACCCGTCCACGTAGTGCTTGAGCGACGCCTGCAGGTGCCCGCCGCAGTTCTCGCACTCGATGAAGTGGGAGAAGTCGTAGCGGCAGAGTCCGCACTCCCTGGTGCGGAAATACTCGGAATGCGACCGGCGCCGTTCTTCCGACCACTGAGGCGGACGGTGCTTGGGATGCGGTCCCGATTCCCCGCCGCGGTGGTAGTAGTAGCTTGCCTTCTGCGCGATGCCGTTTACGATCTCGACGCCGTACCGCTCGGCGAATTCTTTCTGCGCCGCCTCAAAAGTCTCCATGCTGATGATGGCGGGGTGCGTACCCTCAATGAAGTACATGGGCAGTTCGCCGTTGTTCTTGGTCTGTTTGTGCGTTATGTGGTTCTCGGTATAGAACTTCTGCGCCAGGGTGCATCCTGCGTACTTTTCCTGCCGGATCATCCCGGAGATCACCTCGCCGCTGAGCGTCTTACCGGCGTAGGACTTCACGCCCTCCGCCGCGAGCTTCTGCCCGATGATGTAGCAGGAATCACCGTCCAGGAACATCCGGAAGATGCGCCGGACTACCGCCGCCTCGTCCTCCTGGATGACCAGCTTTCCCTTCTTCGTCCTGTAACCGTAAATCTTGAAGCCGCGTGACTCCCCACGCTCGTACCGCTTGCGGATGCCCCACTTGCAGTTCTCCGAAATGCTGCGGCTTTCTTCCTGGGCAAATGAAGCGAGGATGGTAAGCATCAACTCGCCATCCCCGTCCATAGAATGTATCCCTTCGTCCTCAAACCATACGTCCACGCCGATGTCCTTCAGGTGGCGGACGGTTTCGAGCAGGTCGACCGTGTTCCTCGCAAAGCGGCTGATCGACTTCACAAGTACAATGTCCACACGGCCGGCGTCGCAGTCAGCGATGAGTCTGTTGAACTCGCCGCGCTTCCCGGTGTCCGTGCCGGAGATGGCGTCGTCGGTATAGACGCCCGCGTAAACCCACTCCGGGTTCTTCTGGATGAAGGCGCTGTAGTAGCTGACCTGCGCCGAGAGGGAGTGCTTCAGCCGTTCCGTTTCCATAGAAACGCGGGCGTAGGCTGCGACCTTTTTTCTGGGCTTCAGCGCCGGTGCGGCAGGCTCAAGAATGTTAATTTTCACCCTGAGACACCTCCTTTCGGTCACTATTCATCACTCTCTTCCTCTTAATTAGCAAGTCTTTTCTGACCGACAGGCCACCAGACTTTGGGCGGTATTTTTGGCGGTATCTTGTATCAATTTCAAGGAATTCTTCCTCGGAAATAATGCCGGAACGCAGCATCCGCTTAACGTGGTACATGAGCATCTGATAGCGCCGCTCGTTCTCAAATTCCTCCTCCGTCATCCGCATACCGCACCTCCGAACCGATCCTCGATGTAACACTCGTGGGAGCAGTACTTGCGGTTCCTGTTCCCGTATCCATGATGATTGCGGTCACAGATGTCGTACTCGCTGTGAATACGCCGTTGTCAAACCCGGCTATCACAACGCCTACGTATGCTTCAAGCGAAAGGCCGCTCACCATGAAAATGATCGCAGAAACCAGGACGGAAACTGAAAGAATGGCATCAAACATTGCATCGGAACCGGAGGCAACCAGAGAACCCGAATTGACCTGTTCGCCTTTCGCCTTCACATATCTTCCGAGTATGATTTTGACGATGACGGCTACCGCAATGATAACGAGGGAAATGA
>JAIKWN010000136.1 GCA_024684665.1 Clostridiales bacterium | reverse complement strand
TCTACGCGCTCATCTTCGGGATGGGAACGATTCCCGGATACATCGGCGGGATCATCGTCTGCGTGGCGGGGTTTATTGCCGGAAAGAAATTCTTCCCCGATGTGACCGTGGAAGTGGATGCGGCGCCCAAATCCGGCAATGCCGAAGTGGACGCATATATTCTGGAAGCCCGTACCCAGCTTGCTGAGATTGACGCGGCCAACACCCAGATTTCCGACGCCGGCCTCACCGCGCGTATAGACGACATCGTGGAAACGGGCGGAAAGATCCTCTCCCGCCTGGAAGAGCAGCCGGACATGCTGTCCCAGCTGCGCACCTTCCTGCGCTATTACCTGCCCACGACGAAGAAGATCCTAGAAGCCAGGGCAAAACTGGAAAACGAAGTCACAAGGGGACAGAGTGCGACAATCGCCACCCGCATCGATGAAGCAGCTGCCACCGTGCAGGAAGCGTTCCATAAACAGCTTTCTGCCCTGGATGAGTTTCGTTTCATTAACCTGGAAAGCGAAATGGACGCCCTGCGCAATATGATGGCGGGCGAGGGACTGACCGGGGAAACTGTGGGAACGGAAGATCTGGACGCGGCGGCGGCAGAGACGGGCGCAGGAAAAGCCGAAGAGGAAGAGGACCCCTTCAGCGGGCTGTTCAGCCAGGGAGGAAAGTAATCCATGGGCGCATTTTCTGATTTTGCGCTGATTCCGGAGCAGGGCGCTCTTCCGGAGATGGAACAGCTTCCAGGGGAACTGCAGGAGGCTATCCGGAAAACCGCAGCGCGCCTGCGCGTTTCCGACGCGTCTTCCGTGGCGGCCTTCGGTGCGCGCGCTCAAAAAGAAATGAGCACCTTTTCGGAAATTGCCCTCCGGCAAATGATGTCGAACGATATCAAGCCCCTGGACGGACTAATGAAAACGTTGGCGGAGCAGATCCGTTCCTGTTCATTCAAGGCGGAGGCAAAAGGATTCCTGCGGCGCATCACCGGTGGAACAGCGAGCCTCGAAGAAGTGCGCGCCGCTTATGAAAAGGCGGAGCCGCAGATCAACGCTTGCGCCAACGACATGACGGATAGGCGCGTGGCGCTGATGCGGGATTCTGCGCTGCTGGACCGGCTCTACGACCGCAACGAAACCCTGTACCGGGAGCTGTGCAGTCTCTTGGTCATCGGTCGGGAGGCGCAGCAGCAAGCGAAAGAAGCGAATCTCTCCGAAGCGGATCAGGCCCGGCTGGAGCGGCGTCTGCAGGATCTTCTGATTACCAAGACTGCTTCCACGCAAATGGCGGCGCAGATCCGCCTGGTGCAGGAAAACGACCGGCTGACAGGCGAACGTCTGCAGACGGCGCTCGAAGTGACGATTCCCCTGTGGAAGGCGCAGATGGCCACGGCGCTGGGTCTTGCGAGAGCGACCGAATCCATGCGGCAGGCAAAGAACGTCGGCAAACAGGCGAAGCGCGGCATCCGCGAAGGCGCACGGGAAGTCGAAAGCCAGCTTTCCGCCTATCAAAAAGAAGCGGCCGGAAGTGACCGGGCGAGGGCGGAGGCTACAGCGGAACATCTCCTGAACGAACTTGATGAAATCGAGCGCTCCCTGAAAGAACAGGAAACCCTGCGGGGTTCATTCGCGGGATAACCGAAGGAGGTTTACATGGCAGCAGCTGCAGCGGCGCAGAAGGCGCCGGAAACAAAACAGAATCAAAACACTAAAGCGTCAGCGCAGAAACAGGCGCCGAAGGTATCCCAGCCGGTCGGTATCGCTGTTATGGTGGTGCTTCTGGTTATGTCCCTGATCGTGGGCAACGGGCGCGCTCTTTCGAAGGCGACACCGAAGGCCTTCCTGCGCCAGGGCGAGGTCGCTTCGCTTCTTCAGGACCGCGTGAACGGCGCGAGAAACGCGGAGACAGTCGCAAAGCGCGCCGATCTCGAAACGACGCTGTATTCCGAGGTGGAAACGGCGGCTTCCGCTCTTTCCTCTGCGAAGACGGCGCGCGAAGTCAGCCGGGCAGATCAGAAACTAATGACGGCGGTGGGCGATATGGTCTCTGCGGCTTCTGGTTATTTCGGGCAGAACGCAGATCTTACCCGTGCCATGGACACTTACAACGACGCCGGCAATATGCTACGCCAGGAGGCCCGCGCATATAATCAGGCGGCAGAAAAAGCGAAAAAGGTCCACGATGGCCTGCCTTTCGGCTTCCTATTCGGTGAGCCGGATTACTACGAAGGCATTTAAGCGGTGAGCGTCTTTTCGGGCTGGAACCGGGAGAGTCTCGCTGCCTTGAAGGAGGCCCTGACCGGTTCACCGGAAGGGCTTGCGGCTTTCGCGCTTGTGGCAATCGCAGGCTTTTTCGCTATCGGCCTCGTCGTTTTCTTCGCTTCCCGCCAGATCGGCGGTTTCTTCCTGAAAGTCCGCGAGGACGAAGAGCGGGCACGGATGGAGGAAGAGGAAGAAGAGCGGGCATCGGAAGAAGAGGCGGAACGCGCTCTTCTGGGAGAAGGAACAAACTGCGGGATAGAATCAGAACGGGAGGAACAACCATGAAAAAAGTCATCCCTCTCATTGCCCTGATGCTGGTCCTCTTTGCCGGGAACGCACTTGCGGGCATCCCCGACAAGCCTTCCAGCTTTCAGTTCGTATACGATTACACGGACACGCTGTCTTCTGCGGATAAGGAGGAGATCGCGGCCTATGGGCAGGCGTTGCTGGACGCCACGGGCGGCAGCAAGGATGGCGACGAAGCCGTCGCCCTCGTGGTGGACTTCTTGGACGGCATGGAGCCGGCGGATTACGCCACAGACGTGATCAACAGCTGGGGCCTCGGCGACAACAGCCTCCTGATCCTGCTTGCGACGGGAGACCGGGACATCGAAATCGCTGCCGGACGCGGATTGGACAGGGTCTTCTCTGCGGCAAGCCGGGGCGAGGTAATTGATGAAAATATTGAGTATCTTGCGAACAACCAGTTCGCGGACGGGCTTGTGGCCATTTACGAGGCGGCTGTTCTGCGAACGGCGAACCTCCGTGGGAAGACGCTGTCCCTGCCTGGAATTGAAACCACGACCGGTACGCAGACAGGCATCGCAAATACCGGAGCAACGGGAGCGACCGGTTCGGACGAAGGAGGCGGCATGAGTATCTTTGGCATTCTTCTCATCGTGATCATCGCGATTGTTGTGATCCGTATCCTGCGGGGAAGTCGGAGAAGGAGGCGCGCGGGGAATTATGGCCCGGCAGCCCCGATCCAGCCGATGCGCCGCATGAGGTCGGCGCCTCCGCCGCGACCGGCCGGACCCCGTGCCCGCGCGGGCGGCGTATTTGACGCACCACCGCCACCGCCACAGCGTCAGCCCCGGACGAGCACGCCCCCGACGCCAGCACGGAGGGCTGAGGACACGGGCCGGATGGCCGGATCCATACTGGGAGGCCTGTTCTCCGGTACTTCTTCTTCTTCTTCTTCCCGGTCTTCGTCCCGTTCTTCGGGCAGCTCTTCCCGTAGCAGTTCTTCCTCCTCCGGCGGAAGCTTCGGACGTAGCGGCGGATCCCGAGGCAGCAGTAGCGGACGGAAGTTCTGAGCCTAGAAGCAGCAAAAAGAGCCTCATCCGTTATTTGCGGATGAGGCTCATATTGAACGGAAAATTGCCGCCTTCGGGATAAACCGGGCGGGGAAAACGTCTTAAGTACAGAAAGGGGAGGGACGCCTTGGAGGAAAGCCGCTTTGACGCGGCCTGGCGGCGCTATGGCGACGACGTCCTGCGCCTCGCCTATTTCTATCTCGGGAACCGGGAACAGGCAGAAGACGTGACCCAGGATGTGTTTGTGCGCTTCCTGACGAAGGGCGAAGACGTAGATCCTGAAAAGGAAAAGGCATGGCTAATGGTATCCACCGTGAATCGCTGCCGGGATCTTTGGCGGTCCTCCTGGTTCCGCCGTGTGCTGAAGGACGATACCGTGCTCTCCCTCATTCCCGCGCAGGAAGACGACGGGCTTGAGCGGCGGGAGGAAAAGGAAGCCGTCTTGCGGGCGGTGCATCGTCTGCCGCCTGATTTCAGGGACGTGGTGTTGCTGTTTTACTATCAGGAAATGACGCTCGAGGCGATAGCGGAAGCGCTGTCCATTTCGAAGGGAACGGCGGCCAGCCGCCTAGCGCGAGGTCGCGATAAAGTAAAGAAAATGCTGCGGGAGGAGGGATACGATGGCTGAACGTGACCGGCTGGAGGGGCTGCGTCCCTTGGCGGAGGAAGCGTTCTCCGGGCTTCATGCCGATGAGATTCTGCGCCGCCGCATCCTCCGGGCTGCAAAAGAACCGGCTCCGGAGCGGAACAGGATGCCTGTGTTCCGTTTCATCCCTGCCGTCTGCGCCGTATTGTTGCTCGCAGTCGGTCTGATCGCTTTCAGAACGCGAAAACCTGCCGGTCAGTCTTTTACAGAGATGCAGGAATTGAACAAGCTGGAGGATAGAGCCGTCGGTCCCCAGGGAGCAGTGGCTGCGCCGACGGCCACGGGTATGCCCATGGTTACAGAAATGCCGCTGGTCGCGCGGAATGGAGAGGACCTTTCGCTAATGGCGGACGGAGAAATGAATATGGCGTTCGCCGCGGCGGGGGAAGAATTGGAAGAAACGGAGGAAGATGTTTTTTATGCGGACGCTACCATGGCGTACGGCGATATGGATGCAGGAAGAGACCCGAAAATCGCGGAAATTGAAGAGATCGCGGCCGGGAGCGTACCTGCGGCGGGGAGCATGATGAAGAGCGCGAGCCTTTCGGGCGTGGAAGTACATAACGCCGTATCCCGGGGGGACTCCCTCTTTGCAAACGGTTCTCCGGAGATCCCTGTCCTCTGCCTGAATGGGGCGGTCTATCGTCTCCTGAAAGAGCCGGGAGCCCTGGCCGGAGGTCTTTTGGATGGACAGATCGGAACCGTTAGAACTGAAACGGAACATCCCTCCTTGGCGACAAAGCAGGAACTCGCTTCGGGATTGTCGAACTGCTGCGGGATAGGAAGCGCAGTGTATGCCATAAACTCCCTTTCGAAATCGACGGCGGTAGCTGCCGAAGTGAACGGAAGGATGCGCCTTTTTCAGCGGATCAGCTACGCGGGCTTGGGTAGCGCGGCTCCTCTTTCGGAATCTCTTGCCCTTTCGGGAAAACTGAAAGAAATGACACTCTCCGGCGTCGGAACCCTTTCCGGCGAGGCGGCGGAGCGGGCATTCAAGCTGCTGCTTTCCTCGGCGGAGAGGATCGCTAAGGAAGCGGAACCTGGCGCTGGTACGCTAACATTCGTCCTTAAAAACGGCCTGCGCCTGCAGATGACCGTTTCCGGGGAAACGTTGATCGCCTGCGGCGCTTGGCAGTGCCCTGCGTTTTTTGACGCTTTCCGGCAGGCACTGTGAACAGCTTTTCTTTCCCTTTTGTTTGAACGCAAAAACCCCTTCTCAACTTGTTGGGAAGGGGTTTGGATAGGACACCGTCTCCATCGAAGGCGGACTGTTTTATCTAGGAGCTTACGCCAGCAGTTCCTTCACGTAGCTGATGATGGCCTCGTCTTTCGCGTGGGCGAAGAAGAGCTCGGAGAAGTGTTCGCCGGCGACGGCGCCGCGAACCAGTTCCTGATCAAGGCCGCGCAGGCAGGTCAGAAGGTCTTTGAAGTTGTTCGCGCGGACGCCGTCCAGGATCTTTTTGTTGCGCTGCTCCGGAACGACGCGGTCTGCCGGATAACCGTTCCCGTGGCCAAAGCCGAAGAGCTTCTCAAAAATATAGGTCAGGTTAAGGTCGCCGCCCCAACCATAGCCTTTCGCGAAGGGCAGAGCTACCGCGTTGCCGTCGTTGATCTGGGCGAACATAAAACCGTCGGAAGGATCCACGACGTGGCCGCAGATGACGCCGGGGAAGCTGTTGAGCGCGAGCATGGCGCCTTCGCCGGTGCCGCAGCCGGTGATAACGTAATCCGCCGCGCCGGAGTTCAGCAGGATGGCGGCGAGGATGCCGTTCTGCACATAGGTCAGGCTGGGCTCGCCTTCCGTGCCGTACATGCCGTAATTGTCCACTTCGTGTCCCATGGGGACGACGACGCTGGCCAGAGCGTTTACGATCTGCGTATTCTTGGCGGCCTGGCTGTTTTCGTTGATCAGTGCGATACGCATAGGGAATATGCCTCCTTTTTTCATTGGGCAAACGCCCATCTTCTACCAAATACAAGATACTGCGGCAAAACGCGGATGTCAAGCAAAATCCCTCGGGCAAAGCCCGGAAAGGAAGAAAAGCAATGCAATTCAGCAAACGGATGGAACGATTCGGCGACGAGGTTTTTCTTGCCATGAATGAGCGGAGGCGTGCGGCGGAGCAGGCGGGAAAGACGATCTATGACCTATCCATCGGCACCCCCGACTTCATCCCGGATGAATCCATCCGCCGTGCCTTAGCGGAGGCTGCCATGGATCCCGATAACTGGAAATATGCCCTCCGGGACAGCGACGAGCTGCTTTCGGCGGTCTGTTCCTACTATCGGCGCCGTTTCGACGTGATCATCCATCCGGAGAATATCGCTTCCTGCTACGGTTCCCAGGAAGGTATGGGGCACATCGGTCTCGTGCTCTGCGACGAGGGGGATATGGTCCTCTTGCCGGATCCCTGCTACCCCGTGTTCCTCGCTGGAGCAAAAATGGCCGGGGCGGATCCTTTCTTTTATCCCCTGACAGCAGAGAACGATTTCCTGCCCCGGGTTTCGGAGATCCCGGAAGATGTTGCGCGGCGTGCGAAGTATATGATCGTCTCCCTGCCCTCGAATCCCACGGGTAGCGTCGGCACGCCGGAGGTCTACCGGGAGCTGATCGCGTTCGCCAGGAAGAACAGCATTGTACTTTTGCATGACAATGCGTACAGCGACATCCTCTTTGACGGCGCGCGGGGCGGAAGCTTCCTGTCCTTCCCCGGCGCGGCGGAAGTCGGCTGCGAATTCTTCAGCCTGTCGAAGAGCTTCAATATGACGGGCGCCCGGGTCTCCTTCCTGATCGGTCGGAAGGACGTCATTAATGCGTTTAAAAAGCTACGAAGCCAGATCGATTTCGGCATGTTCCTTCCAATTCAGAAAGCGGCTGTTGCGGCGCTAACCCTTCCGCGGGAACCGGTTGAGCGGCAGTGTTTGGACTATGAAGAGCGGAGGAATGCGCTTTGCGATGGGCTGACTGCCATCGGTTGGGAAACGAAGCGGAATGCGGGCAGCATGTTTGTCTGGACGCGGGTGCCCGAGGGCTTTGCTTCTGGAATGGAATGCTGTCTTGCACTCATCGAAAAGGCTGGCGTTGTGGCGACCCCGGGCGAGAGCTTCGGTCCCCTTGGTGCGGGCTATGTGCGCTTCGCCCTTGTCCTTCCGCCGGAGGAATTGAAGAAAGCCGTCCGCGTGATCAGGGACAGCGGGATGCTACAACTTTGACGGCGCTCCCGGCGACAGGAAACGAAATCATCCGCCAGATCGGCGGATGTCTTTTATAATTTGTGCATGGCCGTCAGAAAGCGATTGCGGCGATCCCGTCCGCTAGGCCGCGGAACAGAATGGAGACAGAAATCGCGCCCGGGTCTGGCCAGCCGAGGGCCTGCTCACGAAAGTTCTTGGAGCGCCCGAGCCGGGGCAGCATACGCTTCGTCGCTTCAACGCCATTTAGAGCGCCCGCTTCCGCCGCGCGGAAGAGTTCCTCGATGCTGCAGCCCCCGGAGGCTGCCTCCTGCATGCACGCCCGCGCGGGGACGAGGGCGTCGACCATGGTCTTGTCTCCCGGTTTCGCCTTCCCGCGTCGCATAACGGCTTCTATCCCCCCGGAAAACAGGGCGCAGAGCCCCTGGCTGTCTAGGCTGTCTTTGCCATGGATTTCGTCTAGGCCACCGATGAGCAGTGTGCCGAAGAGCACGCCGGAGGAGCCGCCCATGCTTTTCACGAGGCAAAGTCCGCAGGCGTGAAAGAGATCGTACGGCGTTTCGTAACGGCCGGCCAGCAGCTCCTTTTTTAAGGCGGAAAAGCCGGTTTTCATTCCGATTCCGTGATCCCCGTCGCCGATCACGCTATCGATACGCGTCAGTTCCGGTTCTGCGGCAATGATGGCGTCCGCCGCCGAGATCATCGCGCTCTTCAGGACGCCGGCGTCCGCTGTTTCTTTATTCACGGTTCCTCACTCCTAAAGTGACGGGTATTTTTCTCCGCCCTGCGATCAGAACAGATAGCAGTCGCCGGCGTAATCCGGCAGGAGGTACGGTGCGATTTCCCCGTCCGCGCAGAGAATGGTCACAGTATATCCGTAGGCGTCCAGGATGTTGTTATAGGCGCCTACGCGCATCTTGAGAATGGGACAGATTTTCTCCAGCTCTTTGTACAGGCGTGCCGCCATTACATAGCTGTCCATATAATGGGTGAAGCGCAGCCGGTTGACAAGGAGATACGCCTTTTCACTCGGTTGGGGTCGCACGTCTTCCGCGAGGAAACGGATCATCTCCTCGGCGGTGGAGGAAACCGTGGCGTTGTCCCGAACGATGAAACCGGGCTCGTCGGAGAATCCCTTGCCATAGATGGCGCGGTTCGTCTTCGGATCCACGGTGACGCAGAGCGTGGTCGATCTTGCTTCGGCTTTTTTGACCAGCGCCTCGACTTCGGAAAGGGACTTTCCTTCGCGTGCCGCAATTGCGGCGATGCGGAGATAAAGGGGAGCAGCCGTGCGGCCGCCTCGGTTTTCCCGGGGCTCGCCAATGGCCATGCCCATATCGTCGCAGCAGATGAGCTGTCGGCTGTCGATCCCTTCCAGCCGCAGCAGCTCTGCGGCCATGTCGTTGTTCAGATAGTCGCCCATGAAGTTGTTGTATACGAGGAGAACGCCTTTTCCGGTGTTCAACGCCTTTCCTACCTCATAGATGGCGTAAGCGCTGGGCGCGGTATAGGGCGCGCCGACCACCGCGGCGTCCGCTAGGCCAGGGCCCACGTATTCCGGCCAAGGGCCGTTGGAGCCGCCGCCGCTCACGATGATGGCCACGCGGTCCTTCGGCGGCTCGCTACCGATCAGTGTTCCGCAGGCGAGCTGGCTATCAAATACGCGCCACCGGTCCGGACAGGCGAGTGCCATACCTTCAAAGCATCTTCCGCTGTAATACTCCCGTCCGTCACTGAACCAATCCATGGTATCCCTCCAGAAAAACGGCGTCAGACCTTTTTCTTCTTCTGTGCCATATCGAGAATGACCGCGAAGAGGATGATGGAACCGATAACGACCTTCTGCCAGTAGGAATTGATATGCAGCAGGTTCATGCCATTGTTGATAACGGCGATGACGGCGACGCCGAACATCGCCCTTCCGACAGAGCCGCTGCCGCCAGTCAGGGACGTACCGCCGAGCACGGTCGCTGCGATGGCGTACATCTCATAGCCCTCGCAGGCCGCAGGCTGTCCGCTGCAGAGCTTGGAAGCGTTCAGCACGCCTGCCAGCGCCGCCATGATGGAGCAGATCACATGGCCGATGAAAACGGTATTCTTGGTGTTGACGCCGGCCAGATGTGCGACCTGCTGGTTGCTTCCGGTCGCGTAAACATGGCGGCCGAACACAGTTTTACTGAGCAGGATATGAACGATGGCGACCATGATGACGACGAAGATGGTGATATTGGGGATCCATCCGTTCGGATTGCCGGCGGTGGAGAGCCAGCGGCCCGCGCCGACGAAGCTGTACGGCTTCGGAATACCGGAGACCGCAGTGCCGCCGGAGAAGATGAAGCAGAGGCCGCGCCCGATCGTCTGCATGGCCAGTGTCGCGATCATCGGCACGACGTTCATCCGGCTGATCATGAATCCGATGAAGCTTCCGCAGATGAGGCCGACCAGGAGGGCAGGGAAGATCAGGATCGGAATGGAACCGAATGCCGA
>JAIKWN010000132.1 GCA_024684665.1 Clostridiales bacterium | reverse complement strand
CATGGTCCAGTTAAAGCGGTTGTAATCCTTCACCTGAAGGGTGTTGCCCGCGATGAACAACTTTGTGTTTCCGACAAATGCATCAAGGGATTTCTGGTATCCCTTGAGCATTTTCCGATACCCCGCAGGCGCATAGAATTCATTCAGCAAGTTGCTCGTCATGATGAGCAAGAAAGGGATCTACCGATCACTGTAACTGCGAGGATCGGTCTTGTAGGTCAGCGACTGAAAAATCAGCCGCTCGTATAAGGCACGAAAACCGGCAGAAACGTCGCCGAGGTAATTGGGCGTGCCGACGATCAGCCCGTCGGCATTGCGGATCGCATCCAGTACAGGCGCAAGACCATCCTTGCATATACATTTTCCTTCATTTGGCGCCAGCTTGCAGCCGAAACAGGAAATACAGCCGGTGTACTTCTCCAACCTATATAGGTCGAAAATCTTGATCTCAGCGCCCTCCGCCTCCGCTCCTTTGGCTGCCTCCCGGATGAGAGTCCCGGTATTCCACTCTACGCGGGGACTGGCGTTGATGGCGACAATCGTCTTCATACGCAGCACCTCTTACAGCTCAAATACAAAGTCCTCGATGGGCTTTCTCTGATAATGCCAGGCATTAGCTTTGGCCCGGTCATTGGGATAACCCAGCCCCAGCATCATAACGGGGATCATATAATCCGGCAGGCCAAAGGTGTCTACAATTGACTTTGAGTCAAAGCCTCTAATCCAGATGGTGTGAACGCCGAGCTCCTCCGCTTCATACATCATGGTGGTCGCCGCGATGGAAGCGTCCTGTTCGCCGGAATTGTAATTCCGGTAGTAACGGTCCTGCGGATTCCGCCAGACGGTTTCTGCGTCGTAGCAGACCAGCAGCATCAGAGGCGCGTTGTAGTGGAACGGGGTCACTGTCTTTGCCTTGGCCAGCGTCTCCGGACTGCGCAGCACGTAAAAGCGCTGCGGCTGGTAATTGCAGGCGGTCGGCACAATGCGCCCTGCTTCCAGAATCTGATCCAGCTTCTCCTGCTCCACCGGACGGGGATCGAAAAAGCGTTCCGAATATCTGTTTTTTGCGAGTTCCATAAAAGTCATCGTTATTCTCTCCTTTTCTGATTTGTCTGTATTCTAACCGTTCCCCTTGCGCTTTTACACATACAGAAATATAATTATGATAATTTTTATTACATATTTCCATTTTTGTATGAAACGGTGATCCATCATGGCCGAACGCACAAAGCTCTGGATCGCGGACACGCTGAAGCGTCTGTTGGTCAAAAAACCATTGGAGAAAATATTCGTTACGGAGATCTGCCGCGAGGCGGAGATCGAACGTCCGACCTTCTACTATCATTTTCAGGACAAATACGACCTGATGGCCTGGATCTTCTGCCAGCGCGCGCTGCAGACGGACATGCTTTCCGTGGAATCCGCCGCAAGCGCCATGAACAGCATGCGACAGGATTACATCTTCTTTAAACGCGCTTACGAAGACAATTCGCAAAGTCCCATGTGGGCCTATATGCACGAATATTTTGTCAGACGGTATACGGATCTCGCGCGGGAAAAGGCAGGAATAGAGCCGGACGCCTTAACGCAGTTCGGCATCCGGCTCTATTGCTACGGAACACTCGGCATGACGCGGGAGTGGCTGCTCAAGGACAACATCACGCCCGCGCAGACCGTCGTGGAGATGATGTTCGAGTCTATGCCGGATAGGTTGAAGGGGCTGTATTTTGCGAAGTGATCTTTGCAGCCGCACAAAAAGACAGGCCGCAGGCCTGTCTTTTTCCTTGAACAGCATAATGCTGCCCTCAAGCGCTATTCGGCTTCCTCTTCCATATCCAGTCCGGAGGGCGGGATCGCGAAAGCCCACTGATCCCTGCCTTCGCAAGGCGTCTTTCTGACGCCCCACAGCAGACTCCGCACTTCCAGCGTGTTCGTCTCCGCATCCTTCTTAAAGCGGTAAGGGATCATGCTGAAAACCAGCAGATTCAGGCAGAACCTGCCGAGGAACCGTTTCAGCGTCCGTTTCTTTGCCTCTTCTTTCTTTGCGCGTTTCGCTTTCATGGGAGCCTCCTGTTTGATTCGTAAATAGTGTCCTTTCAAAATTACTATAACAAATAAACCTTGCGCTGTTCAACAGAAAACGGATCCTTTCGGATCCGTTTTCTGTTTCTTTGGTTGCGGAGGGAGGATTTGAACCTCCGACCTCCGGGTTATGAGCCCGACGAGCTACCAGCTGCTCTACTCCGCGATGTTAAGTTGGTGCCGAGAACCGGGGTCGAACCGGTACGATATCGCTATCGCGGGATTTTAAGTCCCGTGCGTCTGCCAATTCCGCCATCCCGGCATTCTCGTTCGGCTGAGTTGATTTGGGAGAGGCTTTCGCCTCTCCCAAAGGTGGCTCCGGAGGTCGGGCTCGAACCGACAGCCTACCGGTTAACAGCCGGTTGCTCCACCATTGAGCTACTCCGGAATAAGCGTCGCACCTGCGACTTTGCTATTATACGATAATTCCCTGATTCTTGTCAAGGATTCCTTTGCGATTTTCCGCGAGATTTTCAAGAATTGTTTCTTTCTGCCGGGAGGGTGCCATCTATGATATCATAAAACAGATACTTTGGAGGAATATCATGGATCGATCTATCACAAATATCATCCGCATCGGGGCTGTCCAGGCAGGATCCGTCCCCGGCCGTCCGGACCAGAACGT
>JAIKWN010000003.1 GCA_024684665.1 Clostridiales bacterium | reverse complement strand
CTATACGATGGAAACGCTGAATTTCGCCTATATGAACGCCGGCTATCTCGGCTATACGGATGAGCGGTACAAGGTGGAAAGCCGTCCTTCGTTCGGGATCGCCCTGGTGGAAGACGACGGGACCGTTACCCTGCGCCGCCGCGCCATCGACAGCCCCATTCCCCTCGGCGCCGCAGGCCTGCGCAGCTGGGAGGTCCTGCCGGAAGAGTATCTCAGTACGGAACGGATGGAATACGTCTTTTCGGCGCGATGAAGGAGTATAGCATGAAAAATCCTCTGAAGGACAATTTGTCCGTCTCCCTGGGCGCGGCGGCGATGCTCGCGCCTGTGCCGGCAGTGCTCCTCTCCTGCAAAGGAACGGAGGAGAACGCGAAGCCGAACCTCATCACCATTGCCTGGACGGGGACGGTATGCTCGCATCCGCCCATGGTTTCCGTATCCATTCGGCCGGACCGTTTCAGCCATGCGCTGGTTGAGAAAAGCGGCTGCTTCTGTCTGAATCTCGTTTCCTGGGAGATGTGCCGTGCGGCGGATTTCTGCGGCGTCCGTTCCGGGCGGGAAATGGACAAATTCCTCGAAACGGGGCTGCATCCGTTGTACTTTAACGGGTTTCCCGCTCCCGTCGTCGCGGAAGCGCCGGCGGCGCTGCTCTGCAGGGTGAAGCAGCGCATCCCCCTTGGCTCGCACGATCTGTTTCTCGCGGAAATTGAGGACGTGCGCGTCTCCCCGGCGCTGATGGACGAAGAAGGAAAGCTGCAGATTTCACGTGCGAATCTCGTGGCTTACGCGCACGGCGAATATTATCCGCTCAGGAATCATCCCGTCGGCTTCTTTGGCTACTCTGTGGCGCGGGAGGACGTGCTTGAAAAGCGCATGGGAAAATCAGCGGGGAAAGAGCGGCAGGAACAGAAACCGAAAGAGAACAAAGAAAGGCGGAGACGCGGATGATTCTGAACCGGCACCTGCAGGCGAATCCCAAAAGCCCCATCCGCCGTATCGGCGAAGAAGCAGCAATGATCCCAGGCTGCCTCCGGCTCACCATCGGGGAGCCGGATTTCGACGCGCCGCTGCCCGTGCGGAAAAAGATCGCAGAGGCCATTCTCGCGGGAGACACCCATTATCCGCCAAACGCCGGGATCCCGGAACTGCGGGCAGAAGTGGCCGCCATGCTGAACGCCCGCTTCGGCAGCCGGTATGTACCGGAAGAAACGCTGGTGTCCGTCGGTTCCACGGAGGCCATCGCCGCGGCGCTGTTCGCCATCCTGAATCCCGGCGACGAAGTGATATGCCTGACGCCCTGCTTCGGCCTTTACAAGCCTTTGATCGAAATGGCGGGGGGCGTTTTTGTGCCCCTGCCCCGCAAAGCGGAAAAAGGTTTTTCAAAAGCAATTCTGGCGTCCTTGCTGACGGAGAGGACAAAGGCGGTACTCTTCTCCTCTCCCAACAATCCGGACGGATGGGTGGCGGATCATGGAACCCTGTCCCTGCTGGCAGAGACGGCAAAGGCGCGGGATCTGTTTTTAATCGAGGACGGCGCTTACGACAGCCTGGTCTTTGAGGACGGATTCTCTGCACTTCCGGAATGGGCGGAGATCCGCGACCGTGTCATCTACATTTCCGCCCTTTCGAAAACCTATGCCATGACCGGCGTCCGGCTGGGCTACGCCGCGGCGGAAGCGGATGTCATGCGGGAAATGGTGAAGGCGCACAGCTTCCTCGTCGTTTCCGCACCCGGCTTTGTGCAGCGGGGATGCCTCGGCGTTTTCTCGCTCTCCCCGGAAACCATGCGCGAAACCTACCGCCGGCGGAGGGATCTGGCTCTTTCCCGGCTTTCGACAATGGGGCTTCCCTGCGAAACTCCGGGCGGCGGTTTTTACGTCTATCCGGACATCCGGGAATTCAGGATGCCTTCGGAGGACTTCTGCTCTCGCCTCATGCGGGAAGCGAAGCTGGCCCTCGTCCCCGCCACGGCCTTTTCGGATGAAGGACACGTCCGCATCTCCTGCTGCTATGCGGACGGGGAGCTTTCTCTTGGGCTGTCCCGGCTCGCAGGGTTCATATCCGGGCTGCGGGAGAAACACGCATGAGGCGCGCGGCGCGCGGCGCGGCGCTTTTAGCCGGGCTGGTCGTCCTTGCGGTGGTGATGAACTGGATCGCCGTCTTTGTCGACACGCCACGCATGCGGGAAAACGCCGCCCAGGGAGCATTCATGCTCTGCGAAGAAGGCGCGACGCCGGAGCTCGTCGGCGGTTTCAAAACCTCTCAGCCGGACAATTACACCTCCGTTTTGATCCTGAAGACCGCAGCTTATACCGGCGGAGAACCAATTCTTTTCCGGGTGTTCGGCGGCTACCGGACGGACCTCAGTCCCGAGGAGGGAGAAGACTCCTGGTCCTCTTTCTGCCACGTGGCGGACGGGAGGGATTCGCCTACGGGCGGACTGTCCTACAGCCGGTATTGGCACGGCTATACGCTTCCCCTGCGTCTTCTGCTCTGTTTTTTTAATCTTTCTAATATAGAGATGCTTCTCTATTTTGCAGAAGCCGCGCTGCTTGCGGCGCTGCTGCTACTTATGCAGCAGAGGAAGCTGTTGCAGCTGCTTCCCGGGTTTATCGGCGCATGGTTCGTCATGATGCCGGCCATCCTGGGCCTCTGCCTGCAGTACGCACCGGTGACGCTCCTTACCCTTATGGCCTGCTGCCTGCTTCTCTTCCGATGGGAGGCCATCGATGACGCGGTATCCCTTCCGGTTTTTTTTGCTGCCGTCGGCCTTCTGACATCCTACTTCGACCTCCTGACCTTTCCCACCGCCACCCTTGCCTTTCCCATGGTGTTTAATCTCGCGCTTCGCAGGCAGGCGGGAGAGAGCGCCGGAAAGACGTTTTACGCCGCGGCGCTTTCGGCCTTTGCCTGGGGCACCGGGTTCGCGGGAATGTGGGCCCTCAAATGGGCACTGAACCTCCTCGTCTTTCCGATCGGCGCGGGAGGTATTCTTTCACAGATCCGCCTGCGCGTTTCAAACCGTTCCCACGGAAAAAGGTACACCCGCACGGCAGCCCTTGCCAGGAACGCCCGTCTTGTTTTCATAAAAGCGTCTTCTATCGCGGTTCTTGCGCTTTCCTGCGCCGCATCCCTTCTTGCCGGACTTTCCGGCGGAAGAAAAAAACAGCCGGACCCCGGCTGCCTCGCCTATCTGATCCCCGCTCTTTTACCCGTACTGTGGATGCTGTTCACCGCGAATCATGTCTGGGATCATTACTATTACACCTACCGCAACCTCTGCGGAGCGATTTTTTCGGTCACGGCCATGCTTTCGGATTTCCGTCGCGCCGGACGCGGTCCCGAACCCAAAAACCTAGAATAAGAACAAATTGCGGTTGGATAATTCTTAATTCTATGGTATGATTTGACTGGCAATTCGGAAGGTCACTAATTCCCGACCATAAAGGAGGAAGCATTATGCGCAAATTCCTGACAATCCTGCTCTCCGTCTCCCTGCTCGTCTTGGCGGTAAGTGCGATGGCGGAAACCTTCACCGGCACGGTGAAGAGCAATATCGGCGCGGGCGATGTCACCGTTACCATTGACGTCACGGACGGCAAGATCTCCGTTGTCGCCGTGACGGGCGACACAGAGACCCCCGGTATCGGCCTCACCCCCATTGAGGACGGTACATATGCCGCGATGCTGTCGGAAGATTACGCGGCGGACGACGGCGTCATCGACAATATATCCGGCGCCACCATGACCACCGCCGCCGTTCAGGCTGCTTTTGACAAAGCGCTCGAAGCCGCCGGTCTGAAAGACGCTGTGACGGTTACGGTGACCGACACGAGCTGCGACGTGGTCATCATTGGCGCGGGCGGCGCGGGCATGAGCGCGGCGCTCGCCGCGGTGGACGCGGGCGCGCAGAACGTCATCCTCCTCGAGAAAACGGGTGCAACGGGCGGCAACTCCTCCCGGGCTACCGGCGGTATGAACGCGGCGAAGACCCCTTGGCAGGACGCGAACGCCTGGGCGGATTCCACCACCACCGCCGTGAAGAACACCATTGAAGGCGCGAAGAAAAACTATCCGGAACTGAACGAGCTGACCGCTGCGGTCGAAGCGCAGTTTGACGCGTACCTTGCGAATCCGGAAGGTTATTTCGATTCCGTAGAGCTCTTCGAGCTGGATACCATGGTCGGCGGCAAGGGTATCAACGATCCGGCCCTTGTGCATACTCTCGCCGCGAATTCCGCGGACGCCATTGCCTGGCTGGAAACCAAGAACGCCGTGCTGCACGATGTGGGTTCCTTCGGCGGCGCAAGCGTGAAGCGCATTCACCGCGCCGTGACGGCGGAGGGCAAGACCACCCCGGTTGGCGCCTATCTCGTCGCGAGGCTGACCGAGGATGTGAACGCGGAGGAGAAAATCGACCTCAGGCTCTCCAGCCGCGCCACCGCTTTCGTACGCGACGACAGCGGAAAAGTTACCGGTGTCGAAGTGGAAACTGAGAACGGCAGCTATACTATCGCGGCGGATGCGGTCGTGTTGGCTACCGGCGGCTTCGGATACGACCTTGATCGCGTCGCTTCTTATCGCCCCGATCTCGCGGGCTTTGTGACCACTAACTCCGCCGGCGCGACGGGCGACGGCCTCGATATGGCGATGGCGATTGGCGCCGGCACGGTGGATCTCGAGCAGATCCAGATCCATCCTTCCGTATACACGCCCAGCTCCGCGCTCATCACCGAAGGCATCCGCGGCGACGGCGCGATCTTGGTCAATCAGAAAGGCGAGCGTTTCGTGAACGAACTATTGACCCGCGACACGGTCAGCGCAGCGGAACTCGCCCAGGAGGGCGGCTACGCCTACACCATCGTGGACCAGAAGATGATGGACGCGAGCGCAACCTATAATACCTACTTCACGAAGGGCTATGCCGTGCAGGCGGACAGCTATGAAGCGCTTGCCGAAGCGACCGGCATGGATCCCGCGGTGTTCGCGGCGACCATGGAAGCATGGAATGAGGCCTGCGCGTCCCAGTCGGACGAGGCTTTCGGCAGGACCAGCTTTGCCGCGCCCCTGGACACTGCGCCCTTCTACGCCATCCAGGTCTCCCCGGGCATCCACCACTGCATGGGTGGCGTTGCGATCAACACCGAAGCGCAGGTCCTGGACGGCGAAGGCAACGCGATCCCTGGCCTCTTCGCGGCAGGCGAAGTCACGGGCGGCGTCCACGGCGCGAACCGTCTAGGCGGCAACGCGGTGGCTGACATCGTGGTCTTCGGCCGCATCGCGGGCGAAGGCGCCGCGGCGCTTGCGAAGTAAGGCAAAACCCATCCCATGACCCCTGAGCGGGTCCTGAACAAAACAAATTGCCGGGCACTGGACAGCATTCTGTCGGGTGCCCGGCATTGATTATGCCGAAGATGTTTATTTCTTCTTCCGCCCCGGTTTGCCTTTGACGCCGACAAGCTCACGGTCCGCCCACGAGAAATATCCGGGACAGGTAATAAAGAGGAATGTGTTTTCCCGGAACTCCTGCGCCAGCTCCTCCATCGTGAAAGGGCGATAACCGAAGAAATCTTCCTTTTCCTCAAGAAAGTCCAGCTCGCCACGGTTCATCTGTCGCATGAATTTCTTCGTATCCGGGTTGACTGCAAAGAGGCGCAGGAGATATTCCCTTGCCTGCTCGGTTTTTCCATTTTTGTAGCAGACGATGGACAGCGGCAGGAGCATCTGCGTTTCGTCGTATTCCTCATAGGTCCTATGCAGCCGAAGCATGGCGTCTTCTTCTTCCAGAAAGGCAAAAATATGCATGAGGCGGAAACGCACGCCAAGGTTATCCCCTTTGCAAAGGCGCAAGAGTTCCTGCGCTTCCTCTATGGCGGCTTTCATTTGTCCGCAGGCGATCAGCGTTTCGAAATAGGCATACCGTAGGCGCATATAGGGTCTCGTTTCCAAAAGTCCCCAGAAATCACCGATGTTTTCTTCCCCGAACCAGCCGTCGCGCCCCATAATTTCATCGGCGCGGGAAACCGCTACGGCAAAACGCTCCCGCATCGCATCCAAGTCTTCTCCGCATTCCGTCTCGATCTCCATACGCATGGCGTCCAGGTTTTCAGGCTCCAGGGCAAGAGCCTTGCGGATGTATTCGAACCGCTTCTTGCTGGAAGGCGCGTCCTCCGCCAATTCCAGCAAATCGTCCGCCGTCGGCTCCCCGCTCTGTTCCTCCTCCAGCCTAGAGAAAATGGAAGCGTTGTTTTCCTGCATGAATCTTGCGACCAGGCGTTCCACGTCCGCCTCGCCCTCGATTTCATTCTGGTGCTTTTCAAGATAGGATTCCAGATCTCGGAAAGTCTTTTCGGTCTTTCGGCTCATATCGTTCTCCTTATATCAATGGTTTTTTCACGGGCAACATGTCGGTAGATTCCCAAACAGAGAATGTGAGGTTTTCCTTGAAACGGGAGAAATCCCGCGTTATACTCTTGCAAAAACGATGAGGAGTGATTCCATGACCAGCAACGTTCCCCCATTCTGCACCTGCACGGATACTGCCTGCCCATGCCATCCGTCTAATCACGACAAGGGCTGCACACCCTGCGTCGCCAAGAACCTTGCCCAGCGGGAAATCCCCTCCTGCTTCTTCAAATCCGTCGGTATCGAAAAGCCAACGAAAGACTGGCATTATGAAGACTTTGCAGCCCTTATGCGCAAAGCGGAAGAACTGAAATCATAAGCGGTCAAACATTTCAGACAGCTTGATCCGAATTCTTTGTCAGTCCTGATGCAGCTCCGCCTTCCTCAAGCAGGGAAGGCTTTTTGTTGTCATCCTCCCTCATCTTCTCAAACCGCCTGAATGTCTTTCCGCCGCGCTCTACCGTTTCGTCCCACATAGCGGCAGGGCGCACCCAAATACCGCCCTCGCCGTAGAGGGCGCGGTAGACCACCATAGGCTCTGTCGTTTCGGAATGCCTGGCGATGGCCAGCACCTCGTATTCGTTGCCTTTGAAATGACGATACCGCCCGGGACGAATGGCCGCCGCAGCCTCTTCAAACGTCATAAAGTGCTGTCCTCCGTCATCACAGAAGCGGCGCGATCAGGCGCAGGGCGCTGAGGGCGACTTCCTTCACAATGCCGCCGCGGCATTCCTCCAGGGTGACTTCATGGCTCTTTGCGACGGTCTCCTCCGCATCCCTGCGGATGTCCTTCACTGCATCACATCCATAGAGGTAAACGCCGTTTTCAAAATGCAGGTACAGGCTGCGGTAATCCAGGTTGATGGTGCCAACCGTCGCTACTTGATCGTCGCAGACGAAGACCTTCGAGTGGATAAAGCCCGGGGTATATTCGAATACTCGCACGCCGCCGCGGATGAGCGGGCTGTAATAGGAGCGTGTGATGTTCCAGACGAGCTTCTTGTCAGGGATGCCGGGAGTGACGATGCGCACGTTCACACCCCGCTTCGCCGCCAGGATGAGCGCATTTTGAAACTCCGTGTCGATAATGAGGTAGGGCGTAAAGATTGTGCAGTAGCGATTCGCCTGGTTCAGGATACCCATATAAATGTTCTGTGCCGTGATCTCGTTGTCCAGCGGGGTTTCCCCATAGGGCGCTACATAGCCAGGCAGCGGTGCGGACGTTTCCTCCTCCGGAAAGCGGAAAACCGTAAAGTCGGGATCCCGCTCCTGCAGGGCATTCCAGTGCGTCAGGAACATGACCGTCATGGGCCAGACTGCCCCGCCCCGCAGGCGGATCACATTGTCCTTCCAGTGGCCGTACTTTTCTTTTTTGTTGATGTATTCGTCCGCCAGGTTGATGCCGCCGGAGAAAGCCACCTTTCCGTCAATCACAAGGATCTTCCGGTGATCCCGATGGTTCATGATGATATTGACGACCGGATTGATACGGTTGAAGGGCATACAGGAGATCCCCTTTTTCTCCAGCTGCTTCGCGTAGTTCCAGGGGAGAGTCGAGTAAGAGCCCACGTCGTCGTACAGCAGACGGACGTCCACCCCTGCCTTTGCCTTTTCCTCCAGGATCTCAAGGATGCCGTTCCACATTTCCCCTTCTTCGACAATGAAGTACTCGAGGAAGATAAAGCGCTCCGCCCGTTTTAGTTCTTCCAGCATCACAGGATAACCTTCGTCCCCCAGGGGATAATAGTCGCAGCCGGCATTGCGGCAGAAGGGATATCCCGCCGACCGGGAAAGATAGTGGAACTGCCCTGCCAGCTCCGGCGCTTTTTTCGCCATTTCCCGCTCAATCGTTTCATTCGGTACGAGGAGTCCCCGCGCAGCCTCCGCCTGTTTGAGGATACTGCGGTAAGTGCGTCCGGAAAGGAGGTTCGCGCCTATAAGCAGATACGCCGCCGTTCCCGGCACCGGGAATAGCAGGATGAGCACGATCCAGACGAGATCCGAAGAGAGATGCCGGCTGAACCGGATGATGTACAACACCACCAGCCCGCTCAGCACCCGGAGGATCATTTCCACATATCCGGCAATCTTTCCGAACAGGCTGGAAATGGATATGAGGACCACGATTTCAAGGAGAACGACGAGGATCAAGAACGTCGTGCGGCTGAAGAGCGCTTTCAGGATTTTCATAAAGCCCCTCCCAAAGACAAAGCTATGGTTATCATACACATTTGGGCGAAAAACCACAAGGGAAAAGCGTCCCCTTTGATTTGAATAACGCATTGTTATTGATTTTTTACAGAAAATTGGGAGCAATTCGCGCGCTTTCCTCTAAAATAACTTTAGTTTCTCGTTTGAATGTATGGATTTTTCACGAAAACCATGTTATACTAGTCGAAGCCTAATCCATTTCGATTCAACCGGCCTCCTTGGATTGCCTTCGTGCCGCCAACAGGAAGTCTCGCGGGAATTCTGAACGGGGAAGGCAATGCAAAGTCAGCCCGTTCCGGCTAGAGGCCGGGCGGGAACAGCAAAAAGGAGGACACCCCAAATGTATCAGGATGAGACCCTTGTGTGCCGCGACTGCGGTCAGGAATTCGTGTTCACCGCGTCCGAGCAGGCGTTCTTTGCGGAGAAAGGCTTCCAGAACAAGCCCCGCCGCTGCCCTGCCTGCCGCGCCGCCTTCCGTGCCCAAAAGGGTGAGAATCGCCCGCCGCGCGAGATGTTCACGGTGATTTGCGCCGACTGCGGCCGCGAGACCCAGGTTCCTTTCCAGCCCCGCGGAGACCGTCCGGTCTACTGCCGCGAGTGCCTGGCCAACCATCAGGCGCCCCGTTACTGATTCTACAAGACAAATCATTCCCGTAGTGCGAAAGCGCTACGGGAGTTTTTATTGAAAAGAGAAAATCACCGGTTCAGCCGGTGGTTTAAAACACATGCCTGGTCATCCGGGACGCAGCGTATCGTTTGTTTTGTGAGGGAATCAATCTCCTTCATCCGTGAAGACAACGCGATCGGCACACATATAGAAACGGGACAGATGAACCGGACACCCGTCTTTATCCCACACCCGTTTGTAAATACGGAACAGGGGTCCTCCGGTTTGGCATCCAAGAAGCTTTGCTTGCTCGTCCGTCGCATAGGAAAAAGAAAGCTCTCGCTGGCTTAACATTTTTGCGATACCGTACGACTCCCGCAGCAGGGCATACGTTGAAATATTATCCTTGACCCGCTCAAACAGGCCGGGAAATCGTCCGGAAGGATAGACTGCGTCATCCAGCATGAAGGGCTGCCCGTCCAGAAACATGAGACGCCGAAACTCAAAAACCTTTTCTCCATCCGAAAGAGCAAGTGCCTCTCGTTCCGATCGGTTTCCCTCACGTTCCTTCTTTGCAATTACAAGGATACGTTTTTCAGAACCCAGATACGTGGAATCGGAAAAACCTGAGCCCATGCTTTCCAGCGGGCGAAAAAGGATACGTGATTTTTTGGCCGCAACAAAAGTTCCCTTCCCCTGTTTCCGCTCCAGAATCCCTTCAGAGACAAGTTCATCCAGCGCGCGACGAACGGTGATGCGGCTGACGCCGTATTTTTCGCAGAGTTCCGTTTCCGACGGTAGGCGATCACCCGCCGCATAAACTTGAACGCTGATCTGCTCCTGCAGTTGGATTTTCATTTGCTCGTACAGCGGAACTGCGTTATTGGCATCCAGTTTCATCTTTTCCTCCGCAGGAACTGCCTGATTCAAAATGTACCCTTTCATGTTTTCCTATTGTAGCAGACGGCAGAGAAAAAGAAAACCCCCGCAAGGAGGGCTTCTTGAGCGTTATCTGCCGTTATTTAAATTGAATACACTTTTTTCGCGCTTTATTCCCCATCGTCCGTAAAAACGATGCGGTCCACACTGAAAAACAGGTTGGAGAGATGTACCGGATTTCCTTCCGTGTCGCAAACCTGCTTGAAGATGCGGAACAACGGCGCGCCGGCACTACAGCCGAGAAGTTTCGCCTGCTCATCCGTCGCATAAGCGAGGCCCAGCTCCCGCTGACTGGTCAGCCTGTGGATTCCGTAATCTTCCCGAAGAATTGCGTAGGTGGACACGTCGTCCTTGACCCGATCAAAGAGACCTGGAAAGCGGTTCACAGGATACACAGCCCGATCAATCATGAAAGGCTGTCCGTCCAAGGTCATTAGACGAAGAAGCACCAAGACTCTCTCGTCCTTGCTGAGACCGAGTTTTTCCCGTTCTAGCGCATTGCAGATATACTCCTTTTTAGAGACCACGATGGTATGTTTATCGGTGTCCGGATACACAGCGTCAGTAAAGCCACCACCTATGCTGTTCATTTTCCGGAAGATCACCCGACATTTTTTTGCCGCCACGAAAGTTCCCTTTCCTTGCTTTCGTTCTAGGATACCTTCTGCGACAAGCTCATCCACAGCACGACGCAATGTTACACGACTGACGCCGTATTTTTCGCAGAGCTCCTTTTCGGCGGGTAGCCGGTCGCCCGCAGCGTAGATATGCGCAGCGATTTGTTCTTGCAGCTGGATCTTCATCTGCTCATAAAGCGGCACTGCGCTGTTGCCGTCCAGTTTCACCGGGGTTCCCCCTTTCGAGGCAGCCTCAGGTTTCCAGCGGATGCGGATAGCCAAAGCTGCCGTGGATCAGACAGGATTTCGCTGCGACGGTTGCGGCGTAATCGAGGGCGGCTTCCATGCCATCTCCCAGGATGCGCCGGGTGAGGAAGCCCGCAATAAAGCTGTCCCCAGCGCCCATGGTATCGATAGCGTCCACCTTTTTGACGCCTTGGCGGTATCGGTTCCCGTTTTCGGAAAAGAGCGCGCCACGGGATCCCAGGGTCACGCCGACAACGGGCGTACCGAGCGCATGGCAGCGGTCGATCATTTTTTCGATCTCTTCGTCCGACAGATGCGAACCGGAGAAAAACGCATAAGAGAGATACGGACAGACCTGATCCAGATACTCGTCGTTCGTCCGGTCCGAAAAATCGAAAGACACGGCGCATGCCCGGGAAAGCTTCGGGAGCTCCAGTTCGATGGAAGAATAGCAGCTCGTATGGCAGAGACCGAAGGAGGAAATGTAGGCGATGTCCTCATCGGTCAGCTGCAGCCGCACGATGCGCTGCGCGGTATTCTTCGGCCCGCCGACGAACACGCGGTCCCCGTCCACAAGGCGGACGCCTGGGGAGCCACTCATGGCCAGCACAGTGCGGCTGCGCGTCCAGGAGACGCCTTCCCGGCCGAGCGCCCATTTGATGTGTTCGGCTTTTTCATCGCTTCCGAATACGCCCAGATAGGCGACTTCCTCAATGCCATCCCGTTTGCAGTTCACGGCCACGTTAACCGCGTTCCCGCCCGGGTAATAGATCTTTTCGTCCAGATAGCAGTCGCAGACGTTGTCGCCGATGGCGATCATTCTTGAAGCCATGGGAAATCACCTCGCTGTTTTCTTTGCGTTTTATGCCTCCGGCTGACCTGCCTTTTCATCGCACCTGCAGTCATGTCCCGGAAGCGCTTCTGCATTTTCCCCGCGTCGCGGGGAAAAGCTTTTATCCCTTCACCGCTCCCGCGGTCATGCCGCGGATGAAGTGTTTCTGCATCAGGAAGAAGAGGATGATGAGCGGGAGGGCGGAGATCGTCATGCCCGCGAGAAGTGTGCCCCAGTCCGTCTGCAGCGCGTCGCGCAGGTTCATAAGGCCCGTCGGAATCGTCTTGAACTTCTCGCTGTTGATGAAGATGATCGCAAACAGGAACTCGTTCCATGCGTAGTACGCAATGAGGATGCAGCAGGTCAGCAGGATGGGCTTCGACATCGGCAGGAAGATCTGCCAGAAAATGCGGAAGTCAGAGCAGCCGTCCAGCGCCGCACTCTCCTCCATCTCCTTCGGGATCGTGAGGAAGCTGGAGCGAATCAGCATGATCATCATCGGGATGCGGTACGCCGTATACGGGATAATCATCGCGAGATACGTGTCGTGGATGTGCAGCCCGCGGATGATCTGGTACAGCGGAATCAGCGTCACCTGCGGGGAGAGCATCATGCCACCCATGCACATCATGAAGATGATCTGGTTCCCGCGGAAGCGGAAGCGCGCGAGCGCGTAGCTGCCCAGCGCCGCGCAGAAAAGCGTGAGCGCAATCGTACTGCCCGTCACCAGGACGGAGTTCAGGAAATACCGGGATATGCCGCGGTCCCAAGCGTTTACGTAGTTGATCCACTGCGGATTCGACGGCAACGCCCAGATGTTCTTATAGATTTCCTTGTAAGTCTTCAGCGAGTTGGAAATAAGCCAGAACAGGGGATAGGCAATTAGCAGGAAGTAGATAACGAGGAAGAAGAGCGCGACGGCCATTCCGGGCGTCATGCGGTCCTCTGGCAGGGTGTTGTGTCCTTTGATATGCTTTTCGGCCTGGCGGTTTTTCATCGCGATCTCAGACATGCTCAGTCCCCCTTTCCGGAGCGGAACGCCGTATTCTGAATCACGGCCAGAATCATGCAGATGATCAGCATGATGATCGCGATCGTGGAGGCGTAGCCCATCTTATCCAGGTTGAAGGCGTTCCGGTACATGTAGACGGCGAGCGTCGTGGAAGCGTTGCCCGGGCCACCCTGGGTCAGGATGTACACGTCGTTGAAGACGAGGAAAGCACCGGTCACCGTCGTCACCATCGTGACGAACATCATCTCGCGCACCTGCGGCACCGTGATATGCCAGAAGCGCTGCAGCCGGTTCGCGCCGTCGATCTCAGCCGCCTCGTACAGATCCTCCGAAATGCCCTGGATGGCCACGATGAAAAGCATTGTCGTATAGCCCGTCGAGTGCCACTGGGACATGATGATGGCGGAAAAGATCGCTGTCTTCGGGTCTCCCGTCCAGGCGGGGGGGTTTTTCATGCCGAAGAACTTGAGTGCCGCGTTGATGAGGCCGATCTTCGGGTGATACACGAAACTGAACAGCAGCGCCACAACCGTCATGGAAATGAGCACGGGAAGGAAATACGTCGTGCGAAGGACCGTGGAGATTTTTGAAAACAGCTTGTCCTCCAGCAGCGAGGCGATCACGAGGGCCAAAAGCACCTGGATCGCCACGGAGATGAGGCAGTACCAGATGTTGTTCACGATGGCCGTCGCGATGACCTGGTCCGAGAACAGCGTTTTAAAATTCTGCAGCCCGACGAACTCCTTGGTCGGGGAAAGTGCGCTGAAGCTGAACGCGGAATAATAGAAATTTGCGACAAGAGGGATATACACGAAGACGCCGAGGAGAAGCACGCACGGAAGCACGTACAGATAGGGCGTCATCGCGTTCATGCCGGCTCGTCTGGATTGCATGATGCCACCTCCCGGAACACCGCATGCTGCCTTTCAAGAGACCCGCGTCTCCCTTAAAAGACAGCCGCAGCTGATTTTTCATGAGGCTGCCCGGAAATACGGAAAAGCGGAGGGAGGAACCGCATACCGCCTGTTCCTCCCTCGCGGTTTTCTTCTTACTGGATGGAGGCCGCGGCAGCCTGGACGTCCTTCATGACGTCTTCCGCCGTCTTGTCGCCCGTGAGGAGCAGCTGGCCGCCGGCCATGAACGCGTCCGCGATCACAGCATCGGTCACGTTGTCCTGCCAGAGGGCGGGCTCGGTGGAGTTGAGGATCAGTTCAACCGCTTCGAGCTGCTTCGCATCCAGGTTGGTCTCGTCGAGAGCACCCTTGACGCAGGAGAGTTCGCCGGTCTGCTTGGTCATTTCATAGCCGCCGTGCTGGCTGATGACGAACTTCACGAACTTGACGGCCGCTTCTTGAACCTCGGGGCTCGCTACATTGGAAATCATCATGCCTTCCGGCGCACCGGTCAGCTGTCCCGGATCGCCCTTGCCGTCTTCGACGGCCGGGAAGTTGAAGAACCCATAGTCAAAGTCGATGTCGTCACGCAGGTACTTGCACTCGCCGAGCTGCAGGTACACCATGGGGTTCTCGCCGAAGATGAAGGCGTTGCGGGCAAACTCATGATCGACGGAGTTCGGATCCTTCGTCATGTACTCGCCCAACTTCTTGAAGATGTTCAGCGCCTCGATATAGCCCGCGTCAGTGAAATCGCCCTCGCCGGCATAGTCCTTCGCGAGGATCGCGGGATCGACGACGCGCTGGCAGATGGTGCCGAGGTAGTGGGAAACCGCCCAGGGCGCCTGGAAGCCCGCGGAAATCGGCTCTTCATAGCCAGCGGCTTTCAGGGCGTCGCACACGGCATAGAACTCAGTGAGCGTGGTCGGAACTTCGAGTCCCAGCTTGGAAAAGATCTCTTTGTTGTAGAAGAACGCCTTGCCGTCCATGGACCACGGCACGCCGTACTGCTTGCCGTCGATCTGGAAGGGCGGCCACTGGCTCTCGACGATGGAGGCCTTGAACTCCGGATCGGCGGACAGGAGATCGTCCCAGGTCTGCACGCGGCCAGACTTCACAAGGTTGGTGGCAAAGCTGCCGGACCAGGACATGAAGACGTCGGGGATGTCGTCGGTAGAGACGAGAACGCGAATCTTCTCCTTATAGGAGTCGTTCAGCACCTGATCCGTCACGATCTTGATGTCGGGGTTCGCCGCTTCGAATTCAGCGATGAGGCCGTTCAGATAGGAGAGCTTCGGCTCGTTCGGCCAGCGGTGAAAGAACTTCACGGTGACTTCTGCGAAGGCAGCAGAGCACACCGTGAGACACAGCACGAGGGCCAGAACTAGGGCGAGTTTCTTCATGAGATTTCCTCCTTTTATGTCACACCAGTACGGTGCGGGAATCATCTGCCGGTATCCGGTGCGGGGATCAGTATTCCATTCTCCACATATAGCGGCGGACAGAGAGCGGATGGCCGCGGTGATCGGCCAGCGCATCGGCATAGGTGCGGATCACGGCACCCAGGACGAGCACTGCGAAATACTCGTGCAAGTCGCTGTCGATCGCACCCATGTCGAACTCGGCGCAGTCGACGATGTTGACTTCCTTGCTGTATTTGACCGCGAACGCCTCGGCGCGCTCGTCCAGCGGACGGGTCGGGCCTACGTTCTTGAAGAGCAGGAAGGGCACGTCGTAATCCGTGACTTCGAACGGACCATGGAAGTACTCGCCGGAATGGATCGCGGCGGAGTGGATCCACTGCATCTCCTGCAGCAGGCAGATCGCGAAGGAATAAGCGACGCCGTAGCAGGGGCCGGAGGACATGGTGTAGATGATCGGCGCTCTCTTGTACTTGCTGCCGAAGGCGTCTGCCCGGGCGGCAAACTTTTCTTTGTTTACGCGGAAAACTTCATTCAGCTGATCGCACGCTTTGACCGCCCGCTCATACTTCTCGCAGGGCTGAAGCGCGTTCAGCACGCCAAAGACGACGCGGAAGAGCATGCCGTTGTTGTGGTTGCCGGCATCGGTATCCGGGCCCCATTCATAGGAAACGCCGTGCTGGGTCGCTTCCCACAGCGGGGACTCGGTCTTGAAAGCGAAACTGATGGTGAGGGCGCCCTTCTCCCCGGCCAGCGCGGTCGCGCGGACGGTTTCCGGGGTGTTTCCGGAATGGGAACAGGTAATGACGAGACTCTTTGCGCCGAGTCCTTTCGGAACGCGGTGGTTGAACTCGTTCGCCGTGTAGACGAAGGCGGGAATTTTGCTCTCGCGATCGAAGATGTACTGCGCCGGATCAAAGATAGCCTTGGAACCGCCACAGGCGACAAAGTAGACGTTCTCGATCTCGCGGCCTTTCACCGCTTCGATTGCCGCTTTCAGTTCGCGGACCTGCGCATCATTCATGAGAAAGCCCTCCTTTTCCGTACCATCTGGTACGACACCCATTGACGTCTTATTAAGTTTAAGTTGTATTAAGACGTCTTATGCTCAGATAATATAATATGATCTGTGTGTTGTCAATCCTAATTTTCAGATTTTTATCGATTCGGCATATTGCACAATATGGCAAGCGAGGAAAGATCCGCTCATTGGCATAGACAATCCTATTTCATTATGTTACAATGCTATTAGTGAATTTTTACGCGTATCAAAGATAAAAATGGAACGGAGGTGAATGACGCAGTGAGAAACAACGAGCTACGGGGACTGACGGCGATGGATCTGGACATCATCCCGTCCGACAGCGAACACGTTTTTGCGGAGGCGGCGCTTTATCAGCAGGTCATGATGCGCTATCACTGCGCCATTCTCGAGATGCGCACAAAGTTGGAAGTGCTTTCGCACGAGCTGAGCGTGCGCTACCGGCGCAACCCCATCGAGTTTATCGAGAGCCGGCTGAAGCGGCCGGCTTCCATCGCGAGGAAGCTGCGCCACCTGGGCTTCCCGGTCAGCGTCGAGAGTATGCAGGAAAATCTCTCGGATATCGCGGGTATTCGCGTGCTTTGTGCCTATATCGACGACATTTACGAAATTGCCCGCATGCTTGCGCGGCAGCGGGATGTCAGGATCATCACCGTCAAGGACTATATCAAGACGCCGAAGGAAAACGGATACCGTAGTTATCATTTGATTGTCGAAATCCCTGTCAGCTTCTCCGATTCTGTACAGCCCGTGCGCTGCGAGATCCAGATCCGCACCATTGCCATGGACTTCTGGGCCACCTTGGATCACGACATGCAGTATAAAAAGAAGGTGGAGGATTCGGAGGCGATCATGCGGGAACTCCGGGAATGCGCCGAGATCATCCATCAGACCGACGAGAAGATGATGCGCCTACGGGAGCGTATCCACCGGATCGACGAGGAATAACCGGAAAAATATCGCACCGTCTTGAAGCCAAGCACGGAGCTTGCTATAATGGGCGGCGTCGAAGGAGGCGAAACACGGTGCCGGATGAGGAAATCGCCCTGGGAGACGTCGTGCAGATGAGAAAACCGCATCCCTGCGGTTCGTACATCTGGATCGTGACCCGAACGGGCGCGGATATCAAGATGCGCTGCGAAAAGTGCGGCCGCGTCGTGATGTTGGACCGGGTGCTCTTCCTCCGGCGGCTGAAAAAGGTGCTCGCCCGCGCGGAGAGTGCGGAAACGATCGAGGACACCGCGGAATAACACAAAGGAGCTAAGCAGCGATGGCAGAAGAAAACAGAGAACCGGAGACTGGGAAGAAGGGCCTGTTCGCCGGACAAAATAAGAAGAAGGAAGAACCGAAGGAAAAGAAGAGCTTGGGCAGGGAGATTTTTGAGTGGATCATGGTTTTCGTGGTGGCCGGCGCGCTGGCGCTGACCGTCAGGACGTTGATCTTCGAACCCGTCCGGGTGGACGGACAGTCCATGATGAACACGCTACTGGACGGCGAGTTCATGGTCGCTACGAAGTTCGACTATCTTCTGGGCGATCCGGAGCGGTTTGACATCGTCATTTGCTATTATCCGAACGTATCGGATCATAAATACCGTGTGAAGCGCGTGATCGGCCTGCCGGGAGACGAGGTTTACCTGAAAGGCAACGATCTGTATATCAACGGTGAACTGATCGAGCAGCCTTTCCCTCTCCGCAACAACACGTTGAAGGATTATTATATTGAAAAGATCCCGGAAGGACAGTACGTCCTCTTCGGGGACAACCGCGGGAATTCCCGCGACACCCGCGATGTCGGGCTCATCCCGCGGAACATGATCAAAGGACATGTCCGCGCCGTGGTCTTCCCTTTCTCGAAGTTCCAGATCATGGAATACTGATTTACCGCCCGCCGGCCTCCCCCCGGCGGGTTCTTAGCATTAAGGAGGATTTTTTGAAACAAGCGACTGTATTGGTTCTTCTCGCGGCTCTGTGCCTGTCCTGTCTGTCCGCTGTCGCGGAAGAAGCTGTGAAATACACAAACGATGGCCTGACCCTTTCCGTTCCTTCGGAATGGGCGGAGCTTCTCCTCGTGGAGACCCCGGAAAACGATCCGGAAGGGATCCTGTTCACCGTTTCGGAAGAAGCCTCCATCGAGGCAGCCGACGACGAGGAAATGAAAAGCGTCGCGGGGTTCCTCTTTTCCATCCAGCGGGTCACGGATTTCGACCTCGAGAAGATGCTTGTGCAGGATATGTCCGGAAAAACCGTCTTCGCCTTGAACCCGGTGAACGCCTTTGAAAAGTTCCTGCTGCGCACGCCCACGGATTACCGCTTTATGCGGAATAGCTACGAGAGCGCGGAAGAAGAAGCTCGCTATTTGCAGATGAACAAATGGGCGCGCTCTGACGTTCCGGAAATCTTTATCCGGGAGAACAACCTAATGCCGAAGCATTATGGCAATTCGGAGATGGAGATGCATTTTGCCCGCATCGTCTTCGAACACGATGACAGCTATACCCTTACGATGCTGGAAGGTGGGACCGTCCATCCCTCGAAGGAAGTGGAGACCGAAAACCTCGCCGTCTGCTTTGTGGAAGAGGCGACCTACGAGAAGCTGGATCCTTCGGAGACTCCGGATGGCGAATACGTCGTCATGCTCTTTGACGACGGCTGCCGCTTTGACTTCTTCCTGTCCGGGGAGGATCCGAACATCATCCGCCATACCTGGAACGATGGACAGTATATGGAACTCTTCCGGGTGCATTTTCTCGCGCAGGGTGAAGACGAGAGAACTGCCGCCGATATCATGACGGACTGGTATCAGGCGCTGCTGAAATACGGGAAATAACCGACTTGCGCCTCTGGCTAGCTTTGCCAGAGTGCAAAGTTTTTTTTCAAAACACTTGCCAAAGCGTAATCCGTATGATATAGTATGCGCAGAGTTAGTAATAACTAACCCCCTTCCAATCCTCCCTTATTTTAGAGAATCAGCCCCCTGGACGCGGGAGCTGATTTTCATTTTCCCATAATTTTCCGTTTTTCCAGGAAAAAACAAAATTAGTCAAAAATATTTTTTGTCGATAAATCAATTATCTATATATTATTTGATTCTTATTTGAAAAGATATGTTGATAATTTAGCACTCACCTGTTGACAGTGCTAATAATCTGTGGTATGATACGCATGCAAACGGAAATAGTGCCAGGGAACAGAAGCCCGGCGCGGGACCGCTAACATAAATACAACCATCAACAGGAGGGATTGCTATGTTGCTGAGCCATGTTTATTCCGATCTTTTCGACGATATGTTTTATGGAATGCCGCGCTTTGTGGAGCGCAACGAAAAAATGCCGATGAAGTGCGACGCACACGAATTCGACGATCACTATGAGCTAGATTTGGAGCTGCCGGGATACAAGAAAGAGAACATTCACGCGGAGCTGAAGGACGGCTATCTGACCGTTGCGGCCGAGCGGAAGAACGACAGCGAGGAAAAGGACGAGAAAGGCCGCGTCATCCGGCGCGAGCGCTTCTCCGGCGAGTGTCGCCGCTCCTTCTACGTGGGTGACGCGGTAACTGAGGAGGACATCAAGGCCGCCTATACCGATGGAATCCTGAAGGTCACCGTGCCAAAGAAGATCAAACAGCCCGAAATCGAGGAGCCGCACCGCATTCTGATCGCGTAACTGAAATATTAGCTGCACCCCGGACGGGAAAAAACCGCCCGGGTTTTCTTATGCCAAAATCGCGCCACAGCTAGCTGTTTTCGCCAGGTTACTCGACAAATACGCGCAAACATGCTATCCTTTTTTCGATTGCGGAGGCAGATTTGCCTTTGCCATATACAACGCCAAGATCATCCGAACCGGGGGAAAAAACAAATGAGACAAAAGAAAAATGCCGTCTTATCCTGTGCGTTCCTCACGCTCTTTTTGCTGCTCATTGCGCTGCTGCACGCCGTAGACGTCGCGCCCATCGGGCCGGAGGGAACGGAAATCGGCCTTTCACGCCTGAACGGCGCCGTGCGGGATCTTCTCCCCTTCCGTCCGGGGATTTACGCCGTCACGGAGTTTCTCGGGATCCTAGCGCTCTGTGTTTGCGCCGCATTTGCCGTTCTCGGCTTTTTACAGCTTCTCCGCCGGAAAAGCCTTCTGCGGGTGGACCGGGAGCTTTTCCTCCTGGCCGGGCTATACGTCTTGGTGCTTGCGGTGTACGTATTTTTTGAAAAGGCCGTCGTGAACTACCGCCCCTTCATCCTGCCGAACGAGGCGAGTCCGGAGTCTTCTTTTCCGTCCTCTCACACGGTGCTCGCTTGCGTCTCATTCGGGAGCGCCTTTTTGCTGATCCCAAAGTACATCGGAAACGCCCGTCTTTCGGACGCGCTGCGGGCGCTGTCCGCCTCCGCCATGATCGTCCTCGTGTTGGGAAGGCTTCTTTCCGGTACCCACTGGCTTACGGATATCCTTGGTGGCGCGCTGCTCTCCGCCGCGTTGCTCTGTGCGTTTTCTGCAGCCCTGAATTTCTTCATGGAAAGAACGAATAAAAACCCTCCCGGAGCTCGGGAGGGAGATTAACGTTATTCCCTTCAGTCCGCCACGGCCTGCTTGAGGGCCTTGCCGGGCTTGAAGATGGCGCTGCGCCGAGCCGCAATCTGGATCGCTTCGCCGGTCTTGGGATTGCGCGCCTTGCGGGCGGGACGATGTTTCACTTCATAGGTTCCGAAGCCAACGATCTGCACCTTTTCGTCTTCCTGTAGCTTTTCACATACGATATCGGTCATGGTGACGATCGCCGCCTCGGCGTCCTTCCGGGAGATCCCAGTCCTTCTTGCGATCTCCGCGCTCAGCTCATTTTTGTTCATGAAAGGATTCCTCCTATCTATGGAAATGGATGCGGAACCAATTATCTTCCGCTTCAAAAACGACGGAACAGATTGTACGACTTTTTGCTTCATCCCGCAAGAGGAAAAGTGGCATACAGCGAAATTTTATCGCCGCAACTGATCCTGCCGGACCGCGCAGTTTTCGCACCACCGTATTTGTCCAAACAAAAGCCCTGCTATTAGCTGATAATAACAGGGTTTTTCTTTGGCGCACCCAGCAGGGCTCGAACCTGCGGCCCTCTGATTCGAAGTCAGATACTCTATCCGGCTGAGCTATGGGTGCCAACAACAATGCGATTGTACCATATCACTCCCGCGAATGCAATCAGCAGTGGAAAGAAATCAGACCGAACTGCCCTCCTTCCGCTCCTCATACGCGACCAGGAACCGAAACTTTTGGGCGCATCCTTCCAATTCACACAAAAGCGCAGCAGCGCGTTCGTCACAGGGATCGGTCTCCAAATCAAGGAATACTCGGGACTCGCTGTCCGCCCCGTTTGGAACGCGCAGCATGTCGGAGATCTTTCCCGCGTTGGAGCAGATTATGCAGCCACGGCTGAAGCAGATCAGTCGGACAGGAGAATTATCCAAACCGGCAACCGCCTCCTATGCAGGATCTACACTGATGTATCACGACCATACAATAAAAAGAGAAACCTCACTATTTCAACAATAGCAAGGTTTTTCACTGGTCGGAGTGGCGAGATTCGAACTCGCGGCCTCTTGAACCCCATTCAAGCACGCTACCAAACTGCGCTACACCCCGACA
>JAIKWN010000266.1 GCA_024684665.1 Clostridiales bacterium | reverse complement strand
CCATGGATGGCGGGCACCGCATGTTGGTCTTCTCCCAGTTTACGGGCGCCCTGGACCTCGTAGAAGAGGATCTGAAAGAACGGAACATCGCCTATGAAAAGCTTACGGGAGAAACGCCGAAGGGCGAGCGACTGTCTATGGCGCAGCGCTTCAACGGCGGCAATACGCCGGTCTTTCTGATTTCCCTTAAGGCTGGAGGAACGGGGCTCAATCTGACAGGCGCAGATCTCGTAGTTTTACTTGATCCCTGGTGGAATGCGGCTGCGGAAACCCAGGCGGCGGACCGGGCGCATCGCATCGGTCAGAAGCACCCGGTGACGGTGTACCGCATCATCGCAAAGGATACCATTGAGGAACGCATTCTGGAGCTGCAGGAAAAGAAACGGCAGCTGGCCGACGATATCCTTTCAGGAAGCGCCAGCGGTGCTGCCGCGCTCAGCCGGGAGGAACTCCTGGAGTTGCTGGAACAGAGGAACGGAACGCGGCAGTGGGATGCCTCTGCCGGAATGGAGTGACATCATGGAAGAACGTCGCAGGAAATCGTTTGTCTCCGGGCTCGCGGGCGGGCTGCCCATCGGGCTCGGATATTTTGCGGTCGCTTTTTCTCTCGGCATCCGGGCGAAAGCCATTGGAATGACGCCCTTTCAGGGCTTTCTGGTCAGTCTGCTGTGCAACGCTTCGGCGGGGGAATACGCGGGTTTTACGGCAATTGCCGCGCACGCGGGGCTTATCGAGATCGCACTCGTCACCCTTGTGGCGAACGCGCGCTACCTGCTGATGAGCGCGGCTCTGTCACAGAAATTCGATCCACGAACACCGTTCATTCACCGCCCGCTCATCGCTTTTGACGTGACGGACGAGATTTTCGCGCTGGGGATAGCGCGGGAAGGATACCTGGATCCATGGTTTATGTACGGCGTTTTTGTACTGCCCCTGCTCGGCTGGTCCTCGGGAACTGCCCTCGGAATCGTGATGGGCAGCATCTTGCCCGCAAGACTGGTTAGTGCTCTCGGTGTGGCGCTGTATGGTATGTTTATCGCCTCTATCGTGCCGCCCGCTAAAAAAGACCGTGTGGTGCTCGCACTCGTGGCAATCAGCTTCGCTCTTTCCGGGATTTTTTCCATACTGCCTGCCACGAAAAGCATGTCCGACAGCCTGCGCGTCATCTTGCTGACCCTGATCCTGGCAGGGGCGGCGGCAGCGCTGTTCCCGCGGAAGGAGGAAGACAGAAATGAGGCATAATATGTATGTCTACATCCTCGTGATGGCGGTCTCCATATACGTGATCCGCGCTCTCCCGCTGACTCTCATCCGCAGGCCGATCCGGAACCGATTTTTGCGGAGCTTCCTTTATTACGTGCCATATGTGACCCTCTCGGTCATGACATTCCCAGCTATCGTGCAGGCTACGTCGAACCCGCTCGCTGGCGCGGCCGCTCTCGTTCTGGGCATCGCGTTGGCCTGGGCAGGAGCGGGACTCTTTCCTGTCGCAGTCTCCTGCTGCGCCGCCGTGTTTCTTCTGGAATGGTTTTTCTGAGAGGAGAGAGAATGAAAAGGATTCGCACTTCCATCGCACTGGGTCTGCTTCTGTTGCTGCAGCTGTTCTCCGTTTCCGCGTTTGCGGCCGGAAAGAAGAGCGCGGCGCCTACTCTTAAAAACGCGAAGATCCGTTTCACGGAGGAAGAGATCGTCTATACCGGGGAGCAGATTGAGCCGGAATTCACCGTCACCCTGTCGGGAGAGACTCTGACGGAAGGCGTCGACTATACCGCAGAGTTTTCCAAAAACACGGATGCCGGTCAGGCATCCGTGCGGATTCAGGGGATCGGGGCATATTCTGGTTCCGCAAGGCGGTCGTTTACCATTGCGAAAGCGGAAAATGAGTGCGAAATCTCTGATATCATCCTTCCGAGTTCCCCGGAAGCGCAGGAAGCGGAGCTTGACGTTTCCCTGGAAGTGGAAGCAAAACTGTCCTATTCCAGCAACCGTGATTCTGTGAAGGTAAACCGGCAGGGCATCGTCAAAATCGCGAAGGGATTTGCCGGCATAGCGGAGATTACCGTCACCGCCCCCGGCTCGAAAAACTATAAGCGGGTGAACCGGAAAGCCTATGTCTTCTGCTATGATACGCCGGAAATCACGGAGACCTTCTGCAGGAGCAGCCGGAATGTGCGGCTTACCTTTACAGCAAGCAAGAATTGTACAGGGTATGAGATCCGCTTTGAGCCGGAGGACATGGGGCAGGAGATCTCGGAGCGTTTTGAGAAGCCGAAGAACACGAAAGCTGTCGTCCCGCTTCCTCCGGGGGCGTCCGGTTATCTGTATATACGAAGTCTGTATGAAAAGAAAAACGCGTCCTTTTCCTCACCTTGGTCGGACGCGGTTCGAATGGAGGTCCCGGAGGAAATCCTGCTCTTCGGATCCGATTACCAGAGCCGGGAAGACGAGATCAGCTGGCAGGTTGCGTCAGATCTGTTTGGGCGGCTTTCCCGGGAAGACTGTGAGCCGGACAGAATCGTCATTTGCGGGGATTATACGAATGCGGGAGCAGACTATACAGGCGAAACGGATAAGGATATAGCGAATCTGAAAGAGGATCTTGCG
>JAIKWN010000110.1 GCA_024684665.1 Clostridiales bacterium | reverse complement strand
AAGGAAAATGTTATACTTCCCCGCGTTAAGTGAGATTCGAACGCTTTGGATGGTTTGCGATGATTGACAATGTTTGACAGGAAAGAGTGGGATTGCCCACTCTTTCTATAGTAAAAGGGCTGCTTTACGGTGACCCGTAAGAAAAGGACAGGAGCCTTTCATGGCGAAAAAAAACGATCTGGCCGCGGTAATGGCCTACCTCAGCGGGAAGGCAGAGGAATTCGGAGTCACTCTTGTGGACGCGGAACTCGTCCGGGAAGGTAAGGATCGGTATCTGAGGATCTACATTGACAAACCCGGCGGAATTACCCTGGATGACTGCGAGGCTTACCACCGGGCAATCGCGGATGCCATGGATGAAATCGATTTTGATTTTCTTGAGGTCTGTTCCCCGGGGCTGGACCGTCCTTTGAAGAAAAGGACGGATTTCGAACTGCACAGGGGCGAGTGGATTGAGGTGCATCTCTATCGTCCGAATAAGGCAAACGGGCAGAAGCTTGTAATCGGGCGGCTGCTGGATGCGGCAGGCGACGGGGAAGCGGTTTCCTCTTTCCGGATCGAGACGGAAAGGGAAACGCAGGAATTCACTATGAAAGAGGTTTCACTCGTGAGACCGTATATCACATTTGAAGACGAACCGGATGAAGACCGGCGGAAAGAAGAACCATAAAACCGGGAGGACAAAGGGATGTTGGATCGGAACGCGAACAAGGAAATGATCGAAGCGATCACCCTTCTCGCTAAAGAAAAGGGAATCAATAAGGAAATCCTCTTCACTGCGGTGGAAGAGGCGCTTAAGAATGCCTACAAGAACAATTTCAACCGGCAGTCATCCTATACCATGGCGGTCCGGCCGGATTCGGAAACTGGCGAAATGGTGCGGGTCCGTCGTTCCCAGGGGAACGCAAACATCCGGGTGGAACTGGACCGCTCCTCTGGCGCAGTGCATATCTACGCGCGCAAGACAGTCGTGCCCGAAGTGGAAGACGACGCAAACGAGATTTCCCTCGAAGAAGCGCGTGCGATCCTGCCCACCTATGCCGAGGATGACATTGTAGAAGTGGAAGTCACACCGAAGGATTTCCGGCGTGTTGCAGCCCAGACCGCGAAGCAGGTTTTCATGCAGAAGCTGAGGGACGCGGAAAAGGGGAAGATCTACGACGAATATGTGGAGCACGAAAACGAGATCCTGACCGCCATCGTTTACAGCGTGGATCCCGAAACGCATGCCGTCAACGTGGAGCTGGGTAAAACCCAGGGCATCCTGGAAGCCAGCCAGCAGATGCCGATGGATGTCTACGAGCCGGGCGAGCGCTACAAGGTTTACGTCCTCGAAGTGCTGGCGAATTCCCTTCGCCCGGGAGCAAAGCGCGGCCCGCAGGTCAGCGTATCCCGTGTGCATCCCGGGCTGGTCAAGCGCCTGTTCGAGCTCGAGGTACCGGAAATTCAGAGCGGTTCGGTCATCATCCGTTCTATTGCCCGCGAGGCGGGATCGAGAACGAAGATCGCGGTCAGCGCGAGCCCCAAGTACCCGACCATCGACCCGGTGGGATCCTGCGTCGGTCCGCGTGGCCAGCGTGTGGAGCGCATCGTAACGGAGCTTCGCGGGGAAAAGATCGACATCATCAAATGGTCTCAGAACATCCGCGAATTTGTGGCCAATGCCCTGAATCCGGCTCATGTGACTGACGTCATAGTATCTGACAACGAAAAGATCTGCACGGTCGTCGTTCCGGACGCACAGCTTTCTCTCGCCATTGGCAAGGAAGGACAGAACGCGCGGCTGGCGGCGAAGCTGACCGGATGCAAGATCGACATCAAGAGTCAGAGCCAGTACGATGAGATGCTCGCGGAGCAGGAGGCAGCAAAGGCTGAAGCGGAAGCGGCAACAGCCGAAACTGAACCTGAGGCGAGCACGGAGGCATAAAAACCCGATGGCAGCAAAACCGCGCAAAGTTCCGATGCGGATGTGCGTCGGATGCCGGGAGATGAAAGAGAAACGCGAACTCATCCGGGTTGTGAGAAACGCGGAAGGAATCGTGGGGATCGACCGGAAGGGAAAAGCGCCAGGACGCGGCGCGTATATCTGTCCAAATTCTGAGTGCCTCAAAAAGGCCGTAAAACAGCGGCAGCTGGAAAGGGCGCTCGAAGTACCGATCAGCGACGAAGTGTATGCGCGACTGACGGAGGAAGTTTCAGCCGGTGAGTGACGAACGGTTTTTGAATACACTGGGACTCGCGATGCGCGCCGGGCAGCTGGATCTCGGCGAGGACGCGACAAAGAAAGCGATCGTTAGCGGAAAGGCCGCCTTCGTCCTGCTGGATGCTTCGGCGTCCGAAAACGCGAGAAAGCGAATTCAGGATGCCTGCGCGTTCCGCTCGGTTCCCCTGTATGAGGTGAAAGAGGGAGAACTTGGCGCCCGCACGGGGAAGCCCGGCAGAATGAGCGCCGCGGTACAGAAGGGCAAGATGGCGGATCTTCTGCTCTCACTCCTGCAGGAATACGGAGCAGGGACAGAGAGGAAGGAGCCGCCTTCCTGAGGGGAAGGCTTAGCACAGTACATGAAGAAGAAAATCAACTACCATATCCATAAATGCAAAAGCGGGGGTGCAGGGGCAGAATGGCGAGCGTAAAGATTCAGGATGCGACAAAAGAACTGAGCCGCAAGACCGAAGAACTGCTGGCGTCGGCTACGAAAGTACGCCAGAGCGGCGAAAAAAAGCTGGCGGATCTCCGAAAGATCCGCGCCGGCTTCCGTCAGAAGGCGGAAGCGGAGCGGGAAGAAAAACTGCGGGAAGAGCAGCAGAAGGCGATTTCTCAGCAGAGTAAGGCGTGGACGATGCCGGACGATGTCGAGCCGGAACCGCCGAAGGCAGAACCTAAGGCGGAGCCCAAGGCAGAGCCTAAGGTTGAGCCTAAAGCGGAGACCAAGGCTGAGCCCAAAGCAGAGCCCAAGGCTGAGCCTGTTGCGCCCAAAGCTGCGCCTGCTGAGCCCAAAGCAGAAGTCCCCGCAGAAAAAACGCCCGCCGCTCCTGTAAAAGCAGCGCAGGCACGCCCTGTCGGCGCTGCGCCTGCTGGCAGGGCAACGCAGCCCGTGCGTCCTGTCCAGGGCGATGGCGTCCGCCCGCAGCGTCCACAGCAGGGTCAGGGAACCTTCACGCCTCGGCCAGGCGCTCCGCGTCCGCAGCAGGGGACCTTTGTTCCCAGGCAGGGTGCGTCCGCACCACGGCCGGGCGGACAGGGTATGTCCGGGCCCCGGCCTGCCCAGCCCGCTGGTGCTCGTCCCTTCGGAGCGGCGACCCGTCCCGGGCAGCCGGGAGCGAAGCCTGCCGGTGCGCAGGGTGGACCGAGACCTGCAGGCGGCCGTCCGCAGCGTCCGGCCAGCCGCGGTCCGGAGCTGATCCCGACAGTCGAAAAAGAGCGGGTTTCCAACTACGATCCCAACAAGAAGCTTCGCCAGCGGCAGCATGATCCTGAGCATCAGACCACGAAGAACCGCAAGCAGATCGCGCGGGAATCCGGTTTTGCGATGGAGGACGAGGTCGTCCGCGGCCGCAGGAAGAAAGGCAAGCAGGTCTCTGCTCAGAAGATGATGGCGCCCATCAAGATCGAAACGGCGTTCATGACTGCGGAGACCATTACGGTACGCGACCTGACGGAGCGTATCGGCAAACCTGCTGGCGAAATCATCAAAAAGCTCATGCTGCTCGGCATCATGGCGACGATCAATCAGGAGCTGGACTACGATACAGCGAGCCTTGTCGCATCGGAGTTCGGCGTGACGCTTGAGATGAAGCTGGGCAAAACTGCGGAGGACGCGCTTTCCGAGGAGAATATCGAGGACAGCGAAGAGCAGCTGCAGCCGCGTCCGCCTGTGGTTACGATCATGGGACACGTCGACCACGGCAAGACCTCGCTTCTTGACTACATCCGCAAGACCAAGGTCACCGCAGGTGAGGCGGGCGGCATTACGCAGCATATCGGCGCTTATACCGCTAACGTTAACGGACGGCA
>JAIKWN010000108.1 GCA_024684665.1 Clostridiales bacterium | reverse complement strand
ACGCCCGAGGGCAGAAGATGCAGCATGAACTCGCCGTATTTGTTGATGACGGTATGTCCGGCATTGCCGCCGCCCTGGAAGCGCACGACCACGTCGAATTTTTCGGTCAGAAGGTCTACCATCCGACCCTTGCCTTCGTCTCCCCAGTTGATGCCCACGATCGCGGTGCATTCAGCCAAAACAGCCGCCTCCCTTCGGATTGTTATTCAAGTAGTAAACGCAATATCGCCGGTATTGTAACGCCCGCGCCCGTCTTTGTCAATGCGCAAACCGGCGGGTTTCATGCGCAGGCGGATCCGCTCTGCCGCCCGTGAAAGGAATTGGCGTTACTGGGTTTCTGTGTCTCTCACTTCGCCAGTGCTCCCAGGGTTTCCCCGGTAAGACGATAGGTTGTCCAATCCTCCATCGGAACAGCGCCGAGTGAGAGATAAAAGTCGATGCTCGGCCGGTTCCAGTTGAGGCAGGACCATTCGACGCGGCCGCATCCGCGCTCGACGGCGATCCGGGCTAGCTCTTTCAGCAGCGCTTTTCCGTACCCCCGATTCCTGTACTCCGGAAGGACAAACAAATCTTCTAGGTAAATTCCCCCGCGGCCAAGGAACGTGGAGAAGTTATGGAAGAACAGGATGAAGCCGATCTCGCGTTCTCCGTCGGAGATGAACAGCACTTCGGCCTTCTTCTTTTTAAAGATCCAGTCCCGGAGCAGCTCCTCCGTTGCCACTACCTGATCCGACATTTTCTCATAGATTGCGAGCTGGCGGATGAAGGAAAGGATCAGACTGCAGTCCGCTTCTTCTGCAAATCGGAATGTCATGTTTCTCTCCTGAACGGTTAATTCTGTTAAACGGAATACATTGAACGTGAAAACATTAAAAGGATTCCCAACAATCCGCACGACATGATAATCCCGGCGCAATATGAAACAGGCTGAGCAATGAGATTTGTGAACGCATGTACCAACTCATCAGGTACGAAGGAAATCTCCTCCAACGTCCTTCTTATAAAGCAGTAAATATGCGTTGAAGAATATCGACAGGCCAAATACTGCGGCGATTCCCTCCATTGCCCACGGAGAGAGGCTTATGACATTAAAGATGCTCAAAGCAGCGATAAAATCCATTCCGGTATGAAGGACGATTGCCACAGGATACAGCCAGAAGCGCTTTTTGTCCCGGCAGGCGTAAAAAATCAGGATGGACGCACCAATATGGAACAAAACTGCAAATAAACGCTCGACGAATGCTATACCGAAATCTGCAAATGAGAATCCTGTGAGAAAACCTACAACGGTCCTGACACTGCCGAGCTGCTCCGGAGTCTGTGATGCGACCTGATCTATTACAGTACCGAAGGTGCCTGTGTTGAGCATAACGGCATAAACAATGTACTGGATATATGTAAGTCCCAATATCAGTATCACTTCAAAACCGCCGTGTCCGATGCCGTATGAAATGGAAGTCTCTCTGTTCTTGCGTTTCTTCAGGATCGTCTTGAAGGCAATCAGCCGCCCTGTTTCCTCAAATACGCCGGGAAAAAGACCTGTCACAAGCGCCAGTAACGCGGGATTTGTATTCAGAAACCGACTGACGGCATGATCCGGAAGTCTCATTGCTGTCGGAAAGACCAGCGTGTTCTGGATCGATTTTTCAAGTATCAGCGCAAACAACAGAAAAGCTGCCGCACCGACCAGTATCGTGGCAACAGGCTCTTTTTTCTTGATTTTCCAGACAGCTGCCATGAACACCGGAACTGCGATGAAAATCACAGCGCCTGCAATCAGCCAAACAAAGGAAACTGTTCCGACGTGAGCGTTCTCTGCCATATCCCAACACCTCCGCATGCTCGTCTTTAGCTTGGTGCTGCTCACCATCATGACCATTTTCTTTACGGTTGCCACCGGGATGCAGGTGGCCGGAACGCCGTAATAGAACCTGACGGGCGCTGCGAGAGGTTTGCCGTCCCGAGCCTCTTATTTCGCTCCGCTCAGGTTTGCCCCCATCTGGAAGGCTTTCTCAAGATCCAGAGGGAACTGTTTTTCCCGTACTTCCTTCTTGTGTTCTTCGTTGAAGCCGGCCATATTGTACCTGCTGTAATCTGCTACCTGCAGGGTATCGCAGCAGGCGTAGACCTCCACCGATCCATTCAGCGCCTGGAAGCTCTTCGCTATCTCTTTTGCTTTCTGCTTATAAGCAAAGGTATAGAAAGTTTTCGGTGCATTCATAGTCAGAATGAGGCCCACATTAACCTTCCCGGTGAAATAGTTCGAATAATCATCATAGGACAGGGCGCAAAAATGCAGCCGCTCGATCAGGGCGCGCACCTGGCTCGTAATATCCCCCAGATAGATCGGCGAACCGACGATCAGCGCGTCGGCGGCAAAGATGCGGTCGATCAGGGGGGAGAGATCGTCTTTCCAGAAACACTTGCACCGCTCTGCGCCCTTTTTCTTGCAGGCGAGGCAGGACCGGCATCCGGTATAGGAAAGGTCAAACAGATCGACGTACTCCGTTTTCGCCCCGACTGACGCCGCACCCTTCTGCGCCTCTTTCAGCATCATGGCCGTGTTCCAGTTCTTTCTGGGGCTGCCGTTTAGGATGACCGTTTTCATATCTATCCCCCTTTGCAGGACGGTGATAATTCCAGCTGAAACGTTTCGGAAGCCATTCAGATTTCCACGACGTTCACCGGGTTTCCATGTTCCCGGATCAGTTTTACCAGGTCTTCTGCCTTCAGCCATACCGTTGCCGTGTTATCATTCGGATGGATCCCCATGAGGCCACCGGAGAAGCCCTTGTCGAGATACAGCGTGACCTTCCGTTCTTCATCACTGAGGAGACCGAGGGGCGTTACCGCGCCGGGTATCAGTCCCAAAATCGCCATCAGGTCGTCCGCAGATGCAAAGGATAGTTTCCGCGTGCCGAAAGTCTGCTGGAAGGCTTTCAGGTCCACTTTTTTATTGCCCTTGACGGTGATCATATAGTAGTTGCGCTTTTTATCGTCCCTGACGAACAGGTTCTTCGCGTCGCAGTCGGAATACGGCAATTCAACCGCATCCAGTTCCTCCATATTGTATACGGCAGCATGCTCGGTGATCTCAAATGCGATGCCGTGGCTTTTCAGAAAATCATAGGTTTCCTGTTTTGTCATTTTTATTTCCTCCGTTCGGGCAGGCCGCGCAGCGGCGGGTTTTTTGATCTGTGGCGCCTATACTATATACAGGATACATATTCCTGTCAATTCAACAAAAAGAAAGGGACACTGTATAAATGACAGCCTCATAAAACACGAGAGGAGCAACACGGGAGGAGTCTCCCTGAGTTTCATCTTCTGCTTGACACAGGAGAAGAACTGCATATAATTGAGAATGATTTTCAAATTCAGAATCAGGAGGAGCTCGAATGACAGGCAAAACAACCTATCGGACACGTGCCCAGGAAGAGCTTCTGACCTTTCTCAAAACTAGGCCCGGCCGGCATCATACGGCGGCGGAGATCAAAGAGCACTTTGCGGAACAGGAAAAGCCCATCGGTACGGCAACGATCTATCGTCAATTGGAACGATTTGTAGAAGAAGGATGCGTATGCAGGTATCTTGCCGGGCCAGGTGAATGTGCCTGTTACGCATATGTGGAGGATCAGCAATGCGCGTCGCATTTTCATTGCAAATGCGACGTTTGCGGCAGGCTGATTCATCTGGACTGTGATGAGCTTCGGGAGATTCAGAACCATCTGCTTTCGTGTCATGGTTTTGCCTGGGATGTCGGGAAAACGGTGTTTTACGGGGTTTGCGATCAGTGTCGGAAGGCATGATCGACAAATCTCAGAATCATAGGACGAAAGGAGGAAACGGATCATGACGAATAGAAGACATGTCATCGCGCTGCTGCTTTGCATTGGCTTCCTGTTTGCGCTGACTGTTTCTTCCGCTTACGTCGTGCACGAAGCCGGGCATTTCTGTTCCGGCAGTGACTGCGCTGTCTGTAAGATGATCGCAGTCAACGGGAGCCTTCTCCGCGTCTTGGGGCTGATTGATCTGCTATTCTTGGCGCTGTTTGCTTTGTCGCAGGAAAGATCTGCCCTGAAGGAACAGGAGCGGCTTTGTCTGCCCGCCTCCGGTACGCTGGTGAGCTGGAAGATCCGGCTCAACGATTAACTGAATCGGGAACACAGGGAAAACGCGAATAATGAGGATACGTCTGTCTGTCAGGCGGGATCTTCGTTTGCGCTGTCCCTGTCTTTTTATACCCTTTTCAGTCCATAAAACGTATTGGGGGTTTTTCCAATGAGAATTCAAAAACGGATTGCCGTCATTTTAGGCGCTGTGCTCCTGCTGGCTTCACTTGGAACTGCGGGTGCCATTGCGGATGCAGACAGGCTCAGCGTCGTCACGACCATCTTCCCGATCTACGACTGGGTCCGCGAAATCGCGGGGAAAGAAGAAAATGCTGACATCACCCTGCTGCTGGACAGCGGGGTCGACCTGCACAGCTACCAGCCAACTGCAGCGGATATTATGCGGATCGCCACCTGCGACGCGTTCATCTATGTGGGCGGCGAATCGGACGAATGGGTGGAGGACGCGCTGCAGGAAGCCGTCAATCCGGATATGGTCGTCGTCAATCTGCTTGATTGCCTGGGGGATGACGTCAAGATAGAAGAAATTGTCGAAGGCATGGAACACGAGCACGATCATGATGAAGAGGAAGAAGAGCATCATGAGGATGAACATGAAGGTGAACGTGAGGAGGATCATGATCACGAACACGAGGAGGAAGCCGATGAACATATCTGGCTGTCCCTCCGCAACGCACAAAAGCTGGTGAGCGCGATCGCTACGAAACTTGCCGAAGCCGATCCGGCCCATGCGGAAGGATATCGGGCTAACGCGGCGACTTACTGTGAGGCGCTTTCCGCGCTGGACGCAAAGTATGCCGAAACGGCAGAAAAGGCTGTATACAAGACCGTTCTCTTCGGCGACCGCTTCCCGTTCCGCTATCTTACGGATGATTACGGTCTCGCCTATTACGCAGCCTTTTCCGGCTGCTCCGCTGAGACAGAGGCCAGCTTCCAGACCATCGTATTCCTCGCGCAAAAGGTGAACGAGCTGGGGCTGCCAGCGGTTCTGACCATCGAGGGGACCAGCCATAAGATCGCGGAGACGATTATCCAGACGACGGCGGATAAGAACCAAAAACTGCTTACCCTGGATTCTATGCAGGGTGTAACTGCGACTGACGTACAGGCTGGTGCATCCTACCTTGCCATCATGGAGGCGAATCTTAATACGCTGAAAGATGCTCTGGAGTAACTAGGTTTGGCTTCGAAGCGCGGATCGCGCGTGTCTGTCTGCGCTTCGGAGCCTGTTTTCTAGAGCGGCTCTGAAAGGAAGACCAGGATATGAGAAAATGGTTTGCGCTGGTCGCAGTCGTAATTATGTGGCTGGTCATCTGTTCGCTTGCAGGAGCGGAAGAGAGAGGTTTCCTGCTGGAATCCGGCGTGGTAGGAAAAGTTATTACGGGTAAAGGCCCTCTGCGATTGCGCACAAAAGCAGATGAAAACAGTACGGTTGTCACGGAAATCCCCAACGGAACCTATCTGCTTGTTCAGGAAGAAGGGGAAAAATGGTGCCTGTGCGAGTGGAAAGATAAATCAGGATACTGCAGGGCAGACTATGTGACGATCCTGCGCGATGCGGATCACGCTTTGCTGAACTATCGCATCCTTCGGAAAGGCGACAAAGGCGATGATGTGATCGCCCTCAAAGAGCGCCTGCAGGAATTGGGCTATATCCGGTCCGGCTCGGTTCTGACGAATGTATACAATGATACGCTGGCCAGTCGGGTCATCCTGTTTCAGCGCGAGATGGGCATGACAGAGGATGGCGTTGCCACACAGGAAACACAGGCATATCTCTTTTCGGACCGCGCGCCAGTATGTACGCAGAAACTTCCCCGTATCCGCTCCCAGACAAGAAAAGCGGATGGTACGCGCCGTAAAGAAATCTGCGGCTGCTGCATGGGTGAAGGGTGCGAGTGCTGCGATTTTACCGGCTGGATCGTTTTCTGAACATACAGATTTGCGAATAACTGCTGAATCACGAAACAGTTTCCGATAGCCAAGAATAAAAATCCCGCCGAGGCAGGCAAATCCCGGATTCGGCGGCTTTCGGAGGAAATGGAATGGCATTGCTCACATGCGAGAACGTGACGCTCGGATACGACGGCCACGCGGTTCTGTCCGGCGTTCATTATGACGTGAATCCGGGCGATTACCTGTGCATCGTCGGCGAAAACGGCTCCGGCAAATCCACACTGATGAAGACTATACTCGGCCTGCAAAAGCCCATCGGCGGAAGAATCTCCTTTGGCGACGGGCTCAGCCAGACCGAAATCGGCTACCTGCCCCAGCAGACGGCTGTTCAGAAGGACTTCCCGGCGACTGTCCGGGAGATCGTTCTTTCCGGCTGCCAGGCCAGATGCGGGAGAAAACCCTTCTATGGCAGGGACGAAAAACAGCTTGCGAAAGAGAATATGGAGCGCATGAACCTGACGCCGCTTTCCGGGTGCTGTTACCGGGAACTGTCTGGCGGGCAGCAGCAGCGCGTTTTGCTGGCGCGTGCGCTCTGCGCCACCCGGAAGATGCTGCTCCTGGACGAACCGGTCGCCGGGCTGGATCCGAAGGTGACCGCGGAGATGTACGCCCTGATCCGCCGCCTGAACCGGGAGGACGGGATCACCGTCATGATGATCTCACACGATCTGGCGGCCGCGGTGCAGGAGGCGACGCATATCCTGCATGTAGGCACGGAGCTTTTCTTTGGGACGAAAGAAGCGTACCTTTCATCGCCGCTCGCCAGGCGATTCCTGATCCGGGAAGGCGGTGCCGAACAATGATTGAAACCATCCGGATGTACCTGCAGTTTCCCTTCGTCCGGTACGCGCTGGTCGTGGGCATCCTGATCGCCCTGTGTTCCTCGCTCCTGGGCGTAACGCTCGTGCTGAAGCGCTTCTCCTTTATCGGGGACGGACTGTCGCACGTGGCGTTCGGTGCGATGGCCATCGCGGGCATCCTGCATTTGACGGACGATATGCTGTTCGTCATGCCGGCAACCATCCTCTGCGCGATCCTCCTCCTGCGCACCGGGCAGAATACGAAGATCAAGGGAGACGCGGCCATCGCCATGATCTCCGTAGGAGCGCTGGCCATCGGGTACCTCCTGCTGAACCTGTTCTCCACGTCCACAAACCTGTCCGGCGACGTGTGCTCCACGCTGTTCGGGTCGACCTCTATTCTTACGCTGACAAAGGCGGAGGTATGGCTGTGCGCGATCCTGTCCGTCGCTGTCGTCGTCATCTTTGTCCTTTTTTACAACAAGATCTTTGCTGTCACTTTTGACGAAGATTTCGCAAGGGCGGCCGGGACCAGGGTGGAGGCTTACAATTTGCTGATCGCCGTCGTGATCGCGGTGATCATCGTGTTGTCCATGAATCTGGTGGGCTCCCTGCTCATCTCGGCGCTCATCATCTTCCCGGCCATGTCGGCAATGCGGGTATTCAGAAGCTTCCGCTCCGTAACCGTCTGCTCAGCTGCGCTTTCCGTATGCTGCGCGCTGACGGGGATCCTGGTTTCCATCATTGCCGGTACGCCGGTCGGCTCGACCATCGTGGCGGTGGATATCGGCGCGTTTCTGATTTTCTGCGTCATCTCAAAAGTAAGAAGATAATCAAACGGAGGAGGACAGGAGGATGAAGTTTCAAAGCATACGAAGGCTGGCACTGACAGCATGGATTCTTTCGGCGGTCTTTGCGCTGGGGTCCGCAAGGGCTGAACAGGACGTTGACGTGGATTTGTCCGCCTGCAGCCGGGGGATCACGTACGCGCAGATGATGCAGGTTTGCCGTTCACCGGAGGATTATGACGGGAAGCTGTTCCGGCTGAAAGGCAAATTCAATTATTCTGAGGAGCATGACCTTGCGCGGATCATCTTCAGCGACAACACGGGCTGCTGCGAAACCGTGCTGGTCTTTGAGGCCGCCGACGAGCTCGCGTTCCCGGAAGATTATCCGCCGCTGTGGGGGAATATCATGATCACGGCCCGCCTGACGGCGAATGAGAATGATCCGGATATGCCCTGCTGTTTTACTGATGCCGTCGTTGAACGGGAAAAGTGAGGTGTTTTCCAGTGAAAAAGATCATGGCGATCCTGGCGCTTTGTCTTGCGGCCGCAATTGCGACCGGTGCCGCGCCTTCAGCCGCGGATACGATTCCGCCCGCCCCGAAGAATTACAAAGTGGACTTGGATCTGTCCAGACTGAGTGGGACCGTAGTGTTTTCCCAGGTCTACAACATGATGGTCGAACCGGAACCGTATTTGGGAAAGATCATTAAAATAGCAGGATACTACAGCGCCTATGAAGATACGGAGCGCGAAGTGGTTTATCACGCCTGTATCATTCCGGACGCGGCTGCCTGCTGCAGCCAGGGCATTGAGTTTGTCCGTTCGGGAGAGCCTGTCTGGCCGGATGAATACCCGAGGGAAGGAACCGATATCGTCGTTACGGGACGTCTTGAAACCTACGAGGAAGATGGATATGAGTATCTGCACCTGACGGATGCGGAACTCATCTGGGAGAATAAATCATAATTAACAGGAAGCTCGAAACATACAAAAAGAGAAGATCTGAGGGGTTCTTCTGATCTTCTCTTTTTTATTATAGGCCCCGGTTCATCCGCCTGGTCCCCTTCAGGATCGCGGCGACGGATAAGAGCAGCACAGCGCCCCATACGGCAGCGCTAGAAACCGCTGTCAGGGGTAGCATCGCGAGGCTTTCGCCGCCGGATTGGACCATTATAAGGGTATTCTGAAGCGTGAGGACCGATACGAGGGCATCTATGAAATTGATCGTCCGGAGCAGCCAGACCAGGCTGTCCGATGATTTGTTCTTTTTTCTCAGGTTGATGGATGCCATCGTAACTTTATACGTCGTGTAGACGGCCATGGCAATTGCGGGAATCAGCGTCAGGTTGACCGGCTTTTGCTGTCTGACCATCATGGCCACGGGGATAACCAAACTAATATTCAGCAGCAGGAGCAGGATGGATACCCTGAGATAAACTCTGTTTCTTGCATCCCCCTGCTCTTCCATCAGGGAGATTCTTTTTGCAGCGGCGATGATCGTCCCGCGCAAGAGGGAGAGGATCATATAGTAAGCGCAGATTGTGCCGTACCATACGGAGGCGTGGCAAACGCCGAGAAAGCCGTTGTAAAAAGCAAAAAGCACGGTCACAAGGAGCGAACCGGATGCAGTCACATAAGTTTTGAAATCATATTCCGTTTTGAATCTGTCCAGAAACTGCCTGCCTCTGTCCATCGGCTGTTTTATCATGCTTGTCTCCGATCGCTGTGGATTTATTCGGAATGATATCATACAGACGCGACGTCTGCAATGAATGTCAATTGCTTTTGTATGGCAATTATAGTATATTGTTTTCAGCAGATAATCTGCAGAAAGAAGGAGGGATACTCATGAAGAAACTCATTTCCCTGTTCCTCATGCTCTGCCTCGCACTGAGCCTTGCGGGCATTGCAGACGCGGAGAGCTTCGAAAGTACGGTTGACTGGGACGCCGAGTATGACGTGATAGTCATAGGTTTCGGCGCGTCCGGCGCTACGACGGCGACCGCCGCGGCCGATCTCGGCGCAAAGGTGCTGCTGCTGGAAAAGGCGCCGGAAGCGCTTGCGGGCGGCAACTCCCGCGTCTGCATGCAGTGGATGGCCTATGTCGCGCCGGAAGATCACGACAACGCGGTGACCTATATGAAGGCTCTGCGCGGCGACTTCCTGACGCCGACGGACGAAATGATCGAGATGTACATCACGAACCTCACCGACAACTTGGCCTGGATGACGGATATCCTGCATATGGAAAATCCGACGAATCGCGGCAACATCGAATTCCCCGCGATGCCCGGCGCGGGCACCATCCAGACCATGACCGGCAACGGCGATTTCGGCGGAGACGGCTATATGTATTTCCGCATGAAAGGCGCGGTTGAGGCGAGAGACAACATCGACGTATGGTATTCGTCTCCCGCAAAGCATCTCATTCAGGACCCTGCGACGAAGATCGTTCACGGCGTCGAAGCTGAGACGGACGGGAAGACTGTTAAGATCCGTGCCCGCAATGGCGTCGTGCTCTGCTGCGGCGGCTTTGAGAGCAATAAGCAGATGCTTCAGGACAACGGCGTAAAAGCAAACCTCGTATCCCTGGGCAACGCGCTCTTCAACACCGGCGACGGCATTATCATGGCTATGGAAGCCGGCGCGCGTCTCTGGCACATGGGCAATATGGTCTATGCCGATATCGACTTCCGGTATCCGCAGGGTGTGCAGGTCTTCGGCACGCAGCGCGGACTGGCAGCCAAAGGCACGATCATGGTCGGTAATGACGGAACGCGCTTCATGAACGAGGCGGACAAGTCTCATCACGGAAAGAGCTTCTTCCATGGCGATATCGTGCCGACGCCCTTTACCAGCAAGGTCTGGGCCATCATGGACCAGGAGATCATGGACAAGGGCGCGCTGCATAAGCAGTTCAGCGAAAACAACGCAGAAGAACTGGAAAGCGGCTGGATCCTGAAAGCGGATACCCTGGCGGAACTGGCTGAAAAGATCGGCGTTCCTGCCGGGAACCTTGAAAAGACCATCGCACTCAACAACGAGATGATGGAGCGCGGGGAGGACATCCTCTTTGGGCGCAACATCGAAACCATGAAAGTATTCGCCGCCGAGGGCCCGTATTACGCGATCGCAATGGTGCCCGCCGTGGTCAACACGCAGGGCGGACCGGAACGCAACGTAAATGCGGAAGTCATCGGTCTTGACGGCAACCCGATCCCGCATCTCTATGAAGCGGGCGAGCTGGGTGACGTCTGGAGCAACTGCTATCAGGCGAGCTGCAACATCGGCGGCGGCATGGCTTTCGGCCGCGTCGCGGCAAAGAATGCGTCCGCTCCCAAGGACGACAACGATCCCGCCAGTGTAATGGAAGGCAAGGAGCCCTTTGAGAAGGCGGCTGCCGAAGCGAAGACCTACGAACTGGCGGAAGGCGAGTCCATCGGCTACGGCCAGGGCATGGGCGGTACAAAGATCGCCGTCAAAGTGAAGAAAAACAACGGCGTGATCGAAGAGGTAACGATCCTCGAAAATTCGGAGACGCCCGGTGTCAGCGCCCGCGCGCTGCGCGTTATGCCGGAACGCATTGTGGCAGCCAATTCCGTTGACGTGGACGTCGTTTCCGGCGGAACGGTGACGAGCCGCGGGATCATTGAGGCTGTAAAAGAAGCGCTTGCTGAATAATCTTTCCGAATACCCGCAGCTTTTCCAACCATAAGAAGACCTCCATTACGGCGCGGAAGAAGAACGCCGGAATGGAGGGCTTTTTATCCCCTGTGAAGTTCAGTAATCTGTCCGGATCTCATCATCAGTTCCGTTAGGCGGCAAATGACAAAACAGGCTGCGGGCGGAACGCGGGAAATTTCCGGTGAGGGTGACCGTTTGAACGCGGTATAATCCGCGCAGGAGAACGGAGGTGATTCTCAAAAGCGAAAAAACCTAGGAAGTAAAGAAAAGCCCTCCGCAAGATGGAGGAAGGGAAGGAATGCGGACAAGGAAGAAATGCTGCACTTTTACAGTGACGTGATGCGCGAAGTCTCTGGAACAGAACAGGCAGCTGCCGAAGCTGGCGGAACATCGTCTTTCTCTCCGGCACGGACGAGGCGTATCTCACGGAGATCCTCGACAGTACGGAGATAGTAGAACATAACGACGCCCCGGACAGCGCGGCTTTTCTCTGCTGCATTCTGGACCGGGGCGCCAGAAGTTCCTATGTTTCTCCAAATCTGGGAAAGAAAGTTGATTTACCTGATATATTTGCGGTTGACATATCCGATGGATCCGTCCGTATTGCGGATTTGCACCCATTCTTCCAGTTTATCGTTGATCACATAATAACTGTGACCTGAGCGGACAGAACTAGGCTCGTTGCTGTAATAGGTCGGTTCCTCGTGGATCGTCATGCTCTTTGTCACGGTGACGCGGCGGCCGTTTTCCTCGCCCGGGAGAGGGCCGACGAGCTTTGGGGAGATGTAGCCGTACAGTCCGTCCGGCGTCATGATCGTGATCCAACTGTAATCCGTGACGCCTAGGAACTCATACTGCACGCCGGGATACGCCATGGCGATGCGCTTCGAATTCGTGGTGGGCGATTCGCGGATGCTGGCAGCGGTGACGCCTTCCTTGACCGAGACGTACTGTACAGCGGGTTCGGGCTCCGGCGTCGCCATGGCGGGATCGAAGAAGGCGGTATCCGAGGAAGCAGCGGGATCGAAGGCGCCGACCATGCCGAACGTTCCGTCGGCATCAAAGGTTCCTTGCCCGGCTTGCACCGGCGCGGTGGACTGCCCCATCGTAAAGCCGGAGGCGTCCGGATTGTAGGCGCTTCCGTTTCCAATAGTCTTCACGATGCTACTCCAGTCTGGCGCGGTCTCCCCTTCGGACGTCGTGCTGTAGGAAAGTCCCTGCGTGCCGGAAGTACGGATTTGGTTCATCTGGGCGATCAGTTGCGTCATCTCAAGATCGGCGGACAGCCAGCAGATCACCTCGTCGCTTCCCTCTTCGAAAAAACGCACGATGGCGTAGGCGGGATCCTCCAAGGGGTTTCCACCCGTATCCGTCAGGGACAAGATGGCACAGTCCATGCAGACGACACCGTTGGCGTCGTTGACGGTTTGGAAGAGCTGGAGTGTGAATCCGGTGGGTACAAAGGCTCCGCGGAATGGTTTCTCGACGGTCGGATCCAAAGAGAGACTTTGCTGGTTGGCGTTCAGTTCGCCTAGCAGCTGCGCTGCAGCCTGTTCCAGTCCGGAGATGGAGCCGGGAGAAGAGAGGAAAGCGGTTTCTTCTGTCCGGTATGCAGCGGAGGACGAAAGTGTGTAGACCGGCGTCTTTTCATCCAGAAGCATTGTTCTGCCTGTCGTCGTGAGGATGGTGCGGGCGTTTTCGGCCCAGGCTGTGAGACGCTGCGCGAAGCTGTGCTCTGCCTCGTCGGTTCCTCGAGGCGTGACGGTGAGATTTGACGTTACGATTTCTCTAGATGGAGTAGAAAGGAGATTCTTTATTGTTCCGTCTGCTTCGTCTCCATTTTCCGGTACGGCAGCTGATGTTGCGGGGACGGGCTCAAGCTGCGGGAACATCTCCCCGGAGGGAAATGCCTCTCCGGACGGAAATGCCTCTGCTAAACCGCAAGTCAAGACAGAAGCAGAACAAATGAGCAGAAAGATAAAGAAAAGGACAAGCGCGGCACACTTTCCCGAACGCGCGGAAATCATCATGGCAAACCTCCGATTCTGCAGTTCCGCTTTCTGGCAAATCATCCGTTCACCAGCGCGGCAAATTCTAAAAACTTCTTCTCTGTTTCGGCAAGCAGCGGCGCGTAGTCCATATCCTTATGAGCCTTGAGGGAATCGGACAGCTCCGCTACCGGGGTAAGAACCGGCGTGATCGCAAGGTTTGCCATCACGCCCTTCATGCCGTGAGCGCCTTCAAACGCTTTTTCCAGATTGCCCGCGGTAAACCCCGCCTGTATCTGTTTCAGATATTTGTCGTCAGTTGCCATTGCAACCATGCGAAGGTAAAAAGCCTCATTGCCCATGCAGCGGGCGACGCCTTCTTCCACATTCGCACCGAACCGGCGCAACGCATCGATTGTCAGCACAGTTTTTCCCTTTCCGCGGCGCCGCCGCTCTGTCGTGGTTTCATCCGTCTTTTGCTGGATTAAATCTTTTACTGAATTGAATCAAGCAGTATCAGTTATATCAGTAAAATGCGCAGCCACTGCGTCCATTCTGTTTCACACGATACAGGGCTGTATCTGCATCCTGGAAAATGTCGTCTGTCGGATTTTTCCGGTCGCCGAAAGCTACGCCCGCTGAAATGCTTAAGGCTGGGCAGTCCCCCTCCGGAACGCTCAGCTGCGCGTTGATTTCCTTCATCTTAGCTGTAACGAGGCCGGTGAGCCTTGACGAAGCAGCAGCCATAATGACGCAGAATTCGTCTCCTCCAAACCGGCAAACGAAATCACCCGTGCGGAAGGAAGCTTTCAGCACCTGTGCCACCCGAACCAGCGCCGCGTCACCCGTTTGGTGACCGTTTTCATCGTTGATCTCTTTGAAGCGGTCGATGTCGATAAATAGAACGCCGACCGTGGACTCGTCCAGCTCTTTCCGGAAGTCTTCGAACGCTCTTCGGTTGTACAAGCCGGTCAACGCGTCGTGACTGGCGGAATACGCAAGCTCCCTCTGGCTGGATTCGCTTTTGTGCGAAAACTCGTTGAAACTCCTGGCCAAGAACCGCATTTCAAATACGCCCTGCTCCGGAATTCTTTCTCCTGCGCGGATACGATGTACGCTCTCCCGAAGCGGCAGGAGGAGAATTCGTGAATAGAAGAGGACAACGAACAGCATAAACAAAAGAAGGACTACAAGAATCACCCTTTGCCAGATCAGCAGGCGGGAGTGGCGGGATGCGGTTTCCTCCAGCTGCACCAGAATCTCAGAGGGTTCCGGGCTAGAACCGGCATTTTGCCGGACAAGGATGATGCGTCCGGCAGTCTCCTGCATATCCCGACCGCAATCTGCTACCTGTCCAGTTAGGATTATCAGAAGCAGAAAAAGCAGCACGGTCACCGCGCAGATGAGAAGATTGACGGTGCTCATGCGCAGCCCTCGCAACATCAGGCGTGGTTCTCTCTCCCGTTCCATATGCCACCCCTTTCCGCAGGAGTTTCTGCTTTTCTGAAACCAAATTAGTATACCGCAAAATTGGTTACATAACGGTTACATCTCTTTCGGCGGACTTTCTCCCTGTCCTGCATCTGCACTCAAAGGAGAAATCCGGTATTCAAAACGGATGTCCGATCTCGGATAGCGTGAAAAGAAGCGGCTACGGATCCGTTCAACGACCATCCTGCCCGTTTCGTAATTCACTGTCGGCAGCAATAATGCCGCAACATTCGGGGAATAACGGGTGATTGTATCGCCGCTTCTGAGACTTGTACGCATGATTTCGATCAGCGTGTTCATTCGATTATCTTGGCGAATGCTGTCCGTGCGCCCTTCTCCAACGTCCGAGATAGTGATGACGCCTAGAAAAACGGAAACGCTGAGACGCTTCAGGTTGCGCATCAGCATGCCATAGATTTCGCGAAAAGCGCCATATTCGCATACCGTGGCACCACCGGATCTGTTTGCCTTCTCCAGTTCCTCCCGGATTTGCTTCATGTCCCCTTCTAGAAGCCGGCTGGTTTTCGCGATGCGGGAGTAGTAATCCCGCAACGCCTCAGAGGGCTGGATTCCTAGATAGCGGGTGGACAGGCGCATCGCGTGCTCATACTGAGCCATGGCATCGCTTGCTCGGTTAGTGCGTACGAGGGCATCCATCAGATCCATATGCAACCGCTCGTCAAACCGGTCCACTTCGAGTGCAATCCGGCAGACGCGGCAGATTTCCTCGTCCTCTCCCGCTTCGCGCAGACGCGAAAGATGGGCGTAAATAGCCTCCATATAGCGGTTATGAAGGTCGGTTTCCTGCACGGCCAGCCACTCTTCAGAGGCGTTGTACTGCAGGAGGTCTCCGGTATACAGGGATAACAGCTGCTGGGTCAACCGAGTTCGTTCCTCTTCGTCAGGCTTTGCGTTCAGTCGGTCGAAAATCTCCATGATTTCAAGAACATCGACCGTGACACCGGGAAGGCTTTCCCAGCGGTAAGAGCCCCGGTTCGCGACGATGCAGCCGCCAAAGCCATCCTGAAGCTGGTTCATGGAGGCGCGCAACCTGCTGATCAGCGTTTTTAAGGCGGCTTCCGGATTGCCCGTCTGCTCGTCTCCCCAGAGGCTTTCATACAGTTTCCGATTATCTACGGGATCTCCTCGCGCCAGGATGAGCATTTCCAGCAGGCTGACGCCCTTCCTACTCTTTCCGATTTGAGTTTCCATCCGAATCTCGTCCAGATAAACGGCAAAACTGCTCATCATCTGGATGCGTATCTTCTGCGCCAAGGCGACCCCTCCTTGTCTTTATTGACCGGCTACGGCCGTTTCAAGTTTCTCAAAATAGCAATTGTTGTGCTTTTTGCAATAGTTCATCGTTTGACTTCCTTTTGGGGAAGAAACGATCACTCTCACGCAGCCGGAGAAGAGTCCGCACTTTCCATCAAAGAAAGAGACTCAGGCTGAGGTTCGCATCCATCACTTCCGGGATGACAGGAGTGGAAACGGACAGGGAAGGGCTAGTGCAGTTAAATTCACAGTGCGTTAACTTCGGTTTTCAGCGAATTCCACGTCGATGTTCACATTCGTGGTCCAAAAATCAGCGCCATATACGGCTTCATCTATGGTGAATCATCTGGTACTGGATGGAGTTACTTGTAGTTTCCTGGATTGCCGGATTCATTCTTTATGCGTCTGCGCCAGCTCCACCATCTGCTGCGCCATGACTTTCAGGCGGTCGCGGAGCAAGTGGATGCAGTCCATTTCGGTGCAATAACCCCGCACGATGTCCTCCGCAAAGGTCTGGCAGGTAGGTGCGCCGCAGGAGCCGCAGTCGTAGCCGGGCAGATGCTCCATGATCTCATTCATCCGCTTCATCTTGCGCATGGCCTCGATCATATTGGAATCCAGCTGATCTGCCGGGTTGGGGGCGAATTTCACATCATTTTTTGTCGGATATTTGTTCAACAGGGAACCAGGGATCGCCGCGTCCGGATGGAGCTGCGGCATGCTTCTGGCGATCCGGCGGATCGCATTTTTAGCGACGTAGTTGTTTTCAAAGGTCAGCGGCCCTCCCACGCATCCGCCCACGCAGGCGTTCCCTTCCAAGAAGGTGAGGTCGGAGAGTTTGTCGTTTTCCACCTCTTCCAGTACGCGGATCACGTTCTGGATGCCATCCACCGAGAGGCTGCTGTCCGGGCAGACTGCGGAGGCCTCCCCGTTTGAGATAGCCCATCCGACGCCAAAGCTGGTAGCCGGGATATAATCCGGATCAGAGAGCATTTCATTGATATGCGGCAGTAGCAGGCCGTAGATCTCCATCATGGAGATGGCGCCGTCCAGTTCCGACTTCTCCTGCCCGATGGGCGAGCGGATGGCCGTCATCTTCGCGGGGCAGGGCGTGATGAAAAAGCATCCCACGTCCTGCGGGCTGCAGCCCGTCTTGCGACAGAATTCCGCTCTTGCGACACTGGCCGCCACCTCCATGGGTTGGCGGATGTCCACGATATGGTCGATGAGTTCCGGAAAGCGCACCTGGATGAGGCGCACCACCGTGGGACAAGCGGAGGAAATCATGGGTTTCGGAAGTCCTGGCTCGCGCAGGCGCTCTCGGATAGCCCTCGTCACGATGTCCGCGCCCCTCGCTACTTCAAACACGTCGTCAAAGCCTATGCGCTTCAGGGCCTCCAGCACGTATTCCGGCCGGGTAAGCCCACGGAACTGCCCGTACAGGGAGGGTGCGGGCAGGGCGATTGCGTATTTGAACGCCTTGATATTGGCGATAGAATCGGTAAAGGCTACTTTGGCTTGGTATTCGCAGGTGCGGATGCATTCTCCGCAGTCGATGCAGAGGTTATGTAGGATATGTGCGCAGCCGCCCCGGACGCGGATGGCGGCGGTGGGACAATGGGTCAGGCAGTTCGTACAGGCCTTGCAGCGGCTTTTGTCCAGCCGCACGGAATGATAGCGTTTTTCCTCCTGCATGGCGTATTCCTCCCCATAAATCGGGCTCCGTTCATCAGGCGAGTCGGAACCGCATGGTGATCGTTGTACCGGCGCCCGGCTCGCTTGTGATGTCGAACTCGTCGGCGTTGCGCTTCATGTTCGGCAGGCCCATGCCTGCGCCGAAGCCCAGGGAACGGGCCTCTTCGTTGGCCGTAGAATATCCCTCCCGCATGGCGAGGGACAGGTCGGCGATACCAGGGCCCACATCGGCGGAAACAAGCTGCACCGCGTCTGGAAAGACGGACAGAGTCAGAACACCGCCAAGGGAATGGATGACCAGGTTCAGCTCCACCTCGTAGGAGGCCACGGCCACCCGCCGCAGCACGTCCCCGCCAACGCCAAGCTGTTTCAGCCGCCGCTTAATATCCGCACTGGCCTTGCCGGCGCTGGAATAGTCAGCCGTTTTCACGGGATAATCCATGCGAAACAGCTCTTCCATTATTTATTCTCCGTATCCCAGCCCATGGGCACGGGCACGCCACGAAGCCCCGCCTCGTACAGCATGCCGCAGGCCGAGAAGGCTGTGGCCTTGGTGGTGATGACGACGAGACCCTGCTCCTCCGCGCTCTCCAGAATGTCTTCCGTGGGCACTTTACCTCGGGCGAAGACGAGGCACTTGAGATCGAGCATCTCGCTTGTGCGCACGACGTGCGGGTTGGTAAGCCCGGTGATGAGAACGGTCTTTTCGTCCACGAAGGCGAGCACGTCGCTCATGAGATCGGAGCAGCAGGCTGTGTAAACCGGGGTGTCCAGTTTATCCTTACCCAACAGCACTCTGGCGTTCAGAATCCGCACCATATCCGCAATGGTCACAATATCACCTCTCCGGTTTGATTCTTTGGTTTGAATCTTTACTTTGAACGGGTCTTGCCTCCGCCCGTTTCTTCCGAGTATAATTCTCCAAAAACATCATACTGCAAAAGAAGAGTTCCGTCAATTCCGGAACCCAAAACAAGAGCTTTTGAAGAAAGCCTTATTCTTGAGAATAGACATATCATATGACAAAATAGAATTTCAAATAATTAAGAAAGGAGATGTCGATATGCGCGGGGGAAACGCAATTTGGGCACTGGGCGAAGTCTGTCGGAGCTGTTCAGAAGCTTTCCCGGTGTCGATTCATGATGCCTATCTCTCTACGGCTCCTACGCGAGCGGGGATTTCCATGACGAGTCCGATATTGACATCTTCCTTACAGTTGATCTGGATTGGCTACAGATTACCTCCTGACGCCGCACGATTTCAAGGATTGTCAATGAACTCAGCCTTAAAAATGACCGTATGACTTCCTTTACAATAAAGCCGTTGAAACTGTTCCAACAATACAGTAGAAAGGGTTTACCATTCTATTGGAATGTCTGTACGGAAGGAGTACGCTATGCCGCTTGAAAACAGGAAAGCGCTTTCCAGACTTCGTATAGAAAAAGCGGATGTGGCGCTGAAAGACGCTAAAATGCTTTTGGAGCTTGGGGGGTAACTTATCCGCGAATCGCGCTTACTATATGGTATTCTATGCAGTGCGTACAATACTTGCCCTTAACGGAATTGACCGTAAGCACCAAGTGCCGTGATTGCACAATTCAGGCGACTGTATATAAAAAGAGTGTTTTTGAAAACTATCTTTCTGACACGATTCGGGATGTATTCGATTTGTGTACGGACAGCGTTATGATTTTTTGGCGCTTCCAGAGAGGAAGTCGCTGAGCATATAGGAAACGTCGTAATTTTTGTTGAAAAGTAAAAGAGTACCTCTCGAAACGATGGCAGTAAATAGCGTATTGGGGAGTTGCTGCGAAAAATACAAGCCTGCAGCGGCTCCTTTCATATAAAATAGAATCTCCGATTATAACAAATAGCAGATTTGAACATCTATGACAGTCACAATCCTTTTCTGAATTTCTGTGTTCATTCCAGGGAAACAAATCTTGCGCCTTAATACAGCTTTATGCAATAATAGGATTAAAGGTAATATAAAGCAAAGAAACGGAGGAAACTGTATTGAATATCGGTTTTATCGGGGCGGGAAATATGGGTGGCGCCGTACTTCTCGCGGCGGCGCGGAGCGGCCTCGTAGCGCCGGAGGAGATTTTCATCTGTCGACGGCATCCCGAAAAGGGGACAGAGGGCTTGCCGGAAGGTGTGCGCCTGCTGCCAGGTGCAAAAGCAGTAGCAGAGCGCTGCGAGCGGATCGTGCTGGCGGTGAAACCGCAACAGGCGGGAGTAGTATTGAAGGAAATGGGAGAAGCGCTCGCCGGGCGGTTTGTGCTCTCCGTAATGGCCGGCTGGGACTTTGCGCGCCTGAAGGCGGCCCTGCCAGAGGACGCTAGGGTGCTTCCGGTGATGCCGAATACGCCGCTTTCCGTCGGCGCGGGCATGACACTCTTTTCGGAAAAGACGGATGCCACGAAGGAAGAGCTTTCCTGGGCGTGGGACCTTTTCTCTTCCGCGGGCAGAGTGGAGACGGTGCCCGAAATAACGTTTAACGCCGCGAATGCGGTCTCCGGTTGCGGTCCTGCCTTTGCGTATCTTTTTGCGGAAGCCCTGGCAGATGGGACCGTCGCCGGCGGCCTCCCGCGGGAGACCGCTTATCGCCTGGCGGGACAGATGCTTGTTGGCGCAGGCAGGATGATTCTCGAATCCGGGAAACATCCCGGTGCCCTCAAAGATGCGGTCTGTTCCCCCGGAGGTAGCACGATCCGCGGGATTTATGCGCTGGAGAAGGGCGGGCTGCGTGCCGCCGCCATGGATGCTGTCGCCGCTGTCATCGCGCGCACGGAAGAAATGTCGTCGGCGGGAAAATGAAATGGAACTCTTGTGAAGATGGGCGCAGAGGATTGACAACCGAAACGGCGGTTGATACGATACGATTAAGACGATATATCAGCAGGAAATCCGAAACTACGGAAGATGGGAGCAGGGGCATGTTGACAGTGCGAAGGGCGGCCCGATGGGCTGCGCTGGTCCTTGCGGCGGCGTTCTTTCTGCCTGCCGCTCTGGCTGATTCCGCAAGCGCGGTATGGCCGGAGGCGGGCAGCAAGACGAAAAAAGCGGGGAAACTGGTGGTTGACTCCTCCCATATGGAGGACGGTTACATCCTCTGCCGTATCAAGAAGGCAAGCAAGCACCGGTTGAAACTGAGGATCACCAAGGGCAAAGAAACTATGACCTATGATCTGAACAACCGGGGCAATGACGAAGTGTTCCCGCTTCAGTTGGGCAGCGGAAAATACAGCGTCGTGCTTTTCGAAAACGTCACTGGGAAGAAGTATTCCCAAGAGGGAAAAGCAAACTTGAATGTAAAGCTTACCCGGGAAGACGCGGCCTATCTTGTTCCGAACCAGTACGTGAATTACGAAATTGCTTTCGAGGCAGTGAAGAAGAGCGACGAATTGACCGCTGGAAAGAAGGATGAAACGGATCGCTACCGGGCGGTATGCGAGTTTGTGAAAAGCACGTTCCTCTACGATTTCATCCGGGCGGCCACGGTCAGTGCCGGTATGCTGCCGGACATTGAAGGAGCGTATAAAAAGAAGATGGGCATTTGTCAGGATCTTTCCGCCATCACTTGCTGCATGCTGCGGGTGGCGGGGTTGCCAGGACGCCTGGTGATCGGCTATGCGGACAAGCAGTATCATGCGTGGACGGTCACGAAAATCGGCGACAAGGAATACTTCTTCGACCCCACGGCGGCCATTGCTGCCATTGGAAAGGTCAAAAACTACACCGTGGAGCGGATGTATTGACGCTTCCGCCTGTTGCGGCGAATACTGTCGAATGAAGCGAAACTGAGAGGTCAGATCGGAGGAAACGGATATGCGAAGTAAGGAAATGGGAAGTCGGGAGCTTTCGGTCTTCGCGGAGCAGACCGCGGTGATTCTTGAGGCAGGGTTGCCGCTTGGTGACGGCATGGAAACCCTCGCCGAAGCCGCTGCGGGCGAATCTCATGCGGAGCAGTATGAACAGCTTTCCCGGAAGGTGAACGAATCCGGTTCGCTTTCGGAAGCGCTGCGGGAGGATCCCCGCTGGCCTGCGTACATGACGGAGATGGCGGACATCGGCGAACGCGCGGGCCAGCTGCCCCGGGTCATGCGCGGCCTTTCGCGCTATTACGCCCGGGAAGACCGGGTGAAGCGCACAATTGCCGCTGCCGTGACCTATCCACTCAGCCTCGGGGTTATGCTGGTGGTCATCGTTCTCATCATGCTGCTGCGGGTCCTGCCTGTGTTCCGGCGCGTACTCGCCAGCATGGGAACGGGCGTCGGCGCCTCTGGAACGGCAATGATACGCTTGGGGACGGGGCTCGGATGGCTTGTCCTCGTGCTGGTAGCTGTTACGCTTCTGGCTGTGCTTACCATTTCCGTCCTCCTGCGAACGAAGGGCCATGACAAGACTGTCGCCTTTCTCATCCAGCATGTCCCGCCGGTGCAGCGGGTGCTCTTCCGCCTGTCAGCTTCTCGCGTGGCGGACGTGCTTTCCATGATGCTGGGTAGCGGTTTTCCGCTTGAAGAAGCCCTTTCCGTCACGCCGGATGTCCTTTCGGACCGGGAGGCGGCGGAAAAGGTTCGCGGGATCCACGAGAGGCTGATCGCGGGAGATTCTTTCGCGGACGCGCTGGAGCAGGCGCAGCTGTTTGACGGACTGCAGTCGCGTATGGTGCGGGTCGGCATCGCCGCCGGGCGGGAAGACATCGTAATGGCGGAAATCGCGGAACAGACGCAGGAAGAGGCGGAGGAGAGCATTTCCTATCTGGTCTCCATCATCGAGCCGACGCTCATTGCGCTCCTGTCCGTCGTCATCGGGGCCATCCTGCTGTCCGTCATGCTGCCCATGGCCGGGATCCTGACCGCGATGATGTAACGCGATCGGACAGCCAAGGCGGAAAGGAAAACGCCCATGAAACGGGATTTCGCAAAGCTCTTGATCATTGCCGCTTTCGTTCTCTTCTTCCTGCGCGTGTTTTCCCGGATGGAAGGAACGCTGCAGGAGGGGGAGACCGATCTCGTGCGCAGCGCCGTCAAAAACGCGGCGCTGACCTGCTATGCCGTG
>JAIKWN010000240.1 GCA_024684665.1 Clostridiales bacterium | reverse complement strand
AAAGGGATCCACCTGTTCCCATCCCGAACACAGAAGTTAAGCCTTTCAGCGCCGATGGTACTTGGCTGGAGACGGCCCGGGAGAGTAGGACGCTGCCGGATCCCACACAGAAAAGCACCCCCTTATACCGGGGGCGCTTTTTATTAACTTTTTGTCTTTATGATAGTATAATGATCTAAATTGGAAGGGGGAGTTTCTATGATAAAAATAGGTTTTTCAGTTTGCCTTGTGCTCCTGCTTTGTATCTTTGCTGCTGGACTTGCAGAGGAGCATACCATCGAAGTGCGCGAGTATCCTGCGTATATCGGGAAAGTGGATGTGAAGCTGACCGAACCTGTTCAGCTCTATTTTCTGGACGAGGTTTCGGATCTGCCGTTTATGAGAATCAATGATATGGCAGAGATCATGTATTTCCTCTATCACGAAGAAGGTAATGACTCTGGCTTTGAACTGTCTATCAATTACGATGGTGAAATAGTAAAACTCAGCCGGGAAAACGACTATCATGCGGAGTTTGACTTTGACAAGAATACGATCACTTTTGACGATTTCAACGCATTCCTTCATAACTCGAAAGACACGACGCTGATCGACCTGGTCACCGAGCCAGGTTTCGACGAAGAGGGAAGGACGCAGATTATTCTGCGCGACAAAGAAGCGTCTTTTGACCGTTACGGCGACGTGAAGACTTTCGATCTAGACGCTTATGGGATTGATCTGATCCTGCAGGATGGCGAGTATTACATTCCGCTTCAGACAATAAATGATATCCTCTTCTATCCCGGTACAAAAAGGGGTTTCCTCTTTAATGGAGAGGCGCTCTTTCTCGCGGGGGACGACGAGCTTTGGGATCAAGAAGAAGGAAAGTACACCGATCTCGCAGATCTCTATTATTCTGCACCCACTGCGAAGCGCAGCGAGGAGGTTTCAGACTATACTTATTACGAGCTCTGCTTGGTGCTGGATAATTTTTATGGCCTCAAGGAGCCCCATGATATCAAGCGGTTTGCACAGACTTTCTATGAAATCGGATTTGATGAGGCACTTGCTTCGACCGATCCCACGGAGGCGGACAAGGCCCTCAAAGAGTTCCTTGATTATTATTTGGATGACTTACATTCTGGCTTCAACGAATTCTCAAGTTTGGCCGGTGTGCAGCCAATCAAAAACAGTAACGGCTTAGCAAATCGGAAATACGAAGATCATGCCAAGCTGTATCGTACGGCGAGGGAAAATGCCTATCCTGACGGATGCCCGTATTATGAGGAAGTAGGCAACACGGCATACGTAACGTTTGACTCGTTCGATTCTGATTTTTATGGGCAGGCTTATTATGCAGCGGCGGAGAACGGGGAAGATATTCCGAATGATACGCTGGGGTTGATTATCTACGCACATAGTCAGATAACCCGAGAGGGGAGCCCTATCGAAAATGTGGTGCTTGACCTGTCCTGCAACAGGGGCGGCGCTGTGGATGCGGCGGTTTTTGTACTGGGATGGTTCATGGGGGATGCGCCCTTCAGCGTGAAGGATATGTCCACCGGTGCCATGTCCACTTCAATTTATAGAGCTGACGTGAACCTAGATCGCAGCTTTGATGAGAAAGACACGGTCGTGGATAAAAATCTTTACTGCCTCATTTCTCCTGTCAGCTTCTCATGCGGAAATCTGGTACCTGCTGCGCTGAAGTCTTCTCAGAGAGTTACCCTGCTTGGGAAGACCGCCGGCGGAGGAAGCTGCGTTGTTCAGCCTCTCTCTACGGCTTCCGGCGCCGTTTTTCAGATCTCCAGTGCGCAGAGGATGTCTTTCTTGAAAAACGGCTCTTTCTATGATATCGATCAGGGTGTAGAGCCGGATTACTATATTGATAGGGTCGAGCACTTCTATGACCGCAATGCGATGACGGACTACATCAATCATCTGTTTTAATGCAAGGGAGAAAAATGCTGGAAAAGAAGATGAAGAAAAGGATTTCGATGCTGTGCGCTGCTCTTCTGCTTTGTGCAGCAGAAGCGGCGAACGCGGATAACGGGGACGGGGTCCTCCGCGTGGAAAATGGAACACTTCTTCCCATGCTCAAGTATTCGGATCCACGGGATCCCGCTTATACAAACGAAGACAGCGACATCCTACGGTTCTGTGTTTATGTGGAAACGGACAATGACACAGACGGGGACGGCATGGCGGATCTCGTGAAAGCTCTCGTGCAGGTGCCCCGCATAGCAGTAGAAGGGAAGTACAAGGCAGGGACGATTTATGATCCGACGCCTTATGGCGCAGGGACCTATGAGGAGATCGTCACGAACCTTGAAATGCTCTATAACGAAATGCCTTTCGATTACAATGATCTGTATCGTGCGTGTGCGAAGCGGGAGCCGGCGGGAAAGATGACCACCTTGGAAGCTGCGGCGCTGGTTCGTCCGGAAGAAGATTGGAATTACTAGGTGCCCGTATCTGGCGAGCAGGGCTTCAGCTATATAACCAGTTATGACTATGATCTCGTACGGGGGTTTGCGGTGGTTGAAGCCGCAGGCATTGGTACATATGGCTCTGAAGGGTTTGAACTCTGTGGAACTCATCTGGAGCGGGACAGTCACAAGGCTGTGGTGGAATGGCTGGCAGGAGACCGCCGCGCCTATACAGACCGGACAAACTGCATCGAAATTGAGGCAGACTGGTCAAACGGAAAAGTCGCGATGATTGGATGCTCTTATGGCGGAACGATCCCTTACGAAGTTGCGTGTACCGGTGTCAAGGGACTGGAAACGATCATTCCAATCGCAGGTATTGCCAGCTGGTACGACTATACCAACTCTCAGGGCGTTCCCACGATTTTCAACGTCAATTACGCTGATACACTTTCTGCGTACAACTGCGGAGGAACTTTCCTGGACAGGGACTGGACAGTGAGCAACAAGGAGTACGGTTCCTGGCTCTGGCAGATCTCGCAGGATCAGAAAAAGACGAACGGCAATTATGGGCCAATCTGGGAAGAGTCGGATTATTCGAAGGATTGGGAAAATATCCATTGTTCCGCGCTGATCGTGCAGGGGCTGAACGATTTCAACGTCACTACAAAGCAGGCCGACCTGATGGCGCAGGCTTTTGAAAAGGCGGGCGCCGTCTGTAAGATAGTGCTGCATCAGGATGGGCACGCAGTGCCCAGTAATACGCTTGTAAATGGCGAGCTTTGGAACGAGATTCAAGTCCGTTGGCTGGCGCATTATCTGTATGGCATCGACAACGGAGCGGAGAATATGCCCGCTGTGCTCGCACAGTCCAACATAGACGGTAGCTGGACCGGATATGATTCCTGGCGGAGCTTTTCGTATATTGATGCGATGGCTGCTTATGAGGGTGCCCGCAGGGTTGTCTCTTCCAAGGGACTGGCCAAAGTTGCTGTTCAGTATATTCAGGAGAAGAATCCGGAAATGTCCAGTGTGGAAATGCGGGACTCCTATTATTTCTCGCTTCCGGACAAGCATGCCGCCAAGTATGCCCTGGAGCTCCCGGAGGAGACGACGGTGTACGGCGTTCCAGAAGTCCATTTGCGCCTGTCTTCAGAGATCACGGAGTATGAAGGGCTGATGATCACCGCCGTGCTGGCGGACCTTGATGACGAAGGCAATCCTTTCGAGGCATACATGCTGAAAGACCGCCTGGGGCGGCGCCTGCCAGTGCGTGTTATAGGGGAATACAAGGGACCTGGCTCATGGGGCGAAACCGAGATCAAAGAATATGTACAGGACTATACAACGGTCAAAGTGGTCTGCTACGGCTGGACGGATCTGACCAATCCGGGCCAGGGGTATGATTCCTCCATGTATACGGACACCGTGCGCCTGGAAGCAGGCGAATTCTACGACTATACCTTTTATTTGCAGCCGACTGTGTATACCGTGGCTCCGGGCCATCATCTGTGGCTGATCCTTACAACATGGGATCCCTATCGCGCGTTTCTAGACGAGAGTTTTGAAAATGTGGACATCACAAAGGACAGCGATGCCATAGACTACGACTACTCCTTCATCATCGACAATGCTTCCATTCAAGTGCGGATACCCGTGGCGGAGAATTAAGAAAACATCCGGGGCTGTCCGGATGCCTGTACTGAACCAGGGGATATGCGAAGAATCGCATACAAAAGAGAATCGGTTTTGTCTGACCGATCCTCTTTTTATGAAATTGTTGTGTTTCAGCCCACCATTCTCTGCCGGTCCATCCAGCGGGCTTTTCTGTAGTAGACGACGAGTGCAATGCTCGTAATCGCCCAGGATACGGTGTAGGACAGACAGAGTGATTCAAGAGTGCCGAAGTAGGCGAAGACAGTCAGAATCCAGACGACGCGGAAGAGGCAGATCCCGATGGCGATGATTACTACCGGGCGGATGGCATCGCCCGCGCCGCGTAGGACTGCGGAAAGTACTTCCACCAGAACCCAGATGAAATAGAAGGGCACGAAGCAGGACATGATCGTGTATGTCGTAGTGACTACGGCTTCGTCTGGAGTTAGGATCCGCAGCAGAGGAATTCCGGAAAGCATCAGGCAGGTACTGATTGCCGCGGTGATGACGAAGTCCAGAATCAATCCTTGTCGAACACATTGCCGGACCCGTTCTGTTTTTCCCGCGCCGGTATTCTGGGCGATGAAGCTGGTAACCGCGGCGCCCATGGCGTTTGAGACCGCCCAGTATACGCCATCCGTCTTTCCACTCATCGCCCAGGAGGCGACGACCACGGTTCCCAGGGAATTTATGGCGACCTGAATCAACATATTGGACAGGCTGTACATGGAAGACTGCAGCCCGGCTGGCACGCCGAGGCGCAGCATGCTCCTGAGATAGGAGGTATCGGGCCGGAGATCTGAAAGGGAGAGAAAAACCTCCGATTTGCCCCGCAGGATTCGGCGGGTAAGAAGAGCCATGTTCACTACCTGCGCTGCAACCGTCGCAATGGCTACGCCAGCGATCCCGAGCCCGAAAGAGATCACGAAGAGTGCGTCCAGCACAATGTTCATGACGCAGCCCATAACCATGTACAGGAAGGGATGGAAAGAATCACCTACCGCGCGGAGGATTCCTGACTCCATGTTCAGGATCATCATGAAAGGGACACCGAGGAAGTAGATCCGGAGATAAAGGATCGCGCCTTCGATCGTCTCCTCCGGCGTATGCAGCATTCGGAGCAGGGCGGGTGAGGCGGCGAGACCAAAGAGCATAAGTGCGAAGCCGAAAAGACCCATCGCAGAAACTGTACTGCCGACGGCGCGGGAAAGATCCTCTTTCCGGCCAGCGCCATAAATCTGTCCGATGACGACGGATGCGCCCGCAGTCATCGCGACGAAAAAGCCTACAAGCACATTGATGATCTGGGCGGAACTGCCACCGACGGAAGCTAAGGCGTTCGTTCCTACGAAACGGCCGACGATGAGCCCGTCCACCGCGTTATACAACTGCTGAATAAGGGTTCCTGCGGCGATCGGCAGGAAGAAAACGAGTAGCTTCCGCCAGACCACGCCGGTGGTCAGATCGTTGTCGAAGAAATCTCTTTTCATGCTTTATCCAATCCGTGTCCGGTAATGCCGGACGTTTCTGGGGAGGGATTGACCGCGATGAATCTCCTCTGTTGCACAGCGCGGTTCACCGCTCGCCTATTATATCGCCCTTACGCAGAAAAGCAAGATGGAAAGCGGGAGGATGAAGCGGACCTTTTCGTTTACAAACGCACTCTCAGATGATAATATGAAAATGAAAAAGAAGATTGGGGGAGATTTCCCATGAAGAAAAAAAGGATTGGTTTTGCAGTGCTGCTTGCGCTCCTTGTGTTGTCCGGCGCCTATGCGGAGGATACGAGGCTGGCACTCGAAGCCTTCGATCCGGTTCTGAACATGGTGATCGCGGGCCTATCCGGAAACGAGACGGTTCAGGAATCCGATGAGTTCAACATTTCGATGCTCCAGTGTGCGCTGACGGACGGAAAGGATCCGATGAAATCGGTCGGCTTGGAGTACATGGACTTGGATGGGGACGCCGTGCCAGAGCTCATCCTCGGGCAAAGGGAAAATGAATGGGAGGACCGCTTCCTGTTCGATATCTGGGCGCTTTCGGACGGAAAACCGGTCCTGGCCGCGCGCGGCTGGGAGCGGAACCGCCTGTACCTGACCTACGATTTTATGTCCGGAACGTATAGCTTGTACAACGAGGGATCGAACAGCGCGTTCGAATCCCTCTGGAAGACGGGCGCGATTGAGGACGGCAAGGCGGTTTGGACGCATACCCTCATCTATAACAGCGAGACGGAAACGGTCTGGACGCTGGATGGCGATCCTCTCCCGGAAGCAGAGGCGGAAGCGCTTCAGGAAGAGTGGAGAGAGGGCCTCATGGACCCGGAGCTGTTCCACCTCTCCGCCCGGGAAGAGGCGAAGCGGATGTATGGCTCGGAAGGGGATTTCCCGGAACTCCCGGATTTCCCGGAAGAACCGGATCAGCCGAAAGAGGAATTCAGGGTTTCAGGGCGCATCCAGGAAAACGGCCCGGTGATCTCGGTTCTTGTGAAGGATACGGGAAAATTTGCCGGCGCAGCCGAAGAACCGGATCACGTCCTGGAGGTCTCCGTGGCCGCGGAAGACGGAAGTCTTCTGCAGACGTTTTCCTATACCTCGGCGGAGATGCCAGGAGGACTGGAACCCAGCGCGGCGGACCGCCTGGCGCGCTTTGCTGACTTGAACTTCGACGGTTTTCAGGATCTTGTTCTGCTGGCGGCTCTGGGCGTTTATAATGAGTTCGACGTTTTCTGCCTCTGGAATCCGGGGGAGAGCAAATTCGATCCCGTCATGCAAAACAGCCCGTGGAACTTTGAAAAAGAAGCGTTCGATTCTGGAACCACCCCGCTAGAACTCTGCAATTTCGAGTTGCTGCCGGGCCAGAACGGGCTTTCCGGCGTCCTGCTGTCCGTTGAACGGAACGGATATGCGAATTATCGCTATCTCGCTTACCGGTGGGAATCTTCCGGTTTTCCGGTGCTCGCCGCGGCTTTTGAAGTCTTCGACGCAGGGAAAGAACGAATTGGCGACCGCATGTACCGCTTCGCCAGTCAGGGGGAAAAGCTCTGGGAACACGTGTATCCGGAGAACTGGTATTATGAGCTGACAAGTCATCACGGCGCACGGAAGGAAGCTTTCCTTGAACTGCTCTGGAAGACGCCGGAGATTGCGGAAGTGAGAAAGACCAACTGGGTGAACCTGCGCGAGATGGATACGACGAAGTCGAAATCCATGGCGAAGCTCCCGGTCGGGACAGAAGTGCAGGTGCTGTGCCGGGATATCTCCCGGGGGTGGGACCTTGTTCTCTGGGACACAGGGAAGCCGGACGGCGTTTTCTTTGGAAACCGGAAGGAGATCGGCTACATCCAGAACCGTTTCCTGACGAAATAATCACGTACGAATCTGCGAAAAACCGGGCGCGACTGCGCGGAAAGGAGCAAATATGTCTGGGACCAGCGGGTTTTACACGCTGAGCGACGGAAGCCGGCTGCCGAAGATAGGCTTTGGCACCTACAAGACAGTGGGCGAGGAGGGCGTGCGCGCTATCCGCTCGGCGATCGCCGCGGGATATCGCTTCTTCGACACGGCATCGCTGTATGAGACAGAGCGCGCGCTGGGCCGGGCGATCCAGGAGAGCGGGCTTCCGCGGGAAGATTTCATCATTGAAACCAAGCTCTGGATCGACGAAATGGGCTATTCCGGGGCGAAGGAAGCGCTGGACCGCTCCCTCCGGCGCCTCGGTATGGATTACGTCGACCTCTATATGATCCACTGGCCGCGGGAGACAGGCGCGGTGGACGAGGACTGGAAAGCGCGGGATGCCGAAACCTGGCGCGCGATGGAGGAGGCGGTTGACGCCGGGAAGGTGAAGCGGCTTGGCGTATCGAACTTCCTACCGCATCATCTGGAGAATATTCTGGTGAACTGCCGCATCCGCCCTGTAGCAGACCAGCTGGAGCTGCATCCCGGATATTCGCAGGAGGCGGCGGTTGCATACTGCCATGGAAAAGGCATCTTGCCTATGGCGTGGAGCCCGCTCGCGCGGGGGCGGGAAACCGGTGTGGAGGGCATTCTCCAGCTGATCGCGGAGAAGTACGGGAAGACTCCGCAGCAGGTGAGCCTGCGCTTCCTCCTGCAGAAAGGGATCCTGCCGATCCCGAAAGCGCTTACGGAAGCGCATATTCGCGCGAACCTTGAGGTATTCGATTTTTCCCTAACGGAGGAGGAGATGTGGACGCTCTCCTGCATGCCGCAAACAGCCTGGCTGGGAGAGCATCCCGATTTTTCGATTCCCAAGAAAAAGAGCAATCCGGAGAACGTATAAAAAGGCGGCCGGCGGTTTAATGATGAATCCGCCGTCATGCTATAAATCGATGGACAGACCAACTGCTGCGGTGGTTATTGTTGTACGCCAGTCATGTACAAGAGTTTGATGAAAGTCCACTATACGATGTTGGTAGTAGGAAGTATTAGCCAAACGGCAAAGGTGGGTTTCATTTGGGATCCTTCTGTTAGTGTTATGCGACAGGGATAGCAGAAAACGTGGAAAGGTTTGTCTTCTTCAAATAACAGAATATCCAAGATGCAGGCTACGGTACAGATGGTTTTGCATTTGACCAATGGCTGCTTATGCGAAGATAAAGCGCTTTTGAAGCAACCAAGGCGCACAGCGAATTGCGTCAGAACTGCGATTTCCGAGCTGATCACCTTTATCTATATCTATTTCGACGGAGTCATTGACACGAAAAAAGGCCAAACATCTCACGGGGTTCAGCCAGTCTATAATTGAGAAGGGCGAAATGCCTTTTATTCAGATTCTGCGCGAATCTTATGCACCTTGAAAACGGCGGAAGGACAGTAGTCAGTTTTATAAGAGTGTGGTAAAACACTTGAGTATCAATAACACATTAATCTAGGAAACGGAGGTATCCCCATGAACAAAATTCACGAATTCCTGAACGAGGCAGGCACCTTTTTCCTGGCGACGGTTGACGGCGATCAGCCGAAGGTTCGGCCACTCGGCGCGCATTTCCTGATGGACGGGAAGGTCCTCTTTGGAATTGGAGACTTCAAAGAGGTGTACCGCCAGCTTTGCGCCAATCCAAAGACAGAGATCGTAGCCTGCAAGCCGGACGGACACTGGCTGCGGTATACGGGGCGCGCGGTCTTTGAGACCGATCCGAAGTACGAAGCGGCCGCTCTGGAAGCCATGCTGAACCTGAAAGGAATCTACAACGAGGAGACGGGGCATCATATGATGATGTTCCATCTGGAAGATGCTTCTGCCCGGGACATCCCGGTCATGGGAGAAGGCGAGCTGATTCCGACGTAAGTACCCGGAGCTGAAGTCAGCGCTGTACCAGCTCGCTCAGCTTCTTCCCGTAGAAAAAGTCCCGCGTCAGCTTGTCGTATTCCGACCAGAGGGGGAGCGTTGGACAGGAAGCTGCCTGAGGGCAGGGCGCTGCGCCCGTGTCAAGGCAGGCTACTGATGCGAGCGAGCCTTCCAGTGCCTCGATGATCTCCCCGACGGGGATTTCTTCCGGCGTGCGACAGAGACGGTAGCCACCGCCTTTCCCGCTTACACCAAAGACGAGATTCGCATTCACGAGTTCCCGGACGATGATTTCCAAGTATTTCTTGGAGATATTCTGCCGCTCGGCGATATCCTTCAGCGGAATACGCTCTTCGCCGAAATGCTCCGCGAGGTCGATCATCACCCGGAGCCCGTAGCGGCCTTTCGTTCCGATCATCAGCAGCCCTCTTTCCTTGGCCTGTCCGTTAGCGACGGACAGGTCTTTCTTTCACTTCCCGGTTATTATAGCGAAGGACCAACGGAAAAACAAGAGAAACCTATTGACATGATAGGCAAATAGAAATACAATGTCGAAGCGACATCAAACGGAAAACGGAGGGCAGCTGATTTATGATTTATGTAGACAACGCGGCGACCACGAAAATGAGCCGCGCGGCAATTGAAGCGATGCTTCCAATTATGGAAGAACAGTATGGCAACCCGTCCAGCCTGTATGCGCTGGGGCAGCGGGCGAAGGAGATCCTGGAGGAGGCGCGCGCGTCTGTCGCCGCGGCGATCCATGCGGATCCGAAGGAAATCTATTTCACTTCCGGCGGCAGCGAGGCAGATAATCAGGCGATCCGAACAGCGGCGGAACTCGGGAAAAAGCAGGGGAAGATGCATATCATCTCCACCGCATTCGAGCATCACGCCGTCCTGCATACGCTGAAGCGGCTGGAGGGTGAAGGATACACGGTCACGCTCCTGGACGTTCATGAGGACGGGCTCGTGCGGCCGGACGAGCTAGCCGCGGCGATCCGAGAGGATACATGCCTCGTGACGGTCATGACCGCCAACAACGAGATCGGGACGATCCAGCCCATCCGGGAGATCGGAGCGCTCTGCCGGGCAAAAGGCGTGCTCTTCCATACGGATGCTGTGCAGGCTGTGGGGCATGTTCCCATCGATGTGCGGGAGGATAACATCGATATGCTTTCTGCTTCCGCCCATAAATTCCATGGGCCGAAGGGTGTGGGCTTCCTGTTTGTCAGAAAGGGCATCCGCCTGACAAACCTGATCGAAGGCGGTGCACAGGAGCGTGGAAAGCGTGCGGGAACGGAAAACGTGGCGGGCGTCGTCGGCATGGCGGCTGCTCTTGCAGAATCCGTCGCGCATATGGATGAGAACGCCCGGCGTCTTACGGTGCTGCGCGACAGGCTGATCGCGGGGCTGCGGGAGATTCCGCACTGCGCGCTAAATGGTGCGGAGTCGCCGCGCCTGCCCGGGAATGTGAACTTCTGTTTCGAGGGCATTGAGGGCGAGTCTCTGCTGCTCCTTCTGGACGAGAAGGGCATCGCCGCCTCGTCAGGAAGCGCGTGTACCTCTGGATCTCTGGATCCCAGCCACGTGCTTCTTGCCATCGGGCGCGTGCACGACGTGGCGCACGGTTCCCTCCGACTGACACTCGGAGAGGATGCGACGGAAGCGGATGTAGAAACCATCATTAAGAGCGTCAAAGAAGTAGTCGCCTATCTCAGGAGCTTCTCGCCTGTCTGGCGGGACCTCATGAGCGGCAAGACGAACTTTATACTGTAAAAGAAGAGAGGAAAGCATATGGCACTGTACAGCGATAAGGTCATGGATCATTTTCTGCATCCGCGCAACGTCGGCGTGATCGAGGACGCGGACGGCGTGGGCGAGGTAGGGAACACCAAATGCGGGGACATTATGAAGATGTACCTGAAGATCGACGACGATACCGTCTCGGACGTTAAGTTTGAGACCTTCGGCTGCGGGAGCGCGATCGCATCCAGCTCCATGGCGACGGAGCTGATCAAGGGAAAGCCTGTTTCGGAGGCAATGAAGCTGACCAACAAGGCGGTCGCGGAAGCGCTGGACGGGCTTCCGGATTACAAGATGCACTGCTCCGTCCTCGCCGAGGAGGCGATCCGGTCCGCACTCGACGATTACTACGGAAAGCATCCGGAGAAGAAACCGCAGGATTGAACCGGGAAAAATAGAAAACAGGCGGGAATTTGTCAAAATTCCCGCATTTTCGTGACATGGGGCTTCTTTTGTGGTATAATTCCATTAGACACGGAAAAGGGCGGAGACCCATATCCGAATAATGCAAAGGAAAGAAGGTATGAACACATGAAGAAGATCCTGTCTGTTGTGCTGGCGTTAGCGTTGTGCCTCACCGCATTTGCGGCTATGGCTGACACTATCAAGCTGGGCGGCCTTGCTCCTCTGACCGGTTCCTATGCCGAATACGGCAAGGGCTTCCAGATCGGCTGGGAAATGGCCCTTGAGGACATCGGCGAGGGTGGCGCAAATGGCCATACGCTCGCCATCGAGGTCAAGGACTCCCAGGGCGACGCCGTTATCAGCTCCACCCTGGCCACCGACTATGCTGAGGACGACGACATCTACGCCATCCTGGGCGACTTCACCAGCGGCTCCTGCAAGGCGGACGCTGAGATCGTCGACCGCTATGGCCTGACGCTCCTCTCTCCGACTGCTTCCGCTTCCGACTACGCGGCGATGAGCCCGTACTGCTTCTCCATCATGGGCCGGCAGGACGGCGAAGCGCCCTTCCTTGCGAAGTACGTGTTGAAAAAGTATCTGGGCTTCAACAAGATCGCAGTCGTCCGCGTAGACAGTGACTGGGGCCAGTCCTGCTTTGACAACTTTAAGAAGCAGGCTGACATCGAGGGTATGGAAGTCATCGAGGAGAAGTACAGCGCCTCTGAAAACGACTTCTCGTCCATCATCACTAAGGTCAAAGCGGCGAACCCGGACGTGCTGGTAGTCATGGACCAGGGCGAGCCGGTTGCGAAGATTTTCAATGCTGCGGACGCCGCCGGCTGGAAGATCCAGCATGTGGCCCTCGGCCCCGGAACGAGCGAGCAGGTTGTCGGTATGCTGACCGATCCGGCAAACATCATCGTGACCTCCCCGTTCTTCTTTGACCCGAACGATGCGGAGCTCGACGCCTGGAGAGTCCGCTTCGTTGAGAAAGCCGGTTTCGAGCCAACCGTGCACCCGGCCTGTGCCTATGACACGATGATGCTGATCAAGACTGCCATCGAGAAGATCGGCGACGGAAAGGTGACCCGCGAGGCCATCAAGGATGCACTGACTGGCATGGAGATGACGGGCGTCACCGGCCGTATCACCTTCGGCCCCGATGGCGACATCACCCGTGACTACATGATCTGCGGTACCGAGAACGGCAAGTGGGTCGTGCTCAAGGGCTTCGACTTCGTAAACGAGTAATCCCGGACGAGCGATAGTACAGCAGCCGCTTTGCCCGGCTGCCTGAAGGGGCGGGGCTGAACAAGCCCCGCCTTTTATATTATCAGTCCTTCACCGTCGGAGGAATTGCGATGGAATACGTCCTGAATCAGCTTATCAACGGCATCTGCCAGGGCGCGATCTACGCCCTCATGGCCATCGGCTACTCGACCATTGTGGGCGTCGTCGGTATGGTGACCTTCACCTACGGCGAGATCATGATGATCGGCGCCTACGGGGCCTATTATATCTTCCTATCCTGTGGCAACAATATCCTTCTCGGGTTGCTCGTCGCCTTCTCGGCGTCTTTTGTGCTTGGAATCGCGGTCTACAAGCTCTGCTACGAGCGCTTCTTCAACGCACCGCGGCATATCTCGCTGCTCTGCACGATCGGCTTTTCCATGCTGATTAAGAACCTGGCGCAGATCGTCTTCGGCCCGGAGACCAAATCCATCCTGAACGTCATCCCTAACCGCATCTTTACGCTGCACCTTGGACCGGTGGCGGTAGACTTCCGACTGCTGCAGATCGTGATCATGCTGCTTGTGGTGGCGCTTGCGCTGCTGCTCACCTTCTTCTTCAACAAGACACGGGCGGGCGTGGCATTGCGCGCTGTCAGCCAGAGCAAGGATGCGGCTTGGCTTGTGGGCATAAACGTGAAACGCACGGCGCTGCTCGGCAACTGCATCGGCTGCGGCTTCGGTGGGATCGCCGGCTGCCTGCTAGCGATTTATTACATCAATTTCCAGTCCTACACTTTCGGAAGTTTCAGCATGAAGGCTTTCTCCGCCTCCGTGCTCGGCGGCCTTGTGGACCTCAGGATGAGCGCACTGGGCGGCCTCTGTCTCGGTATCATTGAGAACCTGGGCATCACGATCAGTTCCGCCACCTTCCGTGATGTCTTCGCCTTTGGCTTCCTGATCCTCATGCTGATCCTGCGGCCCCAGGGCTTTGCGGTCAAGAAAGGAACGCGCGTATGAACGGCCTTAAGAATCTCTGGCAGAAGAAGCGCTGGATCTTCTGGCTCCTCATCACCGCGCTCCTCTGCCTGCCGCCCCTACTCAAGATCTTCGGCATCGTGAAGATCAAAGCACTGTATCTGCGCTATGCCTGCAGTATCATGATGTACGCCACTCTGGCTGGATCCCTGAACGCCATCAACGGCTACAGTGGACAGACCTGCCTCGGACAGGCGGGCTTCTTTGCGATCGGCGCGTATACTTGTGCCATCCTCTCGACCCGCTTCGGGATCAGCTTTTGGCTGCTCCTGCCCATCTGTGGCTTAACAGCGGGACTCATTGGGCTTCTTGTCTCCCTGCCGACGCTTCGCCTCTCGGGCATCTACCTTTCCATTGTTACACTGGGGGCGTCGGAGATTATCCGCATCATCGCCCAGACGGCCAGCATCACCGGCGGCGCGATGGGCATCAAGGGCATCCCGTATCCATGGCTCTTTGGTCTCGATACCTTCCGGCCGGAGTATTATTATTTCATCTTCCTGGCGATCGGTATCCTGTTCCTCTTCTGCACGAGCCGAATCCTGAATTCCCGCGTTGGACGGGCGTGGATATCTATCCGCGAGGATCAGGTGGCCGCAAAGAGCCTCGGCGTCCGCACGAGCTTCTATAAATCGCTGAACTTTGTTTACGGCGCTTTCTGGGCGGGGGTCATCGGCTGCTGCTACGCCCCCTTCGTCAACTTCATTGAATCTTCCCAGTTCACGACGGACAAGGGCTTCGACGTGCTTGCCATGATCGTCATTGGCGGACAGGGTACGCTGGTCGGTCCCATCATTGGAAGCACGATCGTAACGGTTCTGACGGAGTCCCTGCGCTTTCTCGGCGTCTGGCGCTACGTCATCTACGCGCTCATCATCATCGCCATGATGTGGCTCCGCCCGCAGGGCATCGCAGGAGCGACGAACTCCATCCTGGCCGGCGGCAAGGTTAAGCGCAGGCCGCAGAAGAAGGGAAAGGAGGCGCGCGCATGAGTGGACGAGAAAATCGCCCCGTCCTGCTGGAAGCACAGGGGGTTTGCAAGTATTTTGGTGGCCTGAAGGCAGTAGAGGATGTAGATATGCAGATCCGCGAGGGCGATATCTTTGGGATCATCGGACCGAACGGCGCGGGCAAAACCACCTTCTTCAATATGTGCACGGGCATGTATCCCGTGACAAAGGGCAAGATTCTATTTGAGGGGCACGACCTGACGGAAATGAACACGGAAGAGATCGCAGAGAAGTACATCGCGAGAACCTTTCAGAACATCCAGCTCTTCCGCTTCATGTCCGTACTCGAAAACGTAAAGATCGGCTGCCACGTTAAGACGCGGACGAACATTGCGGACGCTGTGCTCCATACGCGGCGTTACCGGGAAGACGAAAAGTACACCACGGAGCGGAGCCTTGAGATTCTAAAGCGCATCGGGCTGTACGAATACCGGGATGTCAAGGCTTCGAACCTGTCCTATGGCATGCAGCGCAAGGTCGAGATCGCGCGCGCCATGGCACTGGGGCACAAGATCCTGCTTCTGGACGAGCCGGCTGCGGGCATGAACCCGCCCGAAACGCGGGAGCTCATGTCCTTCATCAAGCAGCTAAACGCCGAAGGACTGACCATCGCGGTCATCGAGCACGACATGAAATTCATCATGAATTCCTGCAACCGCATCCTCGTGCTGAACTTCGGGCGGAAGATCTTCGAGGGGACGCCGGACGAGGTAAAGGTCAATCCGGAAGTGCAGACCGCCTATTTCGGCAAGGGCCTGGTGGCCGGGGAGGCGCTCCAATGAGTGAAACGAGACAGGCAAACGAAAAGCGGCACCTGCTGGACATCCAGCACCTTACGGTCTATTATGGGTATGTCCAGGCACTGGAGGACATCAGCATCCACGTGGACGAAGGGGAGATCGTCACCCTGATCGGCGCGAACGGCGCGGGAAAGACGACGACCCTTATGTCCGTCTCAGGCCTCACGGAAAAGGCGGAGGGGCACATTTTCATCGACGGGCAGGACGTGACCCGCGCCGCGCCGGACCGCGTCGTGCGTCTGGGCGTCAGCCACGTTCCGGAGGGCCGGAAGATTTTCCCGCAGCTCACAGTCTACGAGAACCTGATCGCGGGCACCTTCGGAAAGAAAGGCATCACGAAGGCGGAAATCGCGGACCTGATCGAACGGAACTACGCCCTCTTCCCGCGCCTCAGGGAGCGCGCGGGGCAGGCGGGCGGCAGCCTCTCCGGCGGCGAGCAGCAGATGCTGGCCATCGCGCGCGGGCTCATGATGGATCCCCGGCTCATCATGCTGGACGAGCCGAGCCTCGGCCTCGCGCCGATCGTGGTCGAAGAGATTTTCGAGCTGATCGAAACCATCCGGAAGCAGGGAAAGACGGTCCTTTTGATCGAGCAGAACGCCTCCGCGGCGCTCGCCGTGGCCGACCGGGGATACGTCCTCGAGACCGGTCGCGTGACGCTGACCGGAACGGGCAAAGAACTCCTCGCGAATCCGGAAGTGCGGAAGGCGTATCTGGGAGTGTAAGCCGGGTTCGCCCGGCTTTTCCCTGCCCGCGGTCGACCTCTTCTACAAGGAAACTGCGAAACCTGATAGCAGGAAAGGCATGTGCTACACAGAGGATTGGAATTGCCGTCAAAGGCATTATGAACTGCAAAAAAGAAAACCTCCCCAAAAGGGAGGCGGTATGATGGGGAACTGAATTACCAATCCTCATCTTCATCTTCGGGATTATAGTCGGAAACCGGGCTGACGAATTCGACATTTGGTTCCTCTCCAGCCGAAACGAAATGAATCAGGACAGATTTGTCTTCTAAACCGGCACCGATGTTGACCATCAATCCGTATTCGTTCATCTCGGGCACGGCACGAAGAGGAGTGCCGAAAAAAATATCTGTTCTCACATGCCAGTACTCATCGTGGTACTGATAGCCTTTGGAGTAGTACCAGTCATAATGCTTTTCAGCATAGCCTTTCGTCCATTTCCAGTAACTGCCGTCCTTCGCGGACCAGATGCTGGGATACGGAAAGCAAACCGAAATGTTCTTCGACGTCGTGATCCGGTTCCGATGTCCGTCGGTCAGCCAGAGCCGCCAGCACTTTGAGTAGGTTCCGTAGCGGGTATAGCTGTAGGCCAAATA
>JAIKWN010000201.1 GCA_024684665.1 Clostridiales bacterium | reverse complement strand
ATTGTTGAACTCGCTGTCGCCGTTCTTGAGGCGGCGGATGTTGAAGGAGAGGCCCGTCTGGTATTCGCTGGTGCCAGGCACGTTGACGCTCTCACGGGCTTTTTCGATCAGAACTTCGCCGGTGTAACGGTTTTCCCACTTAGCCTGTTCAGCCAGGAAATACTCGGTCTGTCTCGCGTTGGTGCGGAAGCCTTCCTGGATCATGAAGTTCTCAAGGCCGTCGTCCTTCGCCGCCTTCAGCATTGCGAGCAGATGGTGATATGCCGGTGTCTGGAGCCTCACGCTGCGGTTGGTCGTCTGAATCGCGAAGCCGTCCGCGCCGGACTGGGTCATAATGCTGATCAGCTCGTCCCCGGTCTCAAAACGTTCGTCAGTAAAGTCGGAAGGCAAATAGTGCCAGCGGTTCACCAGCATCATGCCGCTCGTTTCCAGCGTGCTGCGCTCAATCTCCACATTGTTGCCGTTCTTCACGTCGAAAGAGCTGATATCCACGATGTCCCAGCCTTCAGGATTGGGCTGCGGCCAGCTTTCGTCCACAGGTTTGGCCTGGGCCGCTTCCTGCTCCTTGAGCCACTGTTCGCGCATTTCGATGCGCGCGGCGTTCTGCTCGTCACGCTGCTGCTGCAACTGGGCCAGCTGCTGGTCCACGGTGTTCTTCGCGTAGAAGAAGCCGATCGCAGCGATCGCGGTCAAAACAATCAGAACGATGAGTATATGTCCCAGCCTGGTATAGGCATCCTTTTTCTTGTCATCAGCCATTCTGTTCTGCGCTCCCTTCTGTTTCGCATCATCAGTGATGGAAATTATAGACATATCTATTATATCGGAACAGATTCAGAATGTCAAACATAATTTGTAACAATTTTGAAAAATATTTGTAATCTTTAGCAAGAAAACAGCGCCCGCTGATATAGCGGACGCTGTGTGGAATTAAGGGGATTACTTGTTCGCCAGCTTTTCCTCAATCGCGGCATGAGCAGCAGCCAGACGCGCGATCGGTACACGGAACGGTGAGCAGGATACATAGTTCAGGCCCACGCTGTGGCAGAACTTGATGGAGGACGGATCGCCGCCGTGCTCGCCGCAGATGCCCAGCTTGATGTCGGGGCGGGTCTTGCGGCCGAGTTCCGCAGCCAGCTTCACGACCTTGCCAACGCCATCCTGATCCAGGCGGGCGAAGGGATCGGACTCGAAGATCTTGTTCTCGTAGTAGGAGCCCAGGAACTTGCCTGCGTCGTCACGGGAGAAACCGAAGGTCATCTGGGTCAGGTCGTTGGTGCCGAAGGAGAAGAACTCAGCTTCTTCAGCGATCTCGTCAGCGGTGATAGCGGCACGCGGGATCTCGATCATAGTGCCGACGTGATATTCCAGAGTCACGCCCTGCTCTTCAAAGACCTTCTTCGCGGTCTCATCGACGATCTTCTTGACGAAGGCCAGTTCCTTCTTGGAGCCAACCAGCGGGATCATGATCTCGGGCACAATGTTATAGCCGCATTCTCTCATTACGTTGATGGCAGCCTGCAGTACGGCGCGGGTCTGCATCTCGGCGATTTCGGGATAGGTGACGGCCAGACGGCAGCCGCGGTGACCCATCATCGGGTTGGATTCATGCAACGCGTTGATCTTCTGCTTGACTTCTTCCACGGTGCGGCCCAGGTTCTTGGCCAGCTCTTCGATCTCTTCGGTCATGTCGAGGTGCGGTACGAACTCGTGCAGCGGCGGATCCAGATAACGCACGGTCATCGGACGGCCTTCCAACGCCTTGTACATGGCTTCAAAGTCGCTCTGCTGCATCGGCAGGATCTTGGCCAGGGCCTTTTCGCGCTGTTCCTTGGTGTCGGCGAGGATCATCTCACGGACAGCCGCGATACGGGAAGCTTCGAAGAACATGTGCTCGGTACGGCAGAGGCCGATGCCTTCCGCGCCGAACGCGACGGCCTGCTTGGTGTCGCGCGGGGTATCCGCGTTGGTGCGGACACGCAGCTTGCGGGCAGCGTCCGCCCCGCCCACGAAGCGGGCGAAGTCGCCGGAAATGGATGCTTCCACGGTGGGGATCAGGCCGTCGTACACATTGCCGGTGGAACCGTCGACGGAGATCAGATCGCCCTCGCGGTATTCCTTGCCGTTGATGGTCACAGCGGATTCATCCGCGTTGAACTTCAGGTCGCCGCAGCCGACGACAGCCGCGCGGCCCATGCCGCGGGCAACGACCGCCGCGTGGGAGGTCATGCCGCCGAAGGCGGTCAGGATCGCCTGGGAGAAGTCCATGCCTTCGATATCTTCGGGCGTGGTCTCCTTGCGGACCAGGATGACCTTTTCCTTGTTCTTGCCATGCTCCGCAGCCTTTTCGGCGGTGAAGTAGATGGCGCCGGCGCCGGCACCGGGAGAAGCGGGCAGACCCTTGGCGATGACGGGCGCCTTCTTGAGGGCGGCGGCGTCAAAGGCCGGGTGCAGCAGGCTGTCCAGCTGCTTGGGCTCAACCTTGAGGACGGCTTCTTCTTCCGTCAGAACACCTTCATCAACCAGGTCAACAGCGATCTTCAGAGCAGCAGCAGCGGTACGCTTGCCGTTACGGGTCTGCAGCATGAAGAGCTTGCCTTCTTCGATGGTGTATTCCATATCCTGCATGTCGCGATAGTGAGCTTCGAGCTTGTTGGCGATGTCAACAAACTGCTCATAGACATGAGGCATGGCCTGCTCGAGGGTGGCGATGGGCTGAGGAGTACGGATACCAGCCACGACGTCTTCGCCCTGAGCGTTGAGGAGATACTCGCCATAGAGCTTCTTCTCGCCAGTGGAAGGATTGCGGGTGAACGCAACGCCCGTGCCGCTGGTCTCGCCCATGTTGCCGAACACCATGCTCTGGACGTTGACAGCAGTGCCCCAGTCGCCGGGGATGTCGTTCATG
>JAIKWN010000196.1 GCA_024684665.1 Clostridiales bacterium | reverse complement strand
GTCGCGCTTGACATCCTTTCCGTTGATCTTGGCGCGGGTGAACTTGCCCTGCCGGAGCGTGCCGATATAAAAATCATTATCCAGGATCCCCTGCACGGTCACGATCGCCCACGCGGCTTTGACAGCACGTTTATAGTCCCTTCCATCCGCTTCCTTGCGCATTTGCTCGGACATGCGGGGGGTGGGTACGCCCTGGTCGGTCAGATAGTTGGCGATCCTTTTGTAGCCCCAGCCCTCATTGTTATAGAGGTCAAAGATCCTGCGCACGATCTCCGCTTCCGTCGGAACGATTTCGAATTCCTTTCGGTTGTTGATGATATAGCCATACGGCGCGGCGCAGAGCCACTCGCCGTCTGCCTGCCGCCGTTTGATGACGTTTCGCACCTTGCGGGAGGTGTCCGTAACGGGCATCTCGTTGATGAGGAACTGAAACTGAATTTTCAGCCAGTCGTCGTCATTGGGGAAGTCGATGCCGTCCCCGATGGAAATGATGCGCACGCCGGCGTCCCGCAGATCTTCCAGCTCCACCAGACCGCGGCTGTTGCGGCGGGAGAAGCGGGAAAAATCTTTGATGACGAGAGTATCATATTGATGGCTCATCAATCCCCGGCGCATTTCCTGATAGCCCTCGCGCTGGTCGAAGGTATAGCCGGAGCGGTCCCGATCCTCAAAGAAACGGAGCGTACTGCCGGGAAAGCGAGACTTTACGTAGTCTTCGATGATGGCCTTCTGGTTTTCGATGGAGACATTCTTTTGGTCTAGCTCGTCATCGACGGAGATACGGACATAACCAGCGATGTCGTAAGTTTCGGTCAATGTGGTTCACCTCCTGATGCTTCCATTTATATCTAATCTGTTTTCGTCTATTTATAGACGATATTGTACACTATCTTCTCGACTTTCGCAAGAGCAAAAAAGAAAAAGGCGGAAGAGATTTCTCCCTTCCGCCCACTGGCTTATCGTTCCGGTGCTGCAGTCCGCTGCTTCTTCTCCCGCTGAACCTCCCGTTCGGCAGAGCGGCGCTTGTTGTAAACGAGAAGATCTCTTACGTTTTCGTAGAGATCCTTTTCGCCGGATTCATACACGGCAACCAGGTACTTTTTCTTTTTATACATGTCATAGATGTCTTTCAGACCCGCACGCAATTCCTGGTCCTTCTTTTCCGCCTTGGTCAGCCAGATTTCCACCAGCTGCTGTTCATCTCTGACATTCATCTCCAAGCAGGATCACGCTCCCTTACCATTCCTATTTTCCTCATCTTTCCTGCCCTTTATACGGCCCATGCCTTTTCGCTGCCTGCAGGATTTCAGGCGGCAGCATCTCCACGGTATGGCGGAGTTCCTCAAGCTCCCGAAGCTTCTGATTGATCTCCAGCTTCTTTCTGATGCTTTCGCCGGAAGCCGAAGCCAGTTTCTTTTCCAGCGCGGCCTTCTCCTCGGTAAGCTCACGATGGAGCCCGTCGTATTTCTTCAACTTTGTCCGCATGGCCTCCGCAGCGGGGATATATCTTCCCAGAAGGTTCTCCAATTCCGCGGTTTTACTTTTCTTGTTCAAGGGGTTCGTTTCGGCATGCAGTTGGAGGATCTGCTCCTTCATCCGGGCCAGATGCACCGCTTCCTTGAAGAGCCTGGGCGGGATATGGGTGCGGCCTGTCTCGCCGGCGCTTTCCCCGCGTTCCAACTCCGGGTATTTCTTCACCATGTGCTCCCAAAATTCGTCCTGCCACCAGGTCAGCTTTTTCTTGTTGCCGATGATGTCCTTGGCGGACAGTCTTCCATCCTCCGTCAGCGGGACAAAACAAAGGTGCATATGGGGCGTTTTCTCGTCCATATGCACCACGGCAGAGATGATGGTATTCGGGTTCTGATGCTTCTCAATGAACGCCATCGCATGAGTAAAATACGCCTTGACCTCGGCGGGTTTCTTACCTTTGAAAAACTCCGGGCTGGCGGTGATGAGCGCCTCTACCACGCGAACGCTGTCCGAACGTGTGCGGCAGCCTGCCTCTGCAATCTGTTTTTCCGCTTCCGCCCGGTATTTGCGCTGCGGCGTTACCAGATGGAAGTTGAGGCGGCTGCGGGAGGTGTCCACATCGGGATTGCTGGCGTAGTTCTCCTTGGTGCGCTCGTTATGGGCTTCGATGTGCCCGATTTCAGGGCCTTTATATTTGGCAAAGCGTAAGATGCC
>JAIKWN010000158.1 GCA_024684665.1 Clostridiales bacterium | reverse complement strand
AAAAGGCGTCGGAAAATGCCGCCGCCGTCTTTTCGTCCTTCAGCATGACGCCGGACCAGGTTTCGTTCCGTCCTGCATCCATTCCGTCCTGCATTGTCGCCATCTCCTTCGTCAAAACCTGACTTTCATTAAAACCTGATTTTGTATTATACACAAATTTGATCAAATTGCAACGGTTCTGTGAAAAACTTCCCATAATAACAGCGAGTTATAGTGAGAATCTAAGCATTGTTTAAAAAATAGTGATATAGTATTTCCTGGAACTCCTGCCTGGAAGTGATTTGCTGGATCCGTGACCGCATTTCACAGCTGCCCCGCATGCCCCGTATGTAATCGGCTGCGTGTTTTCGCATTTCCCGGATGGCAACACCCTCCCCCTTCAGCGCAATCAGCGCGTCCAGGTGACGGAGCATGACCGTAAACCTTTCCTCACCGGTAACGGGTGCTGCTTCCCTGCCTGCCAGCCGGTTCCGGATCTCGGAGAAGATCCAGGGATTGCCCTGGGCGCCCCGGCCGATCGCCACACCGTAGCAGCCGGTTTCTTCCATCATCATGAGCGCGTCCTGCGCTGTACGGATATCTCCATTGCCGATGACAGGAATCGAAACCGATTTCGCAAGACGGCGGACAGCATCCCAGTCCGCGCGTCCGCTGTACATCTGCTCCCGGGTCCTTGCATGAAGCGTCAGAAGGGAAACGCCCGCCTCCTCCGCCGCTTCTCCGACGGCCAGGTACGATTCTTCCCCCGAGGAAAAGCCGATCCTAAGCTTTACGCTGACCGGAACCTTCGACCCCTGCACGGCGGCTTGCATCACCCGCTTTGCAAGCGGGAGATCTTTCATCAGCGCGCTGCCTGAGCCCTGCTTTACGATCTTGGGCACCGGGCAGCCAAAGTTGAGATCCAGAGCCGCGAATGTCCCGCGCTCTGTCAGCAGTTCCGCTGCCTCCCGGATCACATCCGGTTCGTGACCGAAAAGCTGCACCGCAACCCGACCGGACTCGGAAGGCTCCGTCGAGAGGAGCAGCTGCTGCTTCGGGTTCTCAGGAGAAATAAGGTATCCTTTGGCGCTCACCATCTCCGTGACGGCAAACGAGCAACCCATCTCAAAACAGATCTTCCGGAACGCCAGATCCGTTACCCCGGCCATCGGCGCAAGCATCGCGCCGGAAGCCGGGAACGGATAATTGCCTTTGTTCATGAACTCCCGCTTTCAGATCCTTCCGCGATTTTAAAGTCAGGGTTCTGCCAGCTGCTGCAGACTGGAAATCACCCAGCGCCCGCGGTTGCGCAGAAGGGTTACGCGAAACCGGGCGGAATTCCATGCAGGCGGCTTCAGGCGATCCTGTCCGCCCGCGGCGATAACCGTCTCCCGGAGCGACGGAAGAATGCTTCCGTCAATGGAGGGAACCTCTTCGGTGATTTCCGCACGGCCTATGATTTCCCACGGCCATGCCCAGATCGAATGGAAGTGGACCCTGTGGGTAATGGAGCGCACGGAATAATCCCGGTATGGGGAGGCTTCCCCCAGCCCGATCTGCAGCACGGGATCCTGGCGGATGAAATCCTCCGTGAAATACCGGGTCAGCTGCTGGGGATCATCTCCGCAGATGACAGCCCGTGCCCGGGCTTCCATCCCTTCATCCACGATTACCCAAATACCCGCCGTATTCATGGCAATATAAAATGAGGAAACGAGAAGCAGAGCAATCATGACCGCGGCAACGATCCGCTTGGCAAAAAAAGCGAGCAGCCGCCTGATCTTTCTCATGCCGCCTCCGTTCAGAAGATCGCGTCAATGAACGCGTCAGCGTCAAAGGACTGCAGATCCTCGATCCCTTCGCCCATCCCCACATACAGCACGGGGAGTTTCATTTCGTTTGTGATGGCAATGGCGATGCCGCCCTTTGCCGTCCCGTCCAGTTTGGTGAGAACAATCCCGTACAGATCCGTGACCTCCGCGAATTCCTTCGCCTGGTTGAGGCCGTTCTGGCCCGTCGTCGCGTCCAGCACGAGAAGCGGACGGATTGCGGCTTCCGGGTACTCCCGGTCGAGGAGTTTCCGGATTTTCCGCAGTTCTTCCATCAGGTTCTTCTTGTTGTGCAGCCGCCCGGCGGTATCCACGATCAGAAGATCCGCTTCTATGGCTTTCGCTTTCTGTACACCGTCATAGACGACGGCCGCCGGATCCGCCCCTTCGTTATGGCGAACCAGCGGTACGCCCGCGCGGTCCGCCCAGATGGCAAGCTGATCTGCCGCGGCGGCCCGGAAGGTGTCCGCAGCAACCAGCACCACGCTATGCCGGGCGTTTTTAAAGCGCAGGGCAAGCTTGCCGATGGTCGTCGTCTTACCGACCCCGTTCACACCCACGATCAGCATTACCATGGGCCAGGAGAGCGGCTCATGCGGCAGCGAAACCATGTCTTTCAGGATGGATTTGAGCTCGCGTCTCGCCTCCCCGGCGCTTTCGATGCGCTTTTCGGCGACCCGCCCGCGCAGCGTAGCGATGACGTTTTCCGCTGTATGCACGCCGATATCGCTCATGATCAGGATGTCCAGCAGAGACTCGTAAAAGTCCTCATCAATGACTTCCGTCTCCCGGACGAGCTCGTCCATCTGCCCGGAAACCTGCGTGCGCGATTTGGAAAGCCCCTTCCAGAACCTCCGGAAGACGCCCTCCTTCTCTTCACCTTCCCGTCCGGCCTCAGCCGAACCAGACCGGTTCTCCGCCGCCTGGGAAGCGGGATCCGCTTTCGTTTCCTTTTTTCCAAATCCGAAGAATGCCATCCCGGAGATCCTCCTTTACAGATCCGTTTCGTCAATATCTTTCAGTTCGACGCTGAGGAGTTTGGAAATGCCCTTCTCTTCCATCGAAATGCCGTACAGGCTGTCGCAGTGCTCCATCGTGCCTTTGCGGTGGGTTACGATCACGAACTGCGTATGCTTTGAAAAATCCTTAAGATACCTGGCAAAAGTCTCAATGTTTCCATCATCCAGCGCCGCTTCTATTTCGTCCAGGAAACAGAAAGGCGTGGGCTTGAGGCGCAGCATCGCGAAAAGAATTGCAATGGCGGTCAGTGCCCGTTCGCCACCGGACAGCAGAGAAAGAAGCTGGAGACGCTTGCCCGGCGGCTGCGCAGCGATTTCGATGCCGCTTCCCAGCACATCTTTTTCGTCCGTGAGACGCAGTTCCGCCTTGCCGCCGCCAAAGAGTCTTGAAAACGCATCCTGCAGGTAGTTCTGCAGAAGACCGAAATTCGTGAGGAAGCGGACCTCCATCTCTTTTTTGAGCGTACGGATGATTCCTTCGAGATCCAGCTTTGCCCTTTGCATGTCCTCCCGCTGCGCGGTGAGCTCCGCATGCCGTTCCCGGCAGGCGTTGTACTCTTCTGTCGCGGTGAAATTGACGGTTCCGATGTCCTTGAGCGCGCGCCTGATCTCCTGGATCCGCGGCTGATCCTTTGCCGCCTCGAAGTCCGGCTTGCCGTATTCCCGGGCGCCGGCGTAAGTCAGCTCGTATTCCTCCCAGATGCGCTGGCCGAGCTGCGAAATCTCGTTCTCCATGCGGCCAAGCTGCATCTCAAACCTGTGCGTCTGCTCGGCGAACCCGGAAACCCGCTCGCGTCCGCTTTCGATTCCGTCCGTGAGGTCCGAGATCTTTGCGGCGATGCGTTCCCTTTCCTTCTCCTGTCCTGCGAGCTCGCTTTCCGACTTTCGTTCGGTTTCCTCGCGCTCCTTCAATTCGAGGATCGCGTTTTCCGTTTCGATCCGCTTATTCTGGTGCAGGAGGATGAGATCGTGATCCCGTTCCTCCCTGCGTTCCGTTTCGTCCGCCAGCGTCAGGCGTTCCTTATTCAGCCGGATGAGCTTCTGACGCGTTCCCTCCGCGTCCTTTTCCGCCGCGACCGTCCGGATTTCGAGATCGTGCAGGACGCTCTGCTCTTCCTCCAGACGCTGTCTTCCCTGCTGAAGCGCGTCCGCCAGCTCCTGCGTTTTCGCGTGCAGGTCTTCGGAAGCGGGATCCGACTCCTGAGAAGCCCGGAGCGCGGCAAACTGCCGGTCCACGTCCTCCAGCATTTCTTCGATCTGGCCGCGGAGTTCTTCGTTTTTCCTCGCGCGCTCGTTTGCCTCTTCAATCTGCTTCATCAGAAGGGCAATCCGCTCTTTTGCGACTGACTCGTCGATCCTGAGCGCTTCAAGCGCTTTCGTCTGCCCGTTCAGCGCTTCGCTGTCCGCGGTTTTCCGGTTTCTTTCGGACTCGATCTCCTGCTCTATGCGCCCGATCCGGTCCGTGAGCGCACGAATGCTTTCCCGGTGTTCCTTGATTTCCCGGTCCCGGGACAGCAGGCTGGTCATCCGGGACGCCGCGCTGCCGCCCGTCATGGAACCGCCGGAGTGCATGACGTCGCCTTCCAGCGTAACCAGCCGGAAGCTGTAATGGCTGCCGCGCATGATTGCGATGCCCGCGTCCAGGTTTTCGGCGACGAGCGTACGCCCCAGGAGGTTTTCCGCAATGCCCCGATAGGGTTCGTCGAAGGAAATGAGCTCGCTGGCGACCCCGATACATCCGGGGTACGAAAGAATGCCGCGTTCGTGGGGCTGAATCGTCTTCCCACGAACGGAGGTCATCGGCAGGAAAGTCGCGCGCCCGAAGTTGTTCGCCCGGAGATATGCGATCATGTCCCGGGCGGCGTATTCGTCCGTCGTCACGATGTTCTGCAGTGCGCCACCCAGAACCGCCTCAACGGCCTTCTCGAGCTCTTTCGGCACCTGGATGAGCTCCGCGACGATTCCGCGGATCCTCTCGTCCTGCCGGGCTTTCTGCATGACCCTTTTTACGGACTGCTGATAGCCCGCGTAATCGCGGACCATGTCCTCGAGCACCCGCAGCCTGCTTTCCTGGCCGGAGAGCTCCGCCCTGGCCGCGTCCAGTTCCCGATACAGGTCCGTGATGTTCGCGGTCGCATTCCGGATGCTTTCCTCGAGACCGGCCCTGGTTTCCTGGGCCGCCTGCTCCTGTGCGCGAAGACTTGCCGCGGCGGCTTCGCTTTCCGCGATCTGTTCCTCAATACCGCCGGCGTTCCCCGAAAGGCGCTCAGCCTCTTCCCTGGCCTGCGACAGCCGCTGCTGCAGCTGCTGGCGCAGAGCGGAAAGCCGTGCCTCCGAGGACTTAACGTCCGTCTGCCGGTTCATCGCGAGAATTACGGCGGACTGATTGCGTTCGTATTCCTCTTCCGTTTCCGCGACCGCCTTTTGACAGGCGGAAACCTTCCCGCGCTGCGCATCGGCGCTTACGGCGAGCTCTTTCAGGTTTTCCTCGATCTGCTTCAGCAGATCCTGGCTTTCCGCTTCCTCTCTGTCCACTTCCTTGAGGCGCAGAGCGGCTTTTTCGTTTTCCTCGCGGAGCTCGGAAGACTCTTTTTCCGTGGCCGCCATTTCAGACTTCAGAAGCGCGATGCTCCCGCGCAGCGCCTCGGTCTGACGCGTCATCCCGACGTACGCCGCGCGCAGATCCGCGACGGATCTTTCGAGCTCTGCGAGTTTTGTGCCCTCGGATTCTCTTTCGGAAAGATAGCCCTCGATCTTCTGCTCTTCCTCTTCCGTCTGCTGCTTCAGGTCATCCACCTGGGCACGCAGCTTTGTAATCTTCTCCGTATTCTCGTCGTTCACCTTCACAAACAGGGAACACTCAAGGACACGAAGCTCGTCGCGCATGGAAAGAAAACGCCTTGCCGTTTCGCTTGCCTTCCTGAGGGGTTCCAGACGGGACTCCAGATCCTCGATCGTCTCCCCGATCCTTGAAAGGTTTTCTTCGGTGGATGCAAGCCGCTTTTCGCTTTCCTCGACGCGCGTGCGGTATTTGACAATACCGGCGGCCTCTTCAAAGATGCCCCGCCGGTCCTCGCTCTTCTGGGACAGGATGGCGTCGATGCGCCCCTGACCGATAATGGAATAGCCGTCCTTGCCGATACCGGTATCCTGAAACAGCTCCAGAATATCCTTCATGCGGCAGGCGGTCTTGTTGATAAAGTATTCGCCTTCGCCGGAGCGGTATACCCGCCTCGTGATCATGACCTCCGCATAATCGGTCGGAAGCACATGATCCTCGTTGTCGATGACGAGCGATACCTCACAGGAACCAAGCCTTCTGCGGGATTCGGTTCCGCCGAAGATGACGTCTTCCATCTTCCCGCCGCGCAATGACTTGGCGCTCTGTTCGCCGAGAACCCATCGCACGGCGTCGGAAAGGTTTGATTTTCCGCTTCCGTTCGGTCCGACGATGCCGGTGATCCCTTCTTCAAACCGGATCACCGTGCGATCCGCGAAGGACTTGAATCCGTAGATTTCAAGACGCTTTAAACGCACTCAGTCGCATTCCTTTCCTGCCCGCGATTCTTTCCCGTCCGTGAGCGCCCGAAGCGC
>JAIKWN010000135.1 GCA_024684665.1 Clostridiales bacterium | reverse complement strand
CACGCTCATGGGTGACGTCCGCGCCAATCTGATCGTAACGGACCCGCCCTACAACGTGGCCTACGAGTCCGCCGACGGCAAGTCCATCCAGAACGACAGCATGGCGGACGAGCAGTTTTTCTCGTTCCTGCTGTCCGCTTTCCAGAACTGGGTGCCGCATCTGGCGGAAGGCGCGTCGGCGTATGTATTCCACGCCGATACGGAAGGGCTGAACTTCCGGCGCGCCTTCAAGGAGGCGGGCTTTCATATCTCCGGCGTATGCGTCTGGGTGAAAAACAGCCTGGTGCTTGGGCGTTCGCCATACCAGTGGCAGCACGAGCCGGTTCTCTTCGGCTGGCTGCCCAACGGCAAGCACAAGTGGTTCGCCGACCGGAAGCAGACCACCGTTTGGAACTACGACAAGCCCAAGCAGAGCAAAGATCACCCGACCATGAAGCCGATCCCGCTGCTGGCTTACCCGATCAAGAACAGTTCCGCCCCCAACGCCGTGGTGCTGGACACGTTCGGCGGCAGCGGAAGCACCCTGATCGCCTGTGAGCAGACGGACCGGATATGCAGGACGATGGAGCTGGATGAGCGGTACGCTTCCGTCATCGTTCAGCGGTACGTGGATCTCATCGGCTCTGGCGTGGACGTGACCGTTCTGCGGGACGGGCAGACGCTGACCTACGACGAAGCCGTCGGTCAGCCCGAATGAAACTATGAAAGGAGGCGCGGCGCGTGGCCGTCAGAGGACGAAAACCGAAGCCGACCGCTTTGAAGCAGCTGGAAGGGAATCCCGGCAAGCGGCAGCTCAACGAACATGAGCCGGTGCCGCCGAAATCGAACATCCGGTGTCCGGCGTGGCTGGAACCGGAAGCGAAAAAAGAATGGAAACGTCTCGCTCCCTCTTTGGTGGCAATGGGCATTCTGACCTCCGTGGACATCACCGCCTTCGCGGGATACTGTCAGGCGTACGCAAGATGGAAGGAAGCCGAGGAGTTCATCTCCCAGCACGGATCCATCTTCCAGACACCAAGCGGTTATGTACAGCAGGTGCCGCAGGTCAGTATCGCCCAACAGAATCTGAAGATCATGCAGTCCTTCTGCTCTGAGTTCGGGCTGACCCCGGCGACCCGTTCCCGGATCATCGCGAACAGCGGCGGCCCGGACGATGACGCCGATCCCATGGAATCCCTGCTGAAGGGCGGGTGGTGACATGGGTTTTGATGAAAAGAAAGCGCAGCGCGTGATCCGGTTCATTGAGTGTCTGAAGCACACCAAGGGTGAGTTCCACGGAAAGCCATTCACGCTTCTGCCCTGGCAGAAAAGAATCGTGTCGGATGTGTTCGGCACGGTCCGGGACGATTATCCCGACCAGCGGCAGTACACCACGGCGTACATTGAGATCCCGAAGAAAAACGGCAAGAGTGAGCTGGGCGCGGCGATCGCGCTGAATATGCTCTGCAACGACGACGAGTGGAAAGCGGAAGTGTACTCCTGCGCTTCCGACCGCCAGCAGGCCGCCATCGTGTTCGACGTCGCCGTGGATATGGTCAAGCAGTCCCCGGCTCTCAGCAAGCGGATCAAGATCGTGCCGTCAGTGAAGCGGATGGTTTACACGCCCACGGGCAGCATCTATCAGGTACTGTCCAGCGAAGTTGCCACCAAGCACGGTCTGAACGTTTCCGCCTGCATCTTCGACGAGCTGCACACCCAGCCGACCCGCGCCCTTTACGACGTCATGACCCAAGGCAGCGGCGACGCGCGAAAACAGCCTCTGTGGTTTTTTCTGACCACCGCCGGCACAGACCGGAACAGCATCTGCTGGGAAGTGCATCAGAAGGCGCTGGATATCCTGGAGGGTCGGAAAGCCGATCCCCGTTTCTACCCGGTGCTGTTCGGCCTGCCGGACGATGCGGACTGGACGAGCGAAGAGAACTGGTACAAAGCAAATCCCAGCCTGGATCAGACGATCTCCATCGAAAAAGTGCGGGACGCTTTCCGCAAAGCCCAGGAAACCCCGGCGGACGAGAACATGTTCCGCCAGCTGAGGCTGAATCAGTGGGTCAAGCAGAGCGTCCGCTGGATGCCGATGGACAAGTGGGACGAGTGCGGCGGCAGCATCGATCTCTCCGCGCTGCAGGGCCGCGCCTGTTACGCCGGTCTGGATCTTTCCTCCACGAGTGACCTGACGACCCTCGTGCTGGTCTTCCCGCCAGCAGACGACGACGGGGTGTACACCGTGCTGCCGTTCTTCTGGCTGCCGGAGGAAACGTTGCCCCTGCGCGTGAGACGCGATCACGTCATGTACGACGTATGGGAGAGGCAACATCACCTGATCACGACAGAAGGCAACGTCGTTCACTACGGCTTCATTCAGAAATACATCAATGAGCTGGCTGAAAAATACGACATCCGCGAGATCGCCTATGACAGATGGAACGCGAGCATGATGGTGCAGAATCTGCAGGACGACGGCTTTACGATGGTTCCCTTCGGACAGGGCTTCAAGGATATGTCCCCGCCGACGAAAGAGCTGATGCGCCTGGTGCTGGAGCACAAGATCAACCACGGCGGACATCCGGTTCTGCGCTGGAACATGGACAACGCCTTCGTGCGGACGGATCCCGCCGGAAACATCAAACTGGACAAAGAAAAGAGCACCGAAAAGGTGGACGGCGCGGTTGCGCTGGTAATGGCTCTCGACCGGGCAATGAAGAATCTGAACGGCGGTAGCATCTACGACGTGCGCGACATGCTGACGCTGGACTGGTGAGGTGATCGTTATGCCAAGAACCCCTCCGAGACCGTGCCGGTATCCCGGATGCCCAGGCTTCTGCGAACCCGGACAGGTCTTCTGCCGGGAACACATCCAATGGAGCACAGACCATGTTCGCGGCGGCGCGGATGCCAGGGGCTACGACGCCCGTTGGCGGAGAGCGAGAAAAGCCTTCCTGCAAAGGCATCCGCTTTGCGCGGAATGCATGAAGGAAGGCAGAGTGACCCCGGCAACTGTCGTTGACCATATCGTGCCGCATCGGGGCGATCCCGGGTTGTTCTGGGATATAAAAAATTGGCAGCCCCTTTGCAAGGACTGCCATGATCGTAAAACGGGTAAAGGCTTGTAATACGTGTTTTACCTTACATACTGTTTAAGCCAGTCGGGCATTGCGGGATCGTCGACTGCCCAGGTTTCTTCAAGTGATTCCTCTTCTTCCCAGTTGTTTTCATCGCCATCGAAGAATTTCTGCCTGTGGCACTTATACTTGGAAACTTCGTTTCCTTCCTGCCGGTACTCGTTCCAATAATAATTCTGCTTTCCGTAACCCTTCCATTCGTTTGTCCTGTAAATGACCATCCTGAGCTCCTTTCCCCGCATTCATTGCGGCCACCGATCAATCGTTTGCGTCTTCACCTTTGAAGAAGGGGATTACTTTCTCGCACCACCACTTTTTGATGTGCGGTGCAGCTTTGTAGATTCCGTATCCGGCAAGTGCGGCTACACCGATACCGCCTGCTACTTTTCCCGCTGTAGCCCAGCCATTTGAAGGCTGGTTCTGAATCATTGAAGGCAACTGCGGGTTATTCGAAGATTCTACGGGGAAAAGATCCGGACGAGAAGCACGGAAAGCCGCATCTGATGCAGCACGATCAGCTTTGATCTGATCCCACCTTAAACGACGTGCTTCAGCAACAGCATCACGTGCGGCGCGGCGGCTTTCATAGGATGTATCAAGCACATCTTTAATGCTTTCATCCCAAGTCCTTTCTGTCCAGTAACGATTATACTGAGCATATCCGCCCGTGCCGCGATGAAAGTCGATCTCCTTCGCAAATTCCGCACCTTTTTCAGTCAGAAAGTATGCACCGGGATCGCCATCAAGGAATCCCTGATCCTTTAACAGCTGGTTCATTTCCTGAGCAGTAAGGCCAAAGTCTTCGCCAAGAATACGTGCGCTTTTACCCAAATTGCTTCGTCCCCCTTCTCTTTTTGCTGTTACGCCGCCATCTTCATGTTAACCATACACGCGTCCACCAATGTTTCGCCGGGGTTAAGGTCGATGCCTAGATCAGCTGCCTGGGCTATCTTGGCTGCAGATGCTTTCCATCCTTCGTGCAAATGCCGGATAAAAGACTCCCTGGGGAAGGTCTTTACAACTCCGTCGATATTAACGGTTACTGTTTCCGCTGCTGCCTCTGCGGCAGTAGGAACTTCAGGTACAATGGCTTTAGCCAATTCCTTGACGGGGACCTTGACCTTCTTGCCGTTAATCACGATGATCGCAACTACACCGACGATAGCGAGAATCGTTCCCGTCACGATCACAGCCTTACGATGCTTGTGAAACCAGGCCTTGATGGAATTCAATACCGCTTTCCTCCTTTAGTTCAGTCATCATCATGCCCTAACAGTGCGAGAAGCGTTGCGCTCAAAACCGCGCCGGCTCCAATTAACAGCGCGGGCCAGATTTTTGAGACGGTTTTCCGCTTCTCTGGTTGCTTCATTATTGAGGGAGCCATTAGTTCGGCTTCGGCAAGGACGGCATTTATGTCGTCCGAAGAATACTTTTCCGGATTATCAACCAGCACTTCCAGCATGGTCCCAAGGATGTGCTTTTTCTTTTTCTCCTTTTCGTCGGAAACATCCGCCCTTACAGCGGTTTCAAGAAGCTGACGAATAGCAAGGTAATAACCCTTGGAAAGCTTCACACCTTTTTTGTCCTGACCGCCATTATAGTTTTCCCAGGCGCTGATGGACTGCCGAGAAACTTCCAGCTGGTCAGCTAGATCCTTCGCTGTCCATCCTGCGCAAGCGCGGAAAAGGGGTAAATGCCTTTGCAGGCGGGATACTTCATCCATCGTGATCACCTCCGTGCTGCAGATTTTATCACTTGATAGCATAAATGTCAAGCTACTTTACATAGCATTCTCTTCTGACTACATCAACACCATGCAGATTGATGTTAAATTATTCTTGCTTTACATCCAAAATCCTGCTTTGTGGGAGGAAAATTTATGAAAAATCCTTTGCAGTTTCTCTTCCGTTCTCGCGATAAGCCCCAGGACGCCGTTTCCGGCGCGCCAACCTTCTACTTCGGCACCAGCGCGTCCGGCAAAGCGGTCAATCCCCGTAACGCCGTACAGGTGTCCACTGTTTACGCCTGTGTCCGCGTCATCGCGGAAACGGTCGCATCATTGCCTTTCGGGGTGTATGAGGAACAGGAAAACGGCAACCGGAAAGCGACCGACCATCCGCTGTATCGTCTGCTGCACGATGAGCCGAATCCCGAAATGACGTCCTTCGTCATGCGGGAAACGATGCTCACGCACCTGCTCCTGTGGGGAAACAGCTACAGTCAGATTATCCGGTCTGGCAGGAATAAGATCATCGGGCTGTACCCGCTGCTGCCTGACAAGATGGAGGTTGACCGGGATAAAAACGGCGTGCTGACATATACCTACACGACCACGGAAGGCGCTACGGTGCTGCTCTCCCCGCAGGACGTTCTGCACATCCCCGGGCTGGGCTTCGACGGCATAATGGGGTACAGTCCAATCGCGCTGGAGAAGAACGCTATCGGTCTTGGGATCGCCGCGGAGGAATACGGCAGCCGTTTCTTCCAGAACGGGGCGCGTCCAAGCGGCATCCTGACACACCCGAACACGGTAAAGGATCCCAAGCGCCTGCGCGAAAGCTGGAATGCGGCCTACGGCGGATCGACGAACGGCAGTAAGGTCGCCATTCTGGAGGAATCCATGACTTTCACGCCGATCAGCCTGCCAAACAACGAGGCGCAGTTCCTGGAAACGCGCAAATTTCAGGTGGAGGAAATCTGCCGGATCTTCCGTGTCCCTCCTCACCTGGTCGGCAACCTGGACAGGGCGACCTTCTCCAACATCGAAAACCAGAGCATCGACTTCGCGGTGCACACGATCCGCCCCTGGCTGGTCAGAATTGAACAGGCAATGAACCGGGCCCTTTTCACGGAGAGTGAGAAGGGTCATTTCTATGTCCAGTTCAACATCGACGGGCTGATGCGGGGCGACTACAAGAGCCGCATGGAGGGCTATTCCATCGGACGGCAGAACGGCTGGCTCAGCGCCAACGATATCCGCGCCCTGGAAAACATGAACCCGATCCCGCCGGAGGAAGGCGGAGACACCTACCTGGTCAACGGGAACATGGTGCCCATCGGGCTTGCCGGAATCAATATCGCGGTCGCGGCGGCGGTGGAAGCCAATAAGGCGGAGCAGGAGCAGCAGGAACAGCCCCCGCCGGAAGAAACAGAACCGGAGCAGCCGAAGAAAAGTCCGCAGCGCCGGAAGAAAACGAAAAAGGAGGAACAGCCGGATGAATCAGCCGCTTACACTGGGCAGTCTGTTTGACGGCATCGGAGGATTCTGCCTTGCCGGACGATATGCCGGTGTGAAGCCCCTGTGGTCTTCGGAAATCGAACCGTTCCCCGTAAGGGTAACGGAGAAGCGTTTCCCGGACGTTTTCCAGCTGGGCGACGTGCACGGCATTGACGGCGGCGCAATCCCGCCCGTGGACATCATCACCTTCGGCAGCCCTTGCCAGAACCTTTCGGTCGCGGGAAAGCGCGCCGGCCTGGGCGGCGAACAGTCCTCCCTGTTTTTCGAGGCCGTCCGAATCATCAAAGAAATGAGGCGAAGCACACATGGACAATACCCACGGTGGGCTGTGTGGGAAAACGTGCCTGGAGCCCTGTCTTCCAATGAGGGGCGCGACTTCCAGGCCGTTCTCCGCAGCCTCGCCCAAATCAAAGACGGACAGGCAGATGTTCCTCTGCCTGAGAAAGGAAAATGGCTCGGCGCCGGCGAGATCCTGGGAGACGGTTACTCTGTCGCATGGCGTATCCTCGACGCCTCGAAGGGCTGGGGAGTCGCACAAAGACGGAGGCGTATATTTGCTGTCCTCGATCTTGGAGGAGCATGTGCCGGACCGGTACTGTTTGAGTCCGAAGGCCTGTCAGGGTATTCTCCTCCGGGCGAAGCGCCGGGGAAAGGAACTCCCGCCTGCCCTGAAATCCGCGCTGGAGCGTCAGGCTTCTGCACCGAGCACAGCGCGGACAGCCGCAGTATAGGCTATGGCGAGGAAGAATCCCCGACGCTCCGCGCTGGAGTCGTTCCCGGGGTCGCCATCGAGTACAATCCATCCGACTGCAGGCTGAAAGTCAAAGAAGACGGCATCTGCCAGACCCTGACCGCCAGGTGCGGCACCGGAGGCAACAACGTACCACTGACAATCGGCGAGCCGACCGTTTACGGTATCTGCTCAGACCAGTCGAATTCCATG
>JAIKWN010000122.1 GCA_024684665.1 Clostridiales bacterium | reverse complement strand
GCCACCTGTTCCGCAAGCAGGGACCGCCCCGCGCTTTGCATGGAATCTAGCCGGATCGTCGTCATAGTGATGTCCTCCCATTCATAATACGTATGATGATAGTAACATATTTTTATCTGGTTTTCCAGTCCATTTTATCGCCGCCAGAGACTTGATTCAGAATAATAAGGCAGCATGCGATGCGCGGTCTTTTTGATCGTCAGAGAACAAATCTTTCGCATTGTACACAGATTATTTTACGCTGACACCGAAAAGATGGATCGCTATCATTCAATACTTTTTGCTTAAGATCAGATAAGAAGCCCAGTAGGAGCACATGATCAGACATACAGAGTAAGAAAGAACCTGCAGTACAGTCTGCTGCCCGAGTATCGTCGCGATAACGACCCCGATTCCTTCCAGCAGGATCGCGGTATAACCAGCCCACGACCAGCTTTTCATTCGCAGAAACCGGTTTCTTTCGTCTTTTGCCTCAGTGTCAATCTTTTCCCTGTAAGCAGCATCGTTTTTGTATTTCAGATTTTTTACTATTTGAAGGATCCCAACGACAGTTAAGGCTTCGCCCATGCCTGCAAAAAGGGAAGAGTCCAATACTTTTGTGACGGAAAGCACTATGACGGTGATCCCCAGTATGAGCCAGAATATGCTTAATGCCAGTTTTCTATTGTTGTAGTACATGATCATACCTCCTCAAAAATGAAAACCTCTTCGATGGTGCTTCCGAAGTATTTCGCGATCCGATAGGCCAGCAGAATAGAAGGATTATATCTGCCATTTTCAAGGGAACTGATCGTCTGCCGCGAAACGCCCATCTCTCTTGCAAATTCCTCCTGCTGGATTCCTTTTGATTTCCGCATCTCTTCAATCCGGTTTTTCACAGGATCACCTCATTCCATCTATGTAAAGCTTGCTTTACATCTTGAGGATACCACAGGATCGGTCAAATGTCAAGTTTGCTTTACATAAACCCGAAAAGCTTTGTCTCTGGAAGAGCATAATAAAAACAGCATCCGGAAGGAATCCGGATGCTGCATTGGTCTCGGTGAGATGATTAATCAGTCGAGGTAGTAGGTATACCGCATATCCGCGGGGGTGAGCTTCTCCACGACTGCCAGGTACTCGGCGGCGTCCTTGCGGCAGCCTTCGAGGTCATGCTCCTTGTAGTTACCGCACTCCTCGATCTTCGCGCCGGGGATTTCGCCCTCGTAGGTACTCATGAAGCGATAGGACTCCACGACGCACTTCAGGACCTCCTCGTCGGAGAGGCCGCGAGTCAGGAAGTACATGCCCGTGCGGCAGCCCATGGGGCCGATGTAGATGATGCCGTTCTGCCACTGGCTGCTCCTCGCATAGGTGGCGAACAGGTGCTCGATCGTGTGCAGCGCGCCCTGGGAGATGTAGTCGCCGTGGTTCGGCTCCTTCATGCGCACGTCCCAGGTCATGACGTCGTCGTCCTGGCGGGAGAGATAGAGGCCCTTCTTGAGGCGGGTATGGTCGATCGAAAAGCTGGGGATGCGTTTCATTGTGTTTCCTCCTTTATTGTCGGGAATCATTCCCGTCCGCCGATGCGGATGATGACTTTGATATTTTCCGGGCCGTGGGCGATCAGGTGCTCGAAGCCGTCCTGAACCAGCGTATCCAGCGTGACCTCACGGGTGATGAGCTCTTTTCCCGGAATGGTTCCTGCGGCGAGATGCCCGAGGGCCGTTGCGATTTCGTCCACGTGGGCCTGGCTGGTGTAAAGGACGCGTTCTGCTTCCTGCAGGGTGTTCATGTCCACCTGGGGCTTTTTGCCGAAGACGCCCATGACCATGAGCTTTCCACCGGGCTTGCTCATGCGGATGGCCTGGTCCAGCGTCGCCTCCGCGCCGATGCACTCGTAGACGATGTCCGCCAGATTGCCTTCCGTAAAGGCTGTGACGGCGGCGACGGGATCCTCTTTGGCCGCGTCCACATAAACGCCGCCGAACCGCTCGATGAGTGTCTTCCGCCAGTCGCCGATGCCGGAAACCAGGATGCGGCGGGCGCCGGCGAGCTTCGCGCCGAAGAAGGCAGAGAGCCCGATGATGCCGGGGCCGATGACCACGACGTCCTTCCCTGCGACATCGCCCAGCAGGTTTGTTGCGTGTATGCCGCAGGCGAGGGGCTCGCAGAGCACCGCCGTGCGCATGGAGAGTCCGTCCGGAACGGCGAAGAGACGCGCGGCTTCCACCACGACTTCCTCCGCGAAAGCGCCGTCCGTGCTGACGCCCAGGAAGCCGAGCTTCTGGCAGACGTTGTAACGCCCGCTACGGCAGGCTTCGCAGATACCGCAGCAGAGTGTTCCGTTGGCAGTCACGCGGTCGCCGATCTGCCAGCCTGTGACGCCATCGCCCAGGGCGGAGATGCGCCCGGTGAACTCGTGGCCCAGAGTGAGCGGAGCCGTGCGGCCCGTCAGCCTGTGAGGTTTCACCGTGGGGATGAAGTTCGGTCCTTCGTATTCATGCCGGTCGGTGCCACAGATGCCGGCGTAGTCCACAGAAATCCGGACCTGTCCTTTTTTAGGCGCGGGAACAGGAACGTCTTCGATGCGCACGTCCTTATGCCCGTGCCAAACCGCTGCTTTCAATGCGTGCCTCCTTGTGTTAACCGCCGAGATAGGCGGCGATAAGCGAGTCGTCCGCCATGAGATCCGCGGCCGGGCCTTCCCGGACGATGGAACCCACGTTCATGAGGTATACCCGGTCGGAGACGGAGAGCGCCTTGCGGGCGTTCTGCTCCACGAGAAGGATGGTGGTACCATCCTCGTTGATGTCCTTCAGAATGGAAAGGATCTGGGAGACGATGATGGGCGCGAGGCCCAGGGAGGGTTCGTCCAGCATCATCAGCTTCGGCTTCGCCATGAGCCCCCGCGCGATGGCCAGCATCTGCTGCTCGCCGCCGGAGAGCAGGCCGCCGTACTGGGTCTCCCGTTCTTTCAGTCTTGGGAAAAGAGTATAAACCCTTTCCTCGTCCTTTGCAATTCCTTCTTTGTCTTTCCTCTGGCAGCAGCCGATCATGAGGTTCTCCCGCACGGTCAGCTTCGTGAAGATCTGCCGTCCCTCCGGAACGATGACCATGCCGCTCTGGACTACGGCGTAGGGCCGCGTAGGCAGGGGCTTTCCGTCAAAGAAGATTTCGCCGGAGGTGATTTTCATCTCCCGGGAGAGGCATTTAAGAAGCGTCGACTTGCCCGCGCCGTTGGCCCCCAGGACGGAGACGATTTCGCCCTCTTCGATGGAGAGGGAAACGTCCCGCAGGGCGCGGATGCCGCCGTAGGCGGCGCTGATGCCGTTAACCTGCAAGATGCTCATGCGTCATCCCCTCCCAGATAGGCGGCCACGACCTCCGGATTTCTGCGGATCTCCTCCATGGGGCCGGAAGCCAGGGTGCGGCCGAAATTCAGCACCGTGCAGTTTTCGCACAGGTTCGTCACCACGTCCATATGATGCTCGATGAGCAGGATGGTGACGGAAAAGCGCTCTCGCAGGCTGAAGATGAAATTGACGAGTTCCCGGGATTCCTCCTCGTTCATGCCGGCTGCCGGTTCGTCCAGGAGAAGCAGGCGGGGATCGGTCGCCATCGCGCGCGCGATCTCAAGCTTCCGCTGGTGTCCGTAAGGCAGGCTGGAGGCGCGCTCGTTCGCCTTGTCCGCGAGACCGACGATTTCGAGGAAGCTCCGCGCGCGTTCCTCGGTTTCCTTTTTTGCCTTACGGAAGGCGGGGAGACGCAGCAGGGCGTCCGCGAGATGATAGGTCGTCCGCATGTTGCAGGCGATGATCACGTTTTCGAGAACCGGAAGATTGCCGAAGAGGCGGATGTTCTGGAAAGTGCGGGCAATGCCCTTTCTTGCCGCCTCGTGGGGTTCCGTGTTCGTGATGTCTTCCCCGGCGAAGCGGATCTCGCCCGCGTCCGCCCGGTAAATACCGGTGATCGTATTGAAGATCGTGGTTTTACCGGCGCCGTTCGGCCCGATGAGGCCGTGGATGGTTCCTTCCGGAAGGGAGAGGGAGAAGTCGTCAATGGCATGCACGCCGCCGAAGGCCTTGCTGACATGGGAGAGGGAGAGGAGCTCGGAACCATGCTCAGCCATCCTGCTTCGCCCCCTTTCCGAAACGCGTCCGGAAGAAGCGGATCATGCCGGAGAGGGAAAACTCCCGGTAGCCGTAGAGACCGGAGGGGCGGATGAGGATCACGAGGACGACCGCAACGCCGTAGAAGAGCATGCGGTATTCCGCCATGCCACGGAAGATTTCCGGCAGGAGCTGCACCACCAGCGTGCCGAGCACGCTGCCCGTGAGGCTTCCAAGACCGCCCAGCACGGTCGTGATGATCAGCTCGCAGGATTTGGGCAGGTTGAAAAGGGCGGGGGTGATGTGACGGAGGTAATGGGCGTACAGGCCGCCCGCCCAGCCGGCGTAGATCGCGCTGAAGACGAAGGACATCTTCTTGCAGCGGATCACATCGATGCCGCTGGCCGCGGCTGCCACTTCGTTCTCCCGGATGGCGGTAAGGTTCTGGCCGTAGCGCGAATGAATGAAGTTCCAGGCAACGACAAAGGCGAGGATGGCGCAGAACAGCGCCACGGCCGCCGTCGTGTGATAGGGGATTCCCGAATAACCGTTTGCGCCGCCGGTCAGGTTTTTCGTGTAGTTGAAGAGCACGCGCACGCATTCGCCGAAACCGAGGCAGCTGATGAGAAAGTAATCGCCCCGGAGGCGTATGGTGAGGCTCCCCAGAAGGAAAGCGATAAAGCCCGCCGCCGCTGCGCCGATCGCGATGGCGAGGGGGAAGGGCAGGTGGAACTGTACGGAGCAGATGGCCGCCGTATACGCCCCGATAGACATGAAGCCGGCATTACCGAAGGAGAAGAGGCGCGTAAAGCCGGTGAGCACGGACATGCCCAGCACGGCGATCATATTGACGCAGACGATGACGACTACGCCTTCCTGAAACGCGTTCAGCATAAGCGCCGCCTCCTTTACGCCTTCTCCTGCACGTCCACACCCATCAGGCCCGCGGGGCGGACGAGGAGGATGAGGATGAGCAGGGAGAAGGAAATGAGATCCCGGAGGCCGGAGCTGATGTAGCCGGAGGCCACCGTCTCGATGAGCCCCAGGAGCAGCGCGCCGACAATGGCGCCGGGCACGCTGCCGAGGCCGCCGATGACCGAGGCGATAAAGGCTTTGAGGCCCACGTTGCCCATGGTGGGATAGACGTTGTACTTCATGCCGTACAGGATGCCTGCAAGGCCCGCCAGCGCGCCGGCCAGCATGAACACGAGCGCGATGACCCGGTCAATCCGGATGCCCAGGATACCTGCCGTGCGGCTTGCGCAGGCGACCGCGCGGACGTGCAGGCCGAAACGCGTCTTGTTGATGACCGTCATCAGGATGACGAGGACGATCAGCGTCAGTGCCAGGCAGAGCAGATCGGTGGTGCCGATGAACACGCCCCCGATATTCAGGGAGGCCTTTTTGAAGATCTTGGGCATCTGCTTGAACTTCGCACCCCAGATGACGTTTGCGAGGTTCTGATACGTGGTGGACAAGCCCATGGCCGCGATCATGCAGAACATATTGGGCGAGCCATTGCTGCGGATGCGCCGGTAGGTGAAGCGCTCGTTGAAGACGCTGATCAGCATCGCGCCGCCCACGCCGAGTACGCAGGAGAACCAGAATGGCAGCTCCGCCACCTTGACCGCCATGAAGCAGCAGTAGGCGCCCAGCATGAGGACCTCGCCGTGCGCCCAGTTGGAGAAGTCCAGAAGGCTGTAGACGAGCGCATACCCGGAGGCGATGAGCGCGTAAATGCTGCCGATGGAGATGCCGATGACCAGCTGCTGCATGAGGATTTTCAAAGCCGGAAGCGCCTCCTCTTTATACAGGCATTCTCCCCCTTCCGGGGGAGAAATGCTTTATGATCGATGGATCTGATTCCGCCGGTTCCCGGGGCCTTACGGCTCGTAGATGCCGACGTAGCTGACCTCTTCCGCATCCACGCGGAAAATGGCGGCGTCGCGGCTCGGGTTGTGATTTGCCGGATTGATGCTCATGTGGCCCAGCAGGCCGTCGAAGCTCTCCGTGGCTTCCAGCTGGTCGCGGATGGCGGCGGGATCGTCGCTGCCCGCTTTCTCAATGGCTTCTTTGATCCACATGACGCCGTCGTTGCCGTAGAGGCACTCGGTTTCCTTGGAGGCGTTCGGATACTCGACCGCGTAAACGTCAAAGTACGCGGCAGCTTCCGGAAGGTTGAAGCCGGGGCGGGAGACGTAGTAGCCGCCTTCGAGTGCGCCGTTGGACAGCTCGATCAGCTCTGTGGTGTCCCAGCCGTCCGCGCCGAAGAGGATGGCGTCGATGCCGACCTCGCGGGCCTGCTGGGCGATCAGGGCGACGTTTTCATAGTTCCAGGGGACGAAGAGCACGTCCGGCTGCTTCGCCGCGATTTTGGTCAGCTGCGCGCGGAAGTCGTTGTCGCCGTTCTGCGCTTCTTCGGAGGCGACGATCTCGCCGCCGAGGCTTGTGAAGGTATCGACCATAAACCCGCCGACGCTCGTGGAATAGCTGTCGGTGATGTCCGCGATCAGCGCCGCCTTGCGCAGGCCCAGCTCAGTGTACGCATAGCTGCCGGCGAGGTAGCCCATGTAGGAATCAATAAAGCAGAGGCGGAAGGAATAGGGATGCAGGTTCCCGTTCGCGTCCACGGTGACCAGCTCGTTGGAGGCGGCGGTGGCAATGACCGGGACCTTCAGCTCGTCCGCGACTGCGGCGATCGGGATGTTGCAGGAGGAGAAGTTGGTGCCGACCACGGCGCAGACGCCATATTCTTCGACCAGCTTCTTATAGGCGGCGACGGAGTCGTCCGATACGCCCTTGCCGTCGAGACCGATGACCTTCACTTCACGGCCCAGGATGCCGCCGGCCTCGTTGATCTG
>JAIKWN010000085.1 GCA_024684665.1 Clostridiales bacterium | reverse complement strand
GAAGGTGGAGAGAAAAGGCCGGACACAAGCAGAGGTGGATCAAGTCATCAAATGGCTGACCGGATATGTAAGCATTGATATTTTGACAGGACTGACATACGGCGAATTTCTGTCGTTAGCACCTGCCTGGAATTCCAGATCAGAGCTGATTACCGGCTCAATCTGTGGAATTAAGGTTGAAGAGATTGCAGATCCGACGACGAAGAGGATGCGTCAACTGGATAAACTAATCGACGAAATTGCCAAGGGAAAACCAATGGATGCAGTGCTCAGGTGATGATTTATCTTTGAGTTATATGGCGATCGATAAATCGGGATTTACAGAGGATGTGGAGATTATGCGCATAGATTTCAATGATATAGATTCAATGACGTTTCCGGGAATGAATAACGGCACCGGTATGATGAGTGCCCGCATGTACAATGATGATTCCTATCGGATCATTCCAACATCGATCCACCCAGGCGGAAGCATCGGCCCCCATAAGCAGGAGTCCGGCGATGACATGAACTATATCATCAGCGGAAACGGCAAAGCTTTTTGTGACGGCACAGAAGAAGCTCTGAAACCAGGAGTCATGCACATCTGTCCCAAAGGTTCAGTGCATTCTATTGTCAATACTGGAGAAGAAGATCTGGTCATGCTGACCATCGTGGTGAAGAAATGAGAACGTATTTATTTGAGGAGCCTCTGATCAGGGGGACGATGCTAAAAAGGATAAGCCAATTCACCGCTTTGGTAGATATAGATGGTGAAGAATTGGTCGCTCACATTCCGACGACAAACCGTATCGGTGACGTGGAGAACAAGAATCTGCCGTGTCTCCTGTCCCGGCATGACGACCCGAAGCGCAAGCTGAAATACGATATTGAGGCGGTGCTTCTTTCCGATGACGATAACTGGGTGGGCATCAATCAGATCCTTTCCAACAAACTGGTCGAGTACTTCTTTCATGAGCATGGGCTGGACGAGATTGTTTCGGATTTTGACACTGTGCAGCGCGAAGTGAATCTGGGAGTATCCAAGCTGGATTTCAAGATCGGAGACATCTACCTGGAAGTAAAGACTCCGCTGACAACGATCAATGTAAAGTATGGGAAGGACATCCGAACACTTCCGCCCAAACCGTTTTCATCAACAGACAGGATGGTCAAGCATCTCAGAGAGCTTGCAGGATCGCTAAAGGACCATGAAAAAGCTGTCTTTCTGCAGGTTTTCCAGTATCGCATCACAGAGAGAAAGGCAAGGCTGAGGTCTACGCACTATGAGGAGGTTTCACAAACCTTCAGGGAAGCGTCAGAAGCGGGCGTTGAATTCTGGGAGATCCAGATGGATTTCAGGCCGGAAGGAGTAACCCTTTACAGCGTAAATAGAAGTTCAGACTTATAAATTCCGGTTTGTCGGGATCATCAGGATAAAACTGAGTATGCGCAGCCGGGAACGGACACGCGAATCCGTTCCCGGCTTTCTTATGTGCTTTTCCTTCGGCAGGCGCATGCGCCGCGGGCGGAGCGCCCTTTGCAGGCGCTCTTTATTCATCCCGAAGGGCTTCTTCGTGACTGCAGTGCGCGAAGCGCGGAACCTCGTTCCAGGGGACGACGAAGCCGGCGCCGTGCTGGCAGAAGACGGAGTCGGGGGAATCCGACTCCTGCGGCCGGTAATCCGCCTCCGCGACGAGGCGGGCCTGCTCCTCCGGCTCGCAGGGCGTCCAGCGTGCCGCCGAGAAGGCGAGCGAGCCCCGGCCGTGGGTCATCGCGGCGAATCCCTCCTGCCACGGAAGAAAACGGGACAGCCGCGCTTCGCCGGCGAGGAGGGTTTCTTCGCCCTCCGGCTCTGGGGGCGCCTGTTCGGCGTGCAGGGCGGAGAGTGCGGCGGAGACGGCGCCTGCCGAAGCGGCGGGGACGCGGATCTCGTAACGGCAGACGGGCTCCAGCAGGAGGCACCGCGCGTTCATGAGGGCGCAGCGCATCGCCCGCGTCACGGCCTCGCGGAAGTCTCCGCCCTCCGTGTGCTTGGGGTGCGCCCGTCCCGCGAGCAGCTCCACCGTGACGTCCGCGAGCGGGGCGCCGGTCAGCACGCCGGGCCACTCGCGCTCGAAGACGTGGGTTTCGATGAGGCGCTGCCAGTGCAGCGGGAGGACGTTCACGCTGAGGCGGCTGACAAAGCGGATGCCGCTCCCGGCGGGGGCGGGAACCAGCCGCAGGTGCACCTCCGCGTAGTGCCGGAGGGGTTCGTAGTGCCCGATTCCGACGGCGGGCGCGGCGACCGTCTCCCGGTGCCGGATCCGCGCCGGGCCGAAGGAGACGCGCATCCCGAAGCGCCGCAGCATGGCGTCCTCCAGGACGGAGAGCTGCAGCGGTCCGCAGACCGAGAGGGAAATGCCCTCCTTCCCGGCGGTGACGCGAAGCGCGGGATCCTCCTCCTCCAGTTCCA
>JAIKWN010000091.1 GCA_024684665.1 Clostridiales bacterium | reverse complement strand
CGCCTTTGAGGACGGGCCCTTCCCCACCATGATGCACCCCCAGGCCATCCGCCATTCCAACTACTGCTTCCTGTTCGTCACTCCCAAGGGCCGGCGCTTCATGAACGAGGACAGCTATCTCCAGGGCCGCAGCCTGGGCATCGTGAAGACCGGCTACAAATGGTGCTGGACCATCTTCGACTCCGACTGGGCCCGGAAGGTGCCGGAAACGCTGAAATACGGCGGCGGCATCTACTGGGGCGAGAGCTTCGATTATGTGGGCGGCAAGCCCTTCGACGAGGAGGATACCCGCAAAAAGATCGAGGCCAGCCTCAAATCCGGCTCCAGCGTCATGGCGGACACCCCGCGGGAGCTGGCGGAGAAGATGGGCGTGGACCCGGACGTGTTTGAAGAGACCTTCAACAATTATAATGCGTATTGCCGCAAGGGGCACGACGACGAATTCGGCAAGCGGCCGGAGCTGCTGATCCCCCTGGACAAGCCTCCCTTCATCGCCCGGAAATTCGGCGCGGCCCTCCTCAGCGTGGTGGGCGGCGTGAAGGTGGATGAGAAGTTCCGGGCCCTGGACGAACATAACGATCCGGTGCCAGGCCTCTATGTCCTGGGGAATACCATGGCGGGGCGCTACGGGGTGGACTACCCCATGCTGCTGCCGGGCAACAGCACCGGGTCGGGGCTGACCTACGGGTATCTGCTGGGCCGGAACTTCGGGAAGGAAAAGGCGGGGGGGTAAAAAGAAGAGAAAAATGCTTCCGGCTGATCGGGATTCCCCGACCAGCCGGAAGCGTTTTTCTCGTGAATCGGCCAAGCCGATCAACAAATGAACGAAGCGCCTCAATCGATCTTATACAACAGTTCATTGGACCGTACACACTGGAAGACGATATCGCCGTTTTCTTCCATCCTGTGCGTGCAGTGGGTGAGATAGAAGTATCCTTCCGTGCCGGACTCACCAAAACCGTAATGGCCTCGCGTGAAGGTCAAATACCCTTCCGCCCTTCTTATATAGGAATAACCATGGAGCTGACTCCCGCTCTTCACTCGGAAAACCAACCCGTACTCGCCGTCGGGAGAGATTTCGCCGTCAATATACGCGGTATAGGTCTCGGTTTCATTATCATGCTGCTCCAGGGAAAAAGAAGTGAAGCGGATGGTGCTTCCCTTTTCTTCCATGCGGATCTGATTGTCCAAGGAAAACTGCCAGGCGACATAGCCGCACAGTTGATCGACCCGCTCCTCATAATCCAATCTTTCGTTCATCTGTTTATAGATTGTATCGATTACGGAAGAGTCGTTGAAAAAGGTGATGTCGGTGCGAACGATCGTTGTGCCTGCCGGCATTTCACACATCCAGCTCAAAGAGGAGAGGAGCCTATAAACCGCTTTGAAACCCTTGCCGTATTCGCAATCATAAATCGACATCCCGTTGCTGAGCTTCCACCGGAGAAGGATCGCAAATCCGTTCCAGCTGTCAGCGTTCAGATTGGTCCGGATGAACAGATTTCCCTTTTCATCCGTTTCATACCAGGCTTTCGGTTCTGCTTCTTCGGACAAGCCAAGGTATTCCAGCAAGGTCTCGCTTCCGCCTTTCAGGGGAACACGCAGCGCGTTCCAGGAAATGATCGCAACATCGCCGCGAAGGAAACTACCGCTATCCGCGTTGTAGCGCCCGTCGGTCATGCCGATGGCGTCCGACAGTTCCCACGCACGGTTCCACTGAAAGTCGGTTCCGCTCACATAACCCATGGCGCGCAGAACGAAGGTCAGATACTGGGTCGCGGAAACAGTGCTGCTGCCGCCGAAGGTCGTCTCTTCCGTACCTTTGGTCAAGCCGTTGGCATAGGCATAACCCACATAAGGCTTGGCCCATCCTGCCACATCGGTAAAGGGAGTGTCCCATGTCCCCGCCAACGCTTCCTCTTCCTTGCCCAGCAAGCGTACCAGCATGGTGACCGCCTCGTTGCGCGTCGGCTCCCGATCCAGGTCGAAATCCGGCGTCCCGTCCTCGTTGGTACCTACGCCGCTGAACAAGCCCAATTCGTAGAGTTCTTCCGCTGCTGCCTGCGATTCTTCATCTGCCGCAAAAGCGGGCAGAGCCAGCCCCAAGCAAAAACCGAGTACAATCAACAGAATAATCGCTTTCTTCATCTGTTCTCTTCCTTTCCCAATCCGCCAGAATCACTGCTCACATGTGAATCTCCGCCATTACAGGAAAGCGAGAGGGGAAACCCTCCCGCTTTCCTTCAAGGGCATTCACATGTGAACGCATCTTTAATCATCTGTTCTGTTCCAGATGGCTTCTCAGGGCGGAAATATCGTCATGGTCGGTCATACAGCAACACCGCGTCCTTTCTGGCCTGCTCGATCAGCGCCTTATCGCTGGACGTGTCGGTAATCAGGTCCACGGGAGCGCACAGGGCATCCTCCAGCGCCTGGCAAAGCGCCGAATGCAGAAACAGAGTCCGTACCTGGCCCTTGGAGATCAGAAAATCATAATCGCTGTCCGGCCTCTCCTCCCCTCTTGCGCGGGAACCGAAGAGATAGAGTTTCTCCACTCCGTAGGACGCGGCAATGGGTGAGATCGCGGCGGACAGTTCGCGCAGCGCAGCGTCATTC
>JAIKWN010000056.1 GCA_024684665.1 Clostridiales bacterium | reverse complement strand
CCATAGACAGTCGCTCGCCCTTCGGCGTTTCTCCCGTAAGCTTTTCATAGGCGATGTTCCGTTCTTTCAGATCCTCTTCTACGAGGTCCAGGGCGCCCGTAAACTGGGAGAAGACCAACATGCGGTGCCCGCCATCCATGGCAGAATCGATGAGCTCCCAAAGCGCCGCCCGTTTTGCAGAGCCCCCTTTATAATCCTCGAAGATCATCGCCGGATCGCAGCTGAGCTGCCGGAGACGCGTCAGCTCCGCCAGGATGCGGATACGGTCCTTGCTGAAATCCGCTCCGCTGCCCTGGATCATGCGGCGCAGTTTCAGGGTTTGCGCGTCGTAGAGCTTTCGCTGCTCTCCCTCCAGGACCGCATAGCGGGCTTCCTCCGTCTTCTCCGGCAGATCCGGGAGCACGTCGCCCTTCAGGCGCCGAAGGACGAAAGGTCCGACGAGTCTGCGCAGCCTTTCCGCTGCCGCTCCATCCTCTCCGTGGAGGATCGGTGTCTCGAACGTTCTCCGGAAGGTCTCGTAGGGAAAAAGGAATCCCGGCATCAAAAAGTCGAAGATGCTCCAAAGCTCCGACAGCCGGTTTTCAATGGGTGTTCCGGTCAACGCGAAACGACAGGCGCTTTTGATCACCTTTACAGCCTTTGACCCCATGGAGGCGTGGTTTTTGATATACTGCGCCTCGTCCAACACCATATAATCAAAAAAGAGATCTTCATAGCGGTCCACGTCTCGGCGCATGAGGTCGTAGGAAGTAATGATGATGTCATGCGATTCCCGGTCGTGCAGCAGAGCCGTCCGTTCCCTCGGGGTTCCGGCCACCACGCAGGCGGAAAGCGATGGCGCGAATCTTTCGATTTCGTATAGCCAGTTGTAGACAAGACTCGCAGGGCATACAATGAGCGCCGCAAGCCTTCCCGACCGCTCTTTTTCGCGCAGCAGGAGGGCAATCATCTGCAGCGTTTTGCCGAGCCCCATATCATCTGCCAGGATACCGCCGAATCCCGCTTCCCGGAGGGCGTTCAGCCATCGGAAGCCCTCCTTCTGATAATCCCTGAGAACTGGAGCGAGAGTTTCCGGTGGTTCCGTTTCGGAGGCGCGCCAATCCCGCAGGTTTTTGACGAGCATGCGGAAATTCGCGTCCGTCTTTGCTGCGAACTCCCGGTGTCCTTCCAGCATCTCCGAAAGATATAGAGCACGGTAAGCCGGAATGTGCATCTTCCCCCTTACAAAATCTTTGAGGGAAACGCCTCCGGCTTCAAACAGCGCCCCCAGGCTCTCCGCGCTTTCCCCGGAAAGCCCTAACAGCATACCGCTCTTCAGCCGATGAAAGCGCTTCTTAGCCGCATAGCTCTGCAGCACGGCAAGCAGCTCATCCTCCGGCACGTCCTGCGATCCCAGAGACAGCTGAAGGATCCCGCTTTCGAGGGACAGCCCCGCCGTGATCCGCCATCTGTTCTTCACTCGCAGGGCGCGGAAGGCATCCGATCCCTGCACCTCGCCGAGCGCTATCAGCCTGTCTAGACCGCTTTCGAAAAGATCCCATACTGTCTCGTCACTACGCTCAGCAAAAAACAGACCGGTTACCGGATCCTCCGCAGGAAAGAAAGCCCGCACAGCTTCCGCCGCACGTTCTTCCTCCTCCATGGCGCGGTACATCCCGATGCCGTCCGTCCATCTCAGCTTCGGAACGCCTGCCCGTTCTCCATAGGAAACCCGCGCCTCGCAGGTGAGTCGCTCCACCGTCGCATCCAGCCGGAACAGGAATTCAGGTCTCGGGGGAACATAGCGTTCCGCCTCTGCCGCATGATCTTCGATATCCGCATATCGCTGAATCCCCGGAAGAATATCCCGGTAAAACGCAGCGAGATTCCGCCTTCCAATCGTCAGGCTGAGCCTCCCGGATTTCCGGAAGGAAAGCAGGCGGCGCAGGAAAACGCCCTGCTTCGCCGGCAGCCGGAGCAACTCCGGTCCCTTGCTGTCCAGGGCATAGAGCGCCCGCGCACCTTCGACCAGATCGGGCAAATTGCCCGCAAGGGACACGCCTTCAAATCTGTTTCCCATTCGTATGGGTTCGAGAGAAAGCTTCAGGCGCACTTCCCCGTCCCGAAGCGCAATCAGGCGCTCCGGGTGTTCGTCCGAGTACACCTGCCGCCCCTCATAGCGTTCAAAAAAGGCGTCCAGGTGCGCGCCCCGCAGGGACACGCGTCCGAATCTCGCGCTGTGCCTGTGTCCCGTGGTTTCATAAAGCAGATTTGCGCGCTCCCGTTCCTCAAAGACAGCCGAACGGATAAAATCGTACAGCGCTTCGTCCTCTTCCGCGATCCGGTCCCGGGAAAAATCGGCGGTTTCCTTTTTGGACAGCGCAAATGCAACATTCTCCTCATGGGCTTGCACGAAAGAATTCAGCTGCCGTACGACATACATGCGATCAAAACCAGCCCGAAGGGAAAAAGAAACGCCCGAAGCAGACATCTCCAGTCTTGGTTCCAGCCGGAGCGCTCGCCCGGTTTGCTCCGTCCGCGCACGGGAGATCCCGGGCTTTCCAACGAAGGACTTGAGAAACCGCCTGGTTACAGGATCCGTGATGTCAATTTCCTGCGTTTCAGCAAGTTCTCGCTCCAGCAGCAGGAGGCCCGCGAGAACGTGAACGCAGACCGTATCGCCGGGAGCGTTCCGGTAATGGTTTTTGTTCCAGCAGCGGTGGTGATCACAGCTGCATTCATAAAGCTGCTCTCGGCCCAGGCTGAGAAATACTGTAATCGTCCTAGACCCTTCGGACAGACGCAGGAGCAGCCGGAACCACTTGGAACCGTCGTCCGACTCCTCCGCCCGGGTATGGAATCTGTATCTTTCATCCGTCTCAATGATTTCCCGCGCCTGCTGAAGATCCGTTTCCGAAACCTCGATAAAACCAGCCGCCCGGGAAAGATCGAAATACCGGTACGGAGTGAAATAATCGTCCTCTGTATCTGTTTCTGCATTTCTGTTAAAGGGGCGTAGGGTTTTCAGTGGGAAAAGCGACTGCATCCCCACGGTCTGGGTTCTTTTTTTCGGAGCGGATACAGCCGCATAGCCGCGTGCAATCTGACTTCCAATCTTTTCCTCCGCCGCTGCAGAAGTCTCAGCTTTTCGACTCTCAATCGCAAAACGTAGAGCAGCCATGTGCTTGCATCGTTCGCCATTTTCGCCCATTGGACAGTTGCAGCTGTATTCCGCACTCTGCGAGTTCGAAAGATCAGCACACACTTCATATATACGTGTTCCCAGCACATCTGCCTGCCAGACGTCCAGGTTTCCCTCAAGATTTCGTACCAGACCGCGCCGCCAGTAGTCACGCCCGCGCTCCGCAATTACCCGGGGAAAATCCCGCAGCCACTCCATGCCCATTCCGTTTCTCCGAATTGATTCTATCCTCTGTCTTTCTTTTTCTGCTGCCCGGAGATGATGGCGATCGCCGTCTTCCGGGGCAGGAAGCGTGTGCCGAAAACAGCAGCCCGGATCCTCATCTCCGGCACGATGAAGGTTTTCCCCGCCAGCATCCCTTCGACGCCAGCCAGTGCGCATGCCTTCGCATCGATCCCGGGAAGGGCGAAGCGCACGCCCGCCACCCGGTTGAAATCCGTATCCACCGGCCCGGGACAGAGGGCGGAAACGGTAACCCGGCTCTTTTTCTCGGCAAGCTCCTGCGCCGCCGCCCCCGTGAAACTCGTCACATATGCCTTCGTGGCATAGTAGACGGCCATATGCGGTCCGCCCGGGAGCAGCCCGGCAGAACTCGCCACGTTCAGAATCCGCCCCTCCCCTTTTTCCGTCATCGAGGACAGTGCAGCCTGCGTAAGAAGGGTCAGCGCTGTCACGTTCACGTCGATCATTTCCGCCGTTCGTTCCAAAGAAGCCTCGGAAACGTCTCCGAAAAGGCCGAAACCAGCGTTATTGACCACAGCGTCCGGCCTCGTCTCCCGGATATACTCCGAAAGAGCCAGAACCTCCCCGCGTCTTGACAGATCCGCGGCGTATACCTCGCTTTTCCCCGGCAGTTCTTCCGCAAGCTTCCTGAGACGTTCCCCGCTGCGGGCGGTAAGGATCAGATCATATCCTTTTTCCGAAAGAACCCGCGCGATCTCTCTTCCGATACCGGAACTGGCACCGGTTACCAAAGCCGTTTTTCTGCTGTCCATCGATTCCGTCCTCTTCGCCTGTTTTCAAAACGTCCGGTTTTGTGATATACTCCCGCAAAAGGAGTTGATACATATGAACCGGAAACCGAATCTTTCCGCCTGGGAACGGCGTCTTTCGCCCTTTGCCATACCGAACCTCATGAAAATCGTCGTCATCGGCCAGGCAGCCGTCTATCTGCTCACCTGGCTGTGGCCTCGGTCTCTTGGCGGCTCGTTGTACGGTCTGCTGGCGCTCTCCCGCTCTGCGATCCTCAGAGGGCAGATCTGGCGGCTCGTCACTTTCCTCTTCCTGCCGCCCTCTTCTTCCCCCATTTTCCTTCTCATCGCGCTGTATTTCTACTACCTCATCGGCACGCGGCTGGAAAGCTATTGGGGAAAGGCGCGTTTCTGCCTCTTTTACTACATCGGCGCGCTGGGTGCCATACTTGCATGCTTCCTGACCGGGTACGCCGATAATACCTATCTGAACCTGTCCATCTTCCTTGCCTACGCTTCCGTCTGGCCGGACGAACAGGTGCTGCTCATGATGCTCATCCCAGTCAAAATGAAATACCTGGCCATCGCGGACGCCGCGCTGTACCTTCTGGCTTTTATCCGGGGCGGAGCTGCGACACGGGTGACCATCCTTCTCTGTCTCGCAAACGTAGCCCTCTTCGTAGGTGGTAACTACGTTTCAATGATCCGGCGTGATTCACGGTACTGGAAGACCCGGAAGAATTTCCGGGACACCATGTGGAAACGATAAGAGATCCCCGGTTTCATTTATTTCCCCGAAGCCACAGATAGAACCCCACCGCCGCGCAGCCAAGTGCGAAGAGCACGATAAGCATCGCGGCGTTCTTTTTTGTGAAACGCAGATCATCCACCGGCGGCACGTTGAACCCCACCCTCGACGTGGGCGGAATCAGCGCACGCAGGAATAACACGAGCAGCACGGATTCGACCGGGAACAGTGCGAGGTTTTTCACGATGCGTGGAAGATGGAACATGGTATAGGTTTTGCCGAGGATCAGCCGGTAATACAGCGACATGATCGGCGTCGTCATAAGGATGTTGACAAAAAAGTCGATGCAGAATCGTGACAGCACGACACGCCGGACCGTGATCCGCGCCCGGTAGAGACACAGCGCGAAAATGAGAGATCCGGCCATCTCCGTAAAGATAAAGGGGAAGAAATACGTCCCCTTCGGGAAGAGAATACAGCCGAGGGTATCCGTCACCGCTGCGGCGAGGCTGGCAACCACCGGCCCCATGATCATAGCGCCGTACGCATTCACGAAAAAAGCGACGCTGATGTTCAAGTCCGCCGCTACCGGGATGGAAACCGATTTCAGCGCAACGCGCAGTGCGATCATCATCGCCGCGAACACGAGCACGCGGACATCCTTCAACTCCCTAGCGGCTGTCCGCCAGTATTCCCAGCTGAAGGGATGCGGAAACAGCTTCAGTTCCTTTGCTTCCGTACGCATAAAAAACGCCTCCCGAAACAAGATTCCGCAGAGGCAGTCCAGGATAACAGCGGGATGCGCCGCTGGCACCGCGCCCTATCGGGCTTCGTCCCATGGCAACTCCCCGTCCATGAGCACTTGACGCGCCAGAAGCTACTCTGCCTGTTGCGGTAATGGCGTTATTTTACCGCATGTCTTCTTTCTTGGCAAGTGCACGGCGCTGCAGGATATAGCGGGCGATCCCGTTCTTTTTCCCCGCCGGAACCGCTTCGATGGTTTCCCCCGTCTTTTCGGAGAGATACAGGAGCGTTTCCAGCAGGAATTCTTCGTCGTTCGTGGCAAAAAACGCGTTCTCGTTTTCAAGGATGTGGCGAGCGGGATTCGCAAGCCCGATGGATTGCAGATACTCCTTGAAATAAGGCTGCCCGTATACCCAGTCCCCTGCCGGAAGGTTGTACGGAAGCAAACCCGCAGTCGGAAGTTTTCCTTCGTCCATCAGGGTATGGGCGATGCCTGCGTGCCAGTCTTCCCATAGCGTAAAGTCTTCTTCCGCAGGTTCCTCCTCCTGTCCCGTCCGGGCGAAAAGCGCTGTCTGCGGTTTCCTGAAGCCATCCTTCTTTACAGTATAGCAGACAGAGAAGAGCATAAGCAGACTAAGAACAGCAGACAGCGCCATGCGTACAATCACAGCTGCGGCCTTTCTTCGTCCGTTCCCCTGTTCCTCCGCCCGCAGGAGGATTCCTGCAAGGCAGAGGGTTTCTGCGATGAACACCATGTGCAGCAGGCGCAGCGGCGCCCGCCCGATCATAAGAAAAAACAGGATAACGACAAGGCTTCCCGCTGCTGAGAGGCCAGCCATGACGGTATACCGCGCCGGCGCGCCCGAGAAAGCTGTCAGAAGAATCAGCAGGACCATTCCGGCGAGCCAGGCGTAATTCTCCTTTCGTTCGTCCTCAAAAAAATGCAGCAGTTCATCCGCCGCGCCGGCGAGCCCTTTAAGATCCGGCTTATACTGCACAGTCTGGCCCGTCTCTCCCATCTTTGTGAGAAAAGCGGTGTCCATCCGTTCCGTGTCCGCCAGGAACCACAGGCGCGCCATGTCGTAATCGAGCTCCGTAAAACCGAGATCCTCTCCCTCCTGCCTGATTTCTTCCCAATCCTTCGTCGGATAGTCTTCAAGCAGGATCCGGGCGCGATCGTACGCGAAGCCCTCCCGCACGTCCGGCTTGCGTTCATACAGCACCTGGCATCCCACAAGGAACAACGCGGAAAGGCATACGGGCAAAACGCCAAATACTGCCCGCCGCCGCTCCCCTGTGGAACAATTTGAAAACCAAAGGGCGAGATCCAGCAGGATATAGGGGATCAGAACGGCAGCGACAGACAGCCGCCAGAGCATACCGGACACCAGCAGAAGAAGGCCGCAGCTATACAGGGTCCCGCTCCTTTTCCGGATCCCGCAGGAGAGCGCAAGCCAGCCGGTTCCCGCAAAAAAGACGGCCTGAATGCCGTAATTGGCCGTGAGCAGACACAAGGAAGCGCTGAAAAACAGACAGAACATGGCGCAGGGAACGAATAGAGAACCCTTGGAAAGGGAAAGCGCGGTATCCTCCGCGTCCCCGGAAATATCCATCAGAAGGAAAAAGCACAGAAAAACAAGTACGTGGGCGAGAAGCGCGAAAACGTCCGCCGAGGGCAAAAGGCACGACAAGCCGCCGAGCAAAGCGTTCAGGATCGTATGGGTATACTGACATCCGTTTCCCCCAAAGAGTCCCATGGTCACCATGGAAACAGAATAATTGTCCACATCCTCATACAGAGGATGGATGAAAAGGGCGGCCAACAGACAAACGACGGAGAGCAGAAGCGCCCTTCCCTTTCGGAACGCCAGGCCTCGGGTCATATTTCCTCCTTATGCAGGTCGCGTTTCCTTGTCGGCCTAAAACAGGCGCACAAGGTTGAAACGCACGAGAGAGTATGCTATCATTCCCGCCGGAAAGACCATCGGAGGGTATGAATGAAAAAGCAGACGTATTACAGGCAGATCGCGAGGCTGACCATCCCCATCGTTCTCGAAAACCTGCTCAGTACGGCGGTCAGCTCGGCAGATATCCTGATGCTGAATTCTGTCGGTCAGGCGCACATCTCCGCAGTGTCCCTAGCTACGCAGTATACCAGCATCCTGTTCGTGATTCTTTACGGCATCGGCACCGGCGTCACAATGCTCTCCGCGCAGTATTACGGAAAGGGAGATCTCAGGGCTATCCATACGGTGGAAGGCATCGCCCTGCGCTTCTCCCTCTCAGTCTCAGCGCTTTTTGCCTCCGCAGCCCTGTGCGTCCCGGAAGGCATGATGCGCGTATTCACACCGGATCCGGAACTGATCGCGATCGGTACGCAGTACCTCAGAAGAATTAGCGCCGCCTATCTGTTCTGGGGCATCCTGGAAGTCTATATCGCCGTGCTGCGGAGCGTCGGCCGGATCCCCATAACCACAGCGCTCAACACCTTCGCGTTCTCGCTGAACATCCTGCTGAACGCGGTATTCATCTTCGGACTCTTAGGAGCTCCGAAAATGGGGGCGGCGGGCGTCGCGCTCGCAACTTCCCTTTCCCGCGCCGCGGAACTCGTCGGCGTGTTTCTGGTCTCCCGGGCAAGCAGGGACGTGAAACTCCGCCTGTCCACCATGTTCGCTTCGAACCGCGCGCTGCTCGGGGATTTTTGTCGTATGGCGCTCCCAGCTGTGCTGAACGACGCATCCTGGGGGCTGGCGTTTTCCATGTACGCCGTGGCTATCGGTCAGTTTCTTGGGCCGGACGTCGTGGCGGCAAACGCATTCGCGTCCGTGGTGCGCAATTTTGGGCTGGTCTTGGCCTGGGGCGTCGCGAGCGCGGGTGGCATTCTCCTGGGACAGAAGATTGGGGAAAACCGGCTCGAGGAAGCAGATGCGGCGTCGGGGGACGTCATGCGGCTGACCGTGCTGTTCGGCGCGGTCGGGGGCGCGATGATCCTCGCCTCAATGCCAGCGATCTTGCGCTTCGTTGGCCTCACGCCGGCCGGAAAAGGGTACCTTCGCACGATGCTGCTCATCAATTCCTATTACGTCATGGGCGGCGCCGTGAACACGACGCTCATCGGAGGTGTGTTCCGGGCAGGCGGAGACAGTCGCTGGGGCCTTATATGCGACACAATCGACATGTGGATATACGCTGTGCCCCTTACGTTCTTCTCCGCTGCTGTGCTGAAACTCCCAGCCATGTGGGTATACTTTCTCATGTGCACAGACGAGTTTGTCAAATGGCCGTGGGTCATCTCGCATTACAGAAGCAGGAAATGGCTCCGGAATATCACGCGGGATGACCTGTACCCGGACGAAGCCAGTCCCGGCAGGACCCGTTGAATCCAGGAAATCCATCGACCCCGCCGCACCGCGGCGGGGTCATTCTTCGTATTCTTCCAGAAAGCTGTGCGCCACGCCGTTCTGTTTCCAGCCCGGCATCGTGTCCAAGCAGACCGCATGAACGGCGGCAAACAAGCTTTTTTTGATGTCCGGATTGTTCTTTTGCAGGGAAGCGATAAGTGCCTTTGCCTCCTGCCGTTTCGAAGCGCCGACCCCGTCCCTGCTCTGTCCGATACCCTCCGTCAGCCGGCAGGCGCAGCGCAGGAAATGGAGGTCGTTATAGCGGCACCAGGCGATGATGTCCGCCTCTTCCACGCAGAAGAGCGGGCGGATCAGTTCCATGCCCGGAAAGTTTTGGCTCCTAAGGCGCGGGCGCATGGCCTGCAGCTGTGCGCCGTAAAACTGGCTGATGAGAAGCGTTTCGATCACGTCGTCCAGATGATGCCCCAAGGCGATCTTATTACAGCCCAGCTCCTGCGCCCGGCTGTACAGAGCGCCCCTGCGCATACGGGCACAGAGATAGCATGGATTGCGATCCGTTTCATACGCCGCATCAAAGATCCGATTCCCAAAGATCGTTACCGGGACACGCAGAAGAGCGGCGTTTTCCTCGATACGCCGCCGGTTTTCCGGGCTATATCCCGGATCCATGACGAGATACACCGCTTCGAAGGGCACCTCCGTATGCCTTAAAAGCTCCTGCATCAGCTTCGCGAGTAGCATGGAGTCCTTGCCGCCGGAGATGCATACGGCGATCCGGTCACCCGGGTCTATCAGATGATAGTCCCGGATGGCCTTCATAAACGGCGTCCACAGTTCCTTGCGGAATCGTTTGTTCAGGCTGCGCTCAACCAGCACACAGCGATCCAGTTCCCGCACGCTGTCACTCCGCCAGAGTGCCCATGGGATCCCACGGATCCAGGACGACCGGTTCCTTCTCGTACAGAGCGGCCTTTTCCCCGAGGAACCTCCGCTCCACCGCCGCCTGGTAAACGTATTTGCCAAACCAGCTGTCGGAGCAGATGTAATAGCCCTTTTGTCCGTGTTCGTCGCCCCAGCTGTTTTCGATGCGCCAGCGTACAGGCCTCCCCTGTTCCAGCTGCACGCCGGTCAGCACCATGGCGTGATCCATCGCGGAGAAGCAATAATCCAGGCCATCCTCTTTGGAAATGTCAAGCGGAAGGCCCGTCAGCGTCTCATAATCGAACAGCGCATCGTCCCAGAGGCCGAGTTCTCGGTCCCCGTCGTGACCGACGTCGCTTCCGAACCAGACGGGATACCCCGACTGAAGCTGCGCAAGAACAGCCGCTTTGAAGTCGTCCAATCTGAGGTTCAGATGGCGCACGGCGCGCCCGTCCGCTACATTGCCTAGGAATCGGATCGTATACGTCGCATCAAAAGGCTTATCGCTTGTGGGCGCGTGAATGATACTGACAGTTTCGTCCAGCAGTTGCAGGGCGAGCGTGCGCTCCGCGAAGGATAGGGGCGTCAGGTTTTCTTCCACATGGTAGGTTTTGTCTTTGTCCACGAATTCGAAATTAAAGCGCTTAGGCGGCTCGCCGTAGCACCGGGTAAGGAAGTCGTAGACTTTGCCCAGCATCGTCTCTTTTTCCGCTTGCAGCGCAATTTCGTTCGCCCCACTGCGGGAATGCCGCCGGAGCTCCGCCGCACAGCGCTTCATATAACGGTTCAGGAGATAATTCATGCGCCGCGTGTTGCTGCTCTGCTGCGTCTCGTCGAAGACGTCCTTGGGAACGATGCCGTATTTGCGCACGATGTTCGCAAACATATCCCACTGGCCGCCGTCGTGCACGCCGGTCTGCAGGATGAACATGACCGTGCGGTCGTCATGCGGCAAATCCCGAGTGGCAAGAATGCTCTCCAGGAAGTAGTTGCTGCGCTCGAACTTGTCCCAGAACGCGAGATAGCTCTGTGAAAGCTCAAACTGTTCCAGTCCCCGGGCCTTCGCGATTCGCTCGCGCAGAAGGTTCGTCGCAGCGAAGAGCCAGCAGCGCCCGCTGGATTTCTGATTTGTTACCGGCAGTGTTTCGATCTGGCAGGAGAATTTATGGCGGAGGCGCTGGGCCGCCTCCTGAACAAACGCGGCGTCCTCGATTTTGCATTTAGACAGGGTATGCCGCGCCATGCGGTTTCCGGGTGCTACGGCCGTTTCTTTCTCATAGCGGGACAGTAGCTCGCTCGTGATGGCGTTCATGAGACATTCCTCCTCTTTTTTTATGGGATGATCAATGGATTTCCATGAATCTCAGTCCCCCGGCACGTCGCCATTCGCGTTCAGCGCGCGTTTCGAATAGCAGAGCACGAGGGTGTCCGGTCCGGCAGCGCCGTCCACCTTGAGACCGTTCATTTTCTGGAACGCCTTTGTGGCTTCGACGGTCGGCTGGTTGAAGACACCGTTCACATAGCGGGATGTGAGATAGCCCAGCTCCACGAGCCTCGTCTGATACTGCCGTACGTCGTCTCCCTCGCTCTGCCACTGCAGCACTTTGTTTGTATTCGGTTTCGGGGTTGCTATCGTAGCTGCCATTTTTTCCGGTTTCGGCGTCGCCGTCACGGTCGCGGTGCTTTTCCCAAAGCGATCCTTGTACGCGACCGCGTCGTTCCCGAAGAGCAGTTCCAGCGTTTTCTGCCCGGCGATACCGTCCGCCGTCAGCCCATTCGCCTCCTGGAAGAGTTTCACCGCGCGCTCCGTACCGGAGCCGAACTGTCCGTCCGCCTGAGAAAGATACCCGTAATGCACGAGTCTCTCCTGCAGAAGGCGAACGTTTTCGCTCCGTTCTCCCCTGCGCATGGCCGACATTCCCGTAGGATCCGTCGCCTCCGGCTCGTCCGCAGCATACGGCGCAGCGTCTGCGGATACAGCGCTGCTGCTGTAAAGCCGCGTGCGCGTTCCTTTCCCGAAAACGCCGTCAGCCGAGAGACCGTTCGCACGCTGGAAGGCCTTGACCGCCTGTGTCGTCTCGGAGCCGTATCGTCCGTCGATACGCCCCGTATAGTAACCCAGTTCAAAGAGTCTTGCCTGCAGGAGATAGACGTTCTCGCCGCTTTCCCCCTCGTGCAGCGTCGCTGTCGTGGCCGGTACCGGGGTCGGCGTCGCGTTGGCCGCCCGGGCGCTTCCGTTCAGCTTTTTCCATGTGGCGGTGTTGGTCTCTCCATCCGCCGTCAGGTTATTGGCACGCTGGAAGGCTACCAGCGCCTCCTTCGTCTCCATGCCAAAGACGCCGTCCGCCACTCCATCCAGATAGCGCAGGCTGATGAGCCGCTGCTGCAGCGCGTAAACGTCATTTCCCGTCATGCCGAGGGAGAGCCGGCGGTTTTCGTCCGGGTCCCCGGTCGCCGCGGGACTTGCGCTGTACTTTGCCGAAGAAGAGTAGAGCTTCGTCTGGGTCTGCGAGCCTGCCTGGCCGTCCGCAGAAAGTCCGGACGCCCGCTGGAAAGCCTTCACGGCATCCACGGTGGTCGTTCCATACAGCCCGTCCACCCCGCCGGAATAATACCCGAGTTCCAAAAGCCTTGCCTGCAGCCGGCGCACCTCGATGCCTGCGGAACCCTGTTTCAGCAGGATGTAGCCTTCGTCCACAGCTTCTGCGCTGATCAGGTTTGCCTTCGCAGCGGAGGAATAGAGCAGATCCTGCGTCTCCCGCCCGGCAACGCCATCAGCTGTCAAGCCATTTTTCTCCTGGAAAGCGCGCACAGCGTCCCGGGTCTCGGCGGTATACTTCCCGTCGATCGTCCCGGAATAATAGCGCAAAAGCGATAGCTGCGTCTGCAGGTCCGTGACGTCCTGTCCTGTGGAACCGAGGATCAGGACGGGATAGCCGGCGTTATAGTCCGTGGAAGAAGTCTGCCAGCTTTCCGCGCCCGGTTCCGCCGTCATGGCGATTCTGGGTGTCGTCGTAGGAAGGACGCCTTCGCTCCAGACCTCCCAGTCCCCGCTGTCATTCGCCTGCCAGTCCTCCGGTTCCGGCGTTTCTTCCGGTACCGGCGTCGCCTCCGGCTCTTCTGTGGGGAGGGCTGTAACCGATCCAAAGGGAAGCCCCGGTTCCGTGATCGTGATGGGCGTCAGCGAGGGATCCGGCTGCACAAAGCAACCAGAAAGTATGCCGAGACACAGTGTAAGTATCACGGCAAGAGCAGCGCGTTTGATTTCTGTTTTCATTTTATCCCTCTATACCTCATCCGAATGTTTCTTGAGTAAAAGCAATTATAGCAGATCATCCACTTCGTCCAGGTCCCGAACTTCATAGCGTACAGGAACGCCCGTATTTCTAATTCCTTTTGGATTGTACCAGCAGCCGTCGACTCCCGCGTTTACCGCCACTTGCATGTCACTCGAAAGTGAATCCCCTAGGAACAGGACGCGGCTTCGGTCGCAGATTCCCGCCCGGCGCATCCCTTCAAAAACAATCCCGGGATTCGGTTTCTGGATGCCGATTTCTTCGCTGATCACCATTTCCCGTGCAAGATGCGGAAAAGGACTGCGGGCAAACCGCCCCCGCTGCACCGCTGAAATGCCGTTCGTCACTACGAGGACCCGCACCCGCTTCTCCCAGCGAGTCAGGGCTTCCGCCGCCCCCGCCAACGCGCAGCCCTGCTGGCCCAGCGCCTCCGTATAGACATGTGAAACCCGGACAGGATCTCCCATAATTCCGCACCGTTCAAAAAAGTCCCGGAAACGCCGGACGCGCAACTCCGGCAGGGTCAGTTCTCCCCGTTCAAACTGTTTCCAGCAGGCGAGGTTGGCTGCCGAATACACGGAGATCTCGCGTTTGCCGCAGGAAAAGCCGCAGACCTCCGCCGTACCCAGCAGGGCGTTCTCCTCAGCCTTCGAAAAGTCCAGCAGCGTTTCATCCGCGTCCGCGAGCAGGAGATCATATCGGGCCATGGCGCCTCCTCAGTCGATCCGGTTCCACTTCCGGTCGTGATAGAGATCCACGTTTTCATAGGGCTTCCGGTCGGAAAGCAGCGTCATGAGACCGTGGGCTGTGGCCAGTTCCGGCTCATCCGCTGCGATCGCCCGAATTCCGAGCTGCTCAGTGATCATCTTATCCAGCCCGGAGAGCAGCGCGCCGCCTCCTGTCAGGGCAATGCCCGTTTCGAAAATATCGTTGGCGAGTTCCGGCGGAGTGCGCTCCAGCGTGCGGTGCAGGGCAAGCATCAGATCCCGCAGTGCGTCCGAAAGGGCGTCGTTCAGTTCGTCGGAACTGATGGTGATTGCCCGGGGCAGGCCGGTCACAAGGCTGCGGCCATAGGCATCCGCGGAGAGCTGGATGCCTATGCGTGCGCCGCCAATGTCGGTCTTCAGCTGCTCGGCTGTACGCTCGCCGATGAGTAGGTTATGCCGCCTGCGCATGTAATCCACTATCGCGTCGTCAAAGCGGTCGCCGGCGTTCTCCAGGATGTCCCAGAGCACCTGACGTCCCTGGGCGTAAACGGCCACGTTGGTGCGGGCACCGCCAATGTCCACAAGCATGCGGCCGTACTGCTGCGCAATGTCCAGCCCGGTGCCAATTGCTGCGGCGGCCGCTTCGTCCACCAGTGAGACTTCCCTTGCGCCCGCGTCGATGATCACGTCCACCAGGGTCTGCCGGTCCGTCGGTGTCAGACCTCCGGGCATCGCCAGCATGACGCGTGGGCGTCCCTTTGCTACCCTGTGGAGCATACTCCGTAGCATAGCGGAGAGCAGGTCGAAGCTATGCATCCATCCCTGCCGGAATGGGCGTTCCACAATGATGGCCCGGGGGGCGCGGCCGTACATGCGCCGGGCTTCTTCTCCGAAGGCGATGGGCGTGCGAGAGAGGCGCTCATAAGCAATGTACGCCGGTTCGTTCAGGACGACGCCCTTGTCCCGCAGGACGATGCGCATCCCGGAAGAACCGAGATCCAGTCCCAGCTCTTCCACGCCAAACAGGGGCATCGTATCCCTCCCTTCCCTTCAGTCTGTAAAAAACGCAAGCGCCTTTTTCTCGTCCCCCTCATACAGGGCTGAAAGCAGCGTCAATCCCCTGGCCGGGGCGGTAACGCCCAAAGCTAGACGGTTCCCTGTGCGGAAAGCCTCCGTGATCGCGGAAGGCTCCCTCTTGTTCATGCCGATCTCGGCCAGCGTTCCGGCCAGAATCCGCACCATATTGTACAGAAAACCGTCACCAAGCACTGTGAGGAACAGATCGGTTTCTCTCCGGCGGACTTCGCAACAGAAGATCGTCCTCCGGGTATCCCTTAAAACGCTTCCGCTCGCGGCAAAAGCCGAAAAATCATGTGTCCCAATTACGAGCGCCGCCGCCTCCCGCATGCGCCCCTCGTCCAGGGGGACAGGAACATGCCAGCAGTACTGCCTGCCGACGGCGGGCGCGTGCCGCCCGTTTGCGATGGAGTAACGGTATACCTTCCCGCAAGCGGAATAGCGTGCGTGAAAACCGTGTGGGGCATATCCGCTCTCCCGGACGCGGACGTCCGGCGGCAAGAGCGCGTTCAGCGCAAAAGCCACCTTTTCCGCAGGGATGCGGGTCGCGCTGTCAAAGTGGCAAACGAGGCCCAAGGCATGAACGCCCGCATCTGTCCGGCTGCTTCCCGTGATCCTGCAGTTTTCCCCCGTCAGGCGGAACAGTGTTTCCTCCAGCACCTGCTGCACGGTCAAAGCGTTTTCCTGCCGCTGCCATCCGGCATAGTCCGTTCCGTCAAACTCGATGGTCAGCCGGAAACGCCGCTTTCCTTCCGCCGGGATATCCTGCGGGGACGGGCGGTGCCGGCTCACGAGAAAACAATCAGCCAAGAATGCGCCTCCCGGCAAAAACCAGAACCAGGAATACTGCCATCGCCAGGCAGCCGTACGCGTCCAGCTTAGTAAAGTGCAGGGCGCGCAGGCGCGTGCGGTTCTCCCCGCCGCGATAGCACCTCGCTTCCATGGCCATCGCAAGGTCGTTTGCCCTTCGGAATGCGGAAACGAACAGCGGTACGAGAAGCGGGATCAGCGCTTTCGCACGGGCAAGCAGGTTGCCGGACTCGAAATCGGCCCCCCTCGCCATCTGCGCCTTTTTGATCTTGTCCGCTTCTTCCAGAAGTGTCGGGATAAAGCGGAGCGCGATGGTCATCATCATAGCCAGTTCGTGGGCAGGAAAGCCGAAGCGGGCCAAAGGATGCAGCAGGTGCTCAAGAGCGTCCGTCAGCTGCACCGGGCTCGTGGTCAGGGTCAGAACCGAGGTGCCCATCACAAGGAAAACAAGGCGCAGACAGAAATACGCTGCGCTTGTAAGCGCCTCTTTCGTAATCGTCAGGGGGCCGGCGGCAAACAGCACCGTTTCCCCGGAGGCGAAGAGCAGGTTCAGCAGAAACGTAAAGATGAGAATGAAGCGCAGCGGCCTGAGCCCCCGCAGAAGATAGCTGAAGGGCAGGCCCGACAGGCGAACAACAAGATACAGGAAAGCCAGCGCCAACAGATACCCAGGGAGATTACCGATAAAGAACACGCCCACGATGTATACGATGGCGAGGATCAGCTTCGCCCGGGGATCCATGCGGTGCACCGGGGAGTCGCCCGGGTAATACTGACCCAGCGTGATGTCACCCAGCATGTCTAGCCTCCTTTCCGAAGGCGAAAAGAATCGCGCTCTTCAGTTCCGCCGGGAGATACGCTCCCTCCGGGATCTGAAAGCCCCTCTCCCGCAGTGCTTCCGCCAGCCGGGAAACCGCCGGTACGTCAAGTCCCATGGCCTTGAGCTCGGTCGCCCGGGAGAAGACATCCCTGGGGGTTCCATCCATGGCGATGGTTCCGTGATCCATGACGATGACTCGCTCAGCAAGGTTCGCGACGTCGTCCATCGAATGGCTGACCATGATAATGGTCTTATGCAGCTCGTCGTGTAACTTGCTGATAAGGGAAAGGATATCCTGCCGTCCCTTCGGATCCAGCCCGGCGCACGGCTCGTCTAGCACCAGCACCTCCGGCTCCATAGCCAAGATGCCGGCGACGGCCGCCCGCCTCGTCTGTCCGCCGGAAAGCTCGAACACAGAGCGTTCCGCAAAGATTTCATACGGCAGGGATACGAGGTTCATGGCTCTGCGCACCCGGAGTTCCGTCTCCGCCGGGGAAAGGCCCAGGTTTTTGGGACCGAAACCGATATCTTTGGCCACTGTTTCCTCAAAAAGCTGGTTCTCCGCGTATTGAAAGACCAGTCCCACCCGGAGCCGGACGGCTCTGCGATCGGCGCCTTTTTCGTTTAAATCCATCCCGTCCACAAGAACGCGGCCCTCCGTGGGCGCAAGCAACCCATTAAAGTGCTGTACCAGGGTGGATTTTCCGCTCCCCGTGTGCCCGATGAGCGCCACAAATTCCCCGTCCTCAATGGTGAGGGAAATACCCGAAAGAGCCCGCGTTTCATACGGGCCGCCGGCCATGTAGGTATAGCTCACATGTTCGACTGCAATCGACATAGCTCCTCCACCATTTCCTCAACCGTGAGCACATCCGTCCGCACGGCCAGGCCCGCTTTCCGCAGTTCTCCCGCCAGGGCCGTAATGGGCGGCACGTCAAGCCCCAGTGCGCGAACTTCTTCTACTCTTGAAAAAATCTCCCGCGGAGTTCCTTCCATTGCGACCTTCCCGTGATCCATGACGATCAGCCGGTCAGCCTCCGCCGCCTCGTTCATGTAGTGGGTGATAAGGACGATGCTGATGCTCTCTTCCCGGTTGAGCCGGCGGACGGTTTCAAGCACCTCCCGTCTGCCGGCGGGATCCAGCATGGCGGTGGACTCGTCCAGGATGATCACGTCCGGCTTCATCGCCAGGACACCGGCGATAGCCACCCGCTGCTTCTGCCCTCCGGAGAGCATGTGGGGCGCTTTTTTCGCCTTGTCTGCGATGCCAACGGAAAGAAGCGCCGCATCGACGCGCCTGCGGATCTCTTCCGGCGGCACGCCGTTGTTTTCGAGCCCAAAAGCGACGTCTTCCTCCACTACGGTGGCCACGATCTGGTTGTCCGGGTTCTGGAAGACCATACCCGCGTGACTGCGAATCGTAAAAACCAGGTCGTCTTCCCTCGTATCCATCCCGCAGACCAGAACCGTTCCCTCCGTGGGGACGTACAGCGCGTTCATCAGCTTCGCCAGGGTGGATTTGCCGCTGCCGTTATGCCCCAGTACCGCCAGGAATTCCCCAGGTTTCACGGTGAAGCTCACCGAATCGACGGCGTTTTGATCCGCCTCCGGATAACGGTAGGATACCCCGTCGCAGACGACGCGGATTCCTTCGGTGTTTTTATCCAATGCTTTCCTCTTTCCCCGCCGGGCGTGTTTCAAAAGTCTCCCCCTGAAGGAAGAACAGGATCAGCGATTAAAAGTTACGACCTCTTCCTCCGGCGGTATAGCCGGGGCAAGCTCCGTCACATACAGAACGGGACCGACGCCGCGGTACTGCGGCCGCTCTTCCGCGCGGATCTTCGCTGTTACCAGGTTCCATGTCTTATCGCGGGGCATGGTCACGCCCGGAAGGGTCTTTGCGATAAAGCCAACAAAGCGCACGTCTTCAGCGCAGCAGACCATCGCCATGCGTCCGGGCACGAACTCGTCCTTCCCGATATTGCGCCCCCGGTATGTCTCACCCTTAAAGCGCACGGTCTTTCCGTCATACTTCTCAGGGTTCTCGGAAGCGTCCAGATAAAAGATGCCGAACCAGGAATCCTCGATATCGATAACCGGGGCTTCCATGTCGTAGGGAGGCGGCAGTCCCGCGCCATAATCCTCCGAAGTTCCGTCGTCGTTTTCAAAATACATGGAAGCCTGCGGGTTCATGGAACGGACGTTGCGGTCGCGGATGAGCTTCCGGGTCTCCTCCGTCGCACGGTTGAAAACCACCATGTCTGCATCCGAGATATGCTGGAGCATCCGCTGCCCCATGTTGGCGGCATACAGCTCAAAAGTCGCGGCGTTCACGGTCGTGATGATCTGATAAACCTGCAGAACGCCCGGGATGCGGGAAAGGGCCGCGTCCAGATCCCACATGCCGTTCATCTCGATGAGAACTCGGTCCGGGTGATGCTTCCGCACAAGAGCCCGCAGTGTCTCCGGGGAAAAGTCGTCCTCGTCCTCAATGCCCTCGACGACCGTATGCATCTTTTTGAGCATGGCGGGCTCGAACTCTTCGATCCCCTCCTCGCACTGCACGAGGAGGGAACGCTCTTCCTGCGTAAAGCCGGGATCCTGCAGGACGGAAGCGATGAAACTGGTTTTGCCGCTTTCAAGGAAGCCGGCAAACAGATATACGGGAATGGCCATGACTTCCTCCGATCAGCGAACGCCGAAGAGCTCCGCAAGCTCGTCCGTATGGAGATCCGAACCGATCACGCAGAAGCGGCCGGTGTAATCCGCCGGGCCCCTCCGCACGTCCTGTTCGCCCGGAGTATAGTCGAAGTGGATCCAGCCGCCATCCTCCGCCGGAACGATGCCCTTGGCCCGCAGGATGACGCCGTACTTCTCATCATCCAGCTGCGACAGCATGGACGCGATTCTCTCCTCCGTAAAGGCCCGCACGGTCTCCACACCCCAGGAATCGAATATCTCGTCCGCATCGTGGCCATGGTGGTGATGGTGATGGTGATGGTGATGATCGTGCCCATGATGGACGTGATCATGATCCTCATCCGCGCTTTGATCGTGATGATGATCGTCATCGTCTTCATCGTCGCCATCATCGTCATGATGATGATGCTCATGCCCGTCTTCATCGTCATCATCGTCGTGATGGTGGTGATGATGCTCATGCCCGTCCTCATCGTCATCATCGTCGTGATGGTGGTGATGATGTTCGTGCTCGTCCTCATCATCGTCATCGTCGTCATCCTCATGGGGCTGCGCCATGACGGCGGAGAGCATCTGCTCCGCCAAGGTATGATCCTCCGTCATCGCCGCCAGGATGGCTTCGCCGGTCAGTTCGCTCCAGGGTGTCGTAATGATGCGCGCGGTCTTGTTGTGCTCCCTGAGAAGCGCAACTACGGCCTCAAGCTTCTCCCTGCTGAGGTTCTGCGTGCGGGAGAGAAGGATGGTCCCAGCGTACTCGATCTGATTAAGGAAGAATTCTCCGAAGTTCTTGATATACATGCGGCACTTTGTCGCGTCGGCTACGGTCACAAAACTGCCCATTTCCGCTTCCGGGATATCCTTTTCCACACCTTCCACGGCACGGATGACGTCGGACAGCTTGCCCACGCCAGAGGGCTCGATAAGAATTCGGTCCGGATGGTATTGCGCAATCACCTTACGCAGCGCTTCGCCGAAATCGCCCACCAGGCTGCAGCAGATACAGCCAGAATTCATCTCGGTAACCTGGATGCCGGCTTCTTTCATGAAACCGCCGTCGATACCGATCTCACCAAACTCGTTCTCGATCAGCACGACCTGCTCGCCCGATAGGGCTTCCTTCAGCAGCTTTTTAATGAGCGTTGTCTTTCCGGCACCCAAAAAACCGGAAAAAATGTCGATCTTCGTCATCTTGATGTCATCTCCTTAGGATCCGTTTGCGGGGATCTTCCCGCATGACTCGACACTTTATTATACGATG
>JAIKWN010000055.1 GCA_024684665.1 Clostridiales bacterium | reverse complement strand
CCCCTTCGCATCCAGCAGGGGGTGGACATAGCGCTGCGACTGCTGCAGCGGGCTGAGCAAGGACCCGTCCGACTGCGGAATTGGCGCGGTCAGGGATTTGCCCAGGCTTTTCTGCTCGATCAGGACGTAGGTGGCCGGGATAAACCCGTCGATAAAGGAGGTATGATCGAGGTGGACCTGATCCTCGAAGCGTATGTATTCGGCGACGTGCTCCACGCCGAAGACGTCCGAAAGCAGGGAGAGCCAGAATTTCTGGCTGTCCCCTTTTTCATAGCCCCTGCCCTTCCAGTACTCCGCAAAGTGCTTCGCCGCCGCGCGCTGCTGAACGTCATTCATGGGCCGTACCTCCGTCGTTCGCCATGAGAATTGCTTATTCAATGATACCATACTGCAGGCAGGTTTTCCAGCCGGTTTGCAGTTTCCGCCCGTCCGTTCGCGCGGGCGGCGGGCAAGCGCATCGCGGGCATGCAGTTCCGCGTTTGCGAATCCTTTATTTCCGGCCCCCGCCGCGCACAATTTCTTCCCGCAAAGGCTTTTCAAACCCGGGAAAAGTTGGTATACTGTCATGCGTAGCAATGCGGGCTCTGCCCGCCTTCCGCAAAGAAAAAAAGGAGTGATTCCCATGGCGATCGTTACTTCCAAGGAAATGTTCAAAAAGGCTTATGAAGGCCACTATGCCATCGGCGCGTTCAACGTCAACAACATGGAGATCATCCAGGGCATCACCGAGGCCGCTATCGAAAAGCGCGCCCCGCTGATCCTGCAGGTGTCCAAGGGCGCCCGCGCGTACGCGAAGCATGTATACCTGATGCACCTCATCCGCGCCGCCATCGAGGACGCAGAGCAGACCGCCGGCTTTGACCTCCCCATCGTCGTCCATTTGGACCACGGTGACAGCTTTGAGCTCTGCAAGAGCTGCATCGACGGCGGCTTCACCTCCGTCATGATCGATAAGAGCGGCCTGCCTTTCGACGAGAACATTAAGGTCACCCGTCAGGTCGTCGAGTACGCCCATGATCACGGTGTCGTGGTCGAAGCGGAGCTGGGCACCCTGGCCGGCGTTGAGGACGAAGTGAAGGTTTCCGCCGAGGATTCCTCCTATACCCGCCCCGAGGACGTACAGGAATTCGTCGAGCGCACGGGTTGCGACTCTCTGGCCATCGCCATCGGTACGAGTCACGGCGCATATAAGTTCACCGCCGCGCAGTGCACCCGCAACGCAGACGGCATCCTCGTTCCCCCGCCGCTGCGCTTTGACATCCTGGAAGAAGTCTCCCGCCGCCTGCCCGGCTTCCCGATCGTCCTGCACGGTTCTTCTTCCGTCCCGCAGGAATTCGTGAAGATCATCAACGAGAACGGCGGCAAGATGCCCGACGCCGTCGGCATCCCGGAGGAGCAGCTCCGCGAAGCAGCCCGTATGGCTGTCTGCAAGATCAACATCGACTCTGATCTGCGCCTCGCCATGACCGCCTGCATCCGCAAGGAGTTCACAGAGCATCCGGATCACTTCGATCCGCGCCAGTATCTGAAGCCCGCCCGTGTCGCCATCAAGGACATGGTCATGCATAAGATCGTGGACGTTCTCGGCTGCGACGGCAAGGCGTAATCCGAATCAGAACATTTCCATGACCCGCCCGGAACCGGGCGGGTTTTTAAAAAGGAGAGTCCCTATGATCTATCATGTCAGAGCCGGCGCGCCGGCGGGCGGCGACGGCAGCACCGCGCGCCCATTCGCTTCGATCTCCGCGGCAGCGGCAAAAGCACAGCCCGGCGACGACGTCCTCGTCGCCCCCGGCGTATACCGAGAATGGGTGAAGCCAGAAACGCCCGGGCAGGAGGACGCGCGGATCGTTTTTCGTTCCGAGGAGCCGCTAGGCGCGGTCATCACCGGTGCGGAGCCCGTTACGGGCTGGGTTAAGACGGAAGACGCCCCGGGCGTCTGGCGTGTTTCCGTACCGAACGCGGTGTTCGGCGACTGGAATCCATATACGACCCTCGTCGAGGGCGACTGGTACGTCGCTTATAAGACCAACCACACGGGCGAGGTCTTCCTGAACGGCCGGGCGCTGTTTGAATCGACGACCCTCGAGGGTGTCCTGTATCCCGAAAAGAGCAAAACCGCCTGGAATCCGGAATTCACGAATTACACCTGGTACACGGAGCAGGACAGGGAGAAGGACGAAACCGTCCTCTACGCCAATTTCCACGAATTTGACCCGAACCGGGAGAACGTGGAGATCACCGCGCGGCGCAGCTGCTTCCGTCCGGAAAAGACGGGCGTCGGGTATATCACGCTCTCCGGCTTCCGCGTCAATAAGGCCGCCTGCCAGTGGGCGCCGCCGACCGCCTTCCAGGACGGCATGATCGGCCCCAACTGGTCGAAAGGCTGGATCATCGAGGACTGCGAGGTCTCGGACGCGAAGTGCTGCGGCATCTCCCTCGGCAAGTACTACCAGCCCGGGGACGATAACAAGTGGCTGCACGACAAGCATAAGGACGGCACCCAGACCCAGCGCGACTGCGTCATCCGCGCGCTGCGCGAGGGCTGGTCGAAGGAGACCGTCGGAAGCCATATCGTCCGCCGCTGCCACATCCACGACTGCGGGCAGACCGGCATCGTCGGCCACATGGGCTGCGCCTTCTCGACAATCGAGAACTGCCGCATCCATCACATCAACGAGCGGCAGAACCTCGCTGGCGCGGAGATCGGCGGCATCAAGTTCCACGCCGCCCTCGATACCGTGATCCGGGGATGCGTGTTCTATCAGTGCACCCGGGGCATCTGGCTGGACTGGCAGACGCAGGGCACGCGCGTCACGGGCTGCCTCTTCTTCGAGAACACACTGCCGCAGGACCACCTGCTGAACCGGGACTGCCTCGGCGGGATCGGCGAGGACCTGTTCATTGAGATCGCCCACGGCCCCACGCTCGTGGACCACAACATCTTCCTCTCCGATCGCGCTCTCAAGCTCCCGACCCAGGGTGTGGCCTTCTGTCACAACCTGATCGCGGGCGCCATCTCGGCCGTCGGCCGCGGCGTGAACAACAACTCCATCCGCTATCCCTCCCCCCGCTATACTCCCTACCACGTTCCGCACAGCACCGCGCTTGCCGGTTTCATGACCGTCCTGCACGGGGACATGCGGTTCTATAACAACATTTTCACGAGCCACCCACTGCGCAAGGGCTGGAAAGGCCTTTCCCTCGCCCCCGAGGAGGAGGAGTGGCAGGATCTCAACCTCGTCCCGGGCACCTTTCCCTTCGACATCTGCCCAACGGAGGAAGAATGGGAATCGCAGTTCGCGGGTTACTGCGGTATGGCCAGCCCGAAGAGCGACCGTTACTACGCGCCGCTCCCGCTTTGGACGGGCGGAAATGTCTTTCTTGGGGAAGCCCGCCCCGCGGAGAAGGAGCAGAACTGGGCTGCCTTCATGCGGGAGCCGTCCATCTCGCTTCGTGAGGAAGACGGGCGCTTCATCCTCTCGACCGATCTCTATAACGAGCTTCCTCACGCGAAAACCGCGCCCGTGACCACAGCTTCCCTGGGGAAGGCTTTCGAGCCGGAGCAGCCCTTCGAGAACCCGGACGGCTCTCCCATCGATTTTCTAAAGGACCTCCTGGGCGCGGCGCGCAGCGCTGAGCCGACGCCCGGCCCCTTTGAGAAAGGCGCGAAGGAATTCGTCCTGCCCTGCGGCATCCCGGTGAAGTAAACCGGGCCTCGAAATAACTAAAGTATTAGAAATCCGAAACGTTAGGAATGAGCCGTAGATGCAAAACCTCAGTGTCTGCCGGCTGGACCTCCCGGAAATCCGGGAGGCCTACCGGCTTCTCGTCAGGAACACCTTCCCGGACGATGAAAGGAAGCCACTTTCCATGATCGAGCGGGCTGTCGCCCGGGGACGCTACCGCTGCTTCGGAGCGAAAACTGACGGAGAACTTGCGGGCTGCGCGTTCTTCGCTATCCTGCCCGGCGAAAGCGGGACCGACGCGCTGCTGGACTACCTGTCCGTGCGGGAAGACCTGCGGGGACAGGGCATCGGCGGACAGTTCCTAGCGGGCCTGATGGAAACAGAGTTCCCGGCGTTCCGTACCGCCCTCCTGGAGGTAAACGATCCGGACTTCGCAGAGGGCGAAGAAAAGCAGCTACGGGAGCGTCGCCTCGCCTTCTACCAGCGCTGCGGATTTCTACAAACCGCTGTCCGGGCAAATGTTTTCCATGTGGACTACCGCATCCTGCGCTATCCCCTCCCGAACGGAGGGGAACCCTCCACCGTATATCTCTCGCTCTATCAGGATATGCTGCCCCCCGCGCTGTTTGGGAAATTCGTTTCGGTGCGGAGCGGGCAGGCATGACGGGCGCATATGCTTTCCCCGCGGAAATGCTTGTATTCCCATCCTTTTTCCCTTATAATACAGCCAAATCAATATGAATCCCATAAGGAGGATCCCGTTATGCTGAAAGACGTCTCCCGGGCGTCCGCCATGGATGCCGATACCCTGAAGGCGCTCCGGGACGAACAGGCGCTGCGCCTCATGGTCCTGCAGCAGCAAATCCGCGCGGCCAAGATCCCCGTCATCGTTCTTTTCGAAGGATGGGACGCCTCTGGCAAGGGAAGCGCCATCGGCGAGCTCATCCGCAGCCTGGATCCCCGGGGCTTCAAGGTGCATACCCTCGACCTGGACGATCCGGCGGAGGAGCGCTATCCCTTCCTGCATCGTTATTGGAAGGTGGCGCCGCTTTACGGCAACATGGCCATCCTGGACGGGAGCTGGTACCGCGGCGTCTCCCACCCGGAATGCCGGACGGACGAGGAAACGACCCGGCAGCGTCTGGCCCAGATTCTGGATTTTGAAAGCCAGCTGATCGCAGACGGCACCGTGCTCATCAAGTTCTTCCTGCACATCACGAAGAAGGAGCAGAAGAAACGCTTCCAGGAGCTGGAATCCCACAAGAGCACGGCCTGGCGCGTCACGGAGCTGGATTGGAAGCATCACGAGAACTATGCGGAAACGGAAAAGGCCTACGACCGCATGATCGAGGCCACAAATACGAAGGAAGCCCC
>JAIKWN010000050.1 GCA_024684665.1 Clostridiales bacterium | reverse complement strand
GACATTTTTAAGGAACATATGGCCGCGAAGCAAGGAAAAACGACGTTTTTAGGGTAGTACGTCCTGCTCCGGCTATCAAAATCGTTCTAATTGCTGAGAAATATAGACCTTTATATAGTCTCATTGGTTGGGCAAGTTATAGATAAAAGAAACCACCAATCCCTGAAAAAAAAGTCCATAATAGGGCACAGCAGAGACAGGCGGCAAGCGTGTAGAAACTAAACTCTGAGCAATCCTCACTTAGATGCGTTTTTTTATGGTCCTTCTTCGCATAAAGAATGAACGCAACTGCAAGAGCCAGACAGGAAGGCAGGGAGAATACTGGCCGGACCCATGTCAGAAGGAAGAACAGTTCAGGCAGGAGCAGCACTGCGAGCCCGGTAATACGCAACAGCCGGAGAGGGATGCGGATCATGGCGCCTCCTTCTATCGGAAGTTTTAATGGAACAGTTTCAATTTGCTGCCGCTTTCAATTCCGCGGCGCTCTCATACACGTATATGCAGCCCCAGTCTGCGCGGACGACGCGGTGTGGCCGGTCTGCCCAGGACGGGGGATTCTTGTTTTCATCGTCGAAAAGACAGACAAACACAGGTCCTTCCGGATCTTCTGAGAAATGCCGCTTTTCCTGCAAGATGTCGTTCAGGGATAGCTGTCGCCAGGCGTCTGAAAAGACAGGTTCTTCCAGAACCCAGATTTCGATTTGTCCGTCCGAAGCTTCCGCGATCGGTGCGCCGTGCCAGAAAGTGGCATAGCCTTTTTTATAGCCGTTTTCGAGAAGCCAGGCAGCTGCACGTTCCTCATTCGTCGGTGTATGCGGCATTTCCTGACGAATAAATACGGCGGTTTCAAAGACAAAGCACCCAGCAAATAGAAGAGAGGCAATGGCGAGCAGCGCCTTTGGCCGGCCTTGCGTGCAGACGATATACGAGTCCGCGGATACGACGGCAGCGATAAGGCCGACGACGTAATACTGTGCGCCGAAATTCTGTGAGAGAAGATTGACGAGGAATCCGAGGAAGAGGGCGGACGCAGCAAAGCGGACAAACAGCCGGTCGGCGGCGGGAATTGCGTCCCCCCGGCGTATCTGACATGCGACAGCATATACGGAAAACAGGCCGAGACCGATAGCTGTAAGGCTGGCGAGACCGCGCACAGAGAGCATTTGCGAGGACTCGCGAAGACCGAAGAAGGCAAAGAAGTCCCAGAAATGAGAGAAGAACTCCTCCGCGGATGGGATCACGACGGGCGTAGCCGCATGGCTATCGAAGTCAAACAGTGCGGAAAGCAGCCGCATATTAAGAAAGAGGCCGACTGCGCTTCCGGCGAGGATTGCCGCGAGACAAAACAGTTGGCCTTTTGGCAGGCGCGAGAACGCCGACCGAAGATGCTTCCCGCGCAGCTGGGAAATGCACTCCCAAAGGAGGGCGAGCGCCGCAGGCGCGGCGAACATCATAGCGACTCGCAGACCGCCGAGTCCACCCCAGAGAGAGAGGAGCAGGCAGAGCGCGAACCGTCTTGTGCACCCCTCCTTCTGCTCCGCCCGCAGAAGCATGCCCATAAGCAGATAGATGATGCAAAGGTGCGCGCAGTAGTGCCCGCCATAGGTGACAAAGTAGGCGTATACGTGGGCGATGGGAAGCGAAAAAATACAAGCAGAAAGCAACCCGTGCGCAGTTAGACGTAAGGGGAAAACCATGTAGAGGAAACAGAGGAGTACGAGAAAGAGAAGGAGGCTGTTTGAAGCGGTCCGCGCCGCGTGCCAGTCGGGGAAAACGGATAGCATGAAACGGTACACCGGCGTGGGCGCGACGACGCGAAGTTCGCTGGAATAGGTCCAGTTTTGCGTATGCAGGGAGCCCTCCCTGTTCAGTAGATCCGCGTAGACAAACTCACTGGCCATGTCTGCGTCTGTGAAATGTCGCCCGATGACGGCGAATACGCAGACCGTGAACACAAAGCAGCAGAGCAGCGCCAACACGGGAAGCAAACGTTTATTCATCACGGAAGCCTCACACGCCGAAGAGCAGCTCGCCGTACCCGGGCATTGGCCAGTCAGCGCCGCGCACGATTCCCTCAAGATGATCGACGGGCGCGCGAAGGACGGTCATGGCTGGAATCAGCTCATCCTTGCAAAAGCGCGCGCGGACAGCTCCCGAAAGGGCGAGGCTCCGGCTCTGCTTTTCCCGGAGATCGGAAAGAGCCCGGTTTGCCTGCCCGAGAAGAATTGTGATCCGGGAGAGCAACTCCCGGGCGACGACTGCGTCTTCTCCCGCTGCTGTAATGGCGTTTGCGGAGGCAGCAACGTCTCCTGCAAAGCGGATCACCGCCGGAAGAATGTCTTTACCAGCCATATCAATCATGGTCAGCGCTTCGATGTTGATAGTTTTCCCGTATTGCTCCCAGGCAATATCAGCTCGAGCTCGGAGTTCCTTTTCCGTATAGACGCCATGTCTCGCAAATAGGGCAATGGTGCCAGCCTCCGTGTATTCCGGGATGGCGTCCACCATGGAGACGATGTTCGGAAGACCGCGGCGCGCAGCTTCTGCGACCCAGTCGTCCGTGTAGCCGTTGCCATTGAATATGATGCGCTGGTGCGCGGTAAGTTCTCGCCGGATGAGGGTGGGGATGGCTGAGGCGAGATCTTTCGCGCATTCTAGCTCGTCTGCATACGCCATGAGGGCGTCTGCCACAATGGTGCAAAGGACGGTGTTGGCGTCGGCAATACAGGCGGATGAAGGCACCATACGGAATTCGAATTTATTGCCTGTGAACGCGAAGGGGGAGGTGCGGTTGCGGTCGGTGGCATCCCTGAGGATGTGCGGGAGGGTAGAAACACCCACATTCATGGTTTCGCTGCCAGGCAGGCGCTCGTCCGTCCCGCGGATGATATGGCTGCAGACAGCAGTCAGCTGATCCCCTAGAAAAACGGAGATGATCGCGGGCGGCGCTTCCGCTCCGCCGAGGCGGCAGTCGTTTCCGGGAGTTGCGGCCGAGAGCCGGAGAAGCCCGGAATGCTCATCCACAGCACGCAGAACGGCGGAGAGGAAGAGCAGAAATTCCATATTGTTTTGTGGTTCTTTTCCGGGGTTCAGGAGGTTGCGTCCACTGTCCGTCGAAAGGGAGAAGTTATCATGCTTTCCGCTTCCGTTGACGCCTGCGAAGGGCTTTTCATGCAGCAGACAGACTAGGCCGTGCCTCCGTGCGACCTTTTTCATGACGTTCATGACCAGCATATTCTGGTCAGAGGCAACGTTTGCGGTGGCGTGGACAGGTGCGAGTTCGTGTTGCGCGGGCGCGGCTTCATTGTGCTCCGTCTTGGCTGGGATACCAAGCCGCCAGAGCTCCTCGTCCACTTCCCGCATGAAAGCGGCGACGCGCTCCTTGATGGCGCCGAAGTAGTGATCCTCCATCTCCTGCCCTTTGGGCGGCATGGCACCGAACAGCGTTCGCCCTGTGAAGAGGAGGTCCTTTCGGCGGGCTGCAGTCTTCTCGTCGACGATGAAATATTCTTGCTCTGCGCCAACCTGCGGGATGACGCGTTGGGTTTGCGTGTCGCCAAAGAGACGGAGGATGCGAACTGCCTGCCGGCTGACGGCTTCCATAGCGCGCAGGAGCGGCGTCTTCTCGTCCAGTGCTTCCCCGGTATAGGAGCAGAAGGCAGTCGGGATACAAAGTGTGCGCGTTCCACCGCTGTCGTAGAGGAAGGCGGGACTAGTCACGTCCCACATGGTGTAGCCCCGGGCTTCAAAGGTTGCCCGGATGCCACCGGATGGGAAGGAGGAGGCGTCCGGCTCGCCGCGAATTAGTTCCTTGCCGCGCAGTTCCATGATGACACTGCCGTCCTTCTGTGGGGTCAGGAAGCTGTCGTGCTTTTCCGCCGTCGTCCCTGTAAGGGGCTGGAACCAGTGGGTGTAATGGGTCGCACCGAGCGATACAGCCCATTCCTTCATGGCAGTGGCTACGGCGTCAGCCAACTCCATGTCCATTTCCCTTCCGGTCTCGATGCTCTCACGCAGGCGTGCATAGACAGCCGCCGGAAGACGGCGGTGCATTTCTTTCTGCCCGAAAACCGCGCTTCCGTACAACGCGGGAAGCTCCATATTCGGCATTGGCATTCCTCCTTCAGTCTTCCAGGTGATCCCGGCGGAAAGGCCAGCCCGCTTCTTCTGTGGCCATATCCCGGTGGGAGATGGAAACAGGGCGGTTCGCAGCCCGGAGATGAGAGTAGATGGCTTCACTGACCGCGACGGAACGGTGCGCCCCGCCGGTGCAGCCCACAGCGATCATGAGCCGCCGTTTACCCTCCTTTTCGTAGAGGGGAAGCAGGCTGTCCAGGAGGGGTAACAGGCGTGAAAGGAATTCCTTCGTTTCTTCCTTGCCAAGGACGAAATCCCGAACAGGCGCCTCGAGCCCCGTATATGCCCGCAAATCCTTGATATAATAGGGATTCGGAAGGAAACGGACATCAAGAACCAGATCGCTTTCCCTTGGAATGCCCCGTTTGTAGCCGAAGGACTGGATTTCGATCCGCATTTGCCGGTGCTGTCCGGAAGAAAGCAGCGCGTCCACTTTCTCGCAGGTTTCGCTTCCGCGGAGTCCGGAGGTGGGGAGGACAAAATCCGCCTGTTCCCGCAGGGGCTGGAGCATGGCCCGTTCCTTCTCGATGGCGTCTGCAAGACTCATGCCGCTGCGCATCAGCGGGTGATCCCGCCTTGTTTCTTTATAACGGTTGATAAGCGTCTCCGCATCGGAATCCAAAAACAGGATGGCAATTTCATGACTTTCACGCGCGGCAAGAACGGCGGCGAGAATGGCTTCCGCGTCGAAGAGGGCACCGCTGCGGCTGTCCACGCCGAGAGCGACATTGGCCGCTCCCTCCAGGTTCTCGAACAGGGGGAAAACTTGGGGCAGCAGGGTGGGCGGAAGGTTGTCCATGCACTGATAGCCGCTGTCTTCCAGGTGATGGAGCACGGTGGTTTTCCCCGCGCCGGACAGCCCGGTAACAATTAAGAATTTCATGCGATCGAATCCTCTCCGAGAATGC
>JAIKWN010000273.1 GCA_024684665.1 Clostridiales bacterium | reverse complement strand
GCCGCGGTGATCATGACCCTGTACTCCATGATCGAGTATGTCTGGAGGAACCGGCAGGTGCTTGGAGGAGACCGGTGATCGGAGAGAGTTCCCCGCAGGAAGCCGCGGTGCGGGAGCTGCTTGCCCGCGGGCTGACTGTTGCCACCGCGGAGAGCTGCACCGGCGGACTCGTATCCGCGAGAATCGTGGATGTGCCTGGCGCCTCGCGGGTTTTCCTGGAGGGGCTTGTGACCTACTCCAACGAAGCGAAGATTCGTCGCCTCGGCGTTTCGAAAGAGACGCTTGCCCGGTTCGGCGCAGTGAGCGACGAGATGGCCCGGGAAATGGCGGAGGGGCTTCTGAGAAGCAGTGGCGCAGATGTCGCAATCTCCACGACTGGAATCGCCGGACCGGACGGCGGCACCGCAGAAAAACCGGTAGGTCTCATCTTCATCGGCTGCGCTACGAGATCTTGCACAGCGGTGCGGGAACTACGCCTTTCCGGAGACCGAGCAGAAATCCGGGACCAGGCCGCGCGGCATGCCCTTCAAATCATCCGGTGGGCAGCCGATGAAGAATGAGGAAAAAACGACCCATCCATTTGAGAAGAATGGTTTATTATACAGGAGAATAACAGCGGGGCCTTCCCCGGAAAGGAATGGATTATGGCAGCGGATAAGGGAAGCAGGAAACAGGAGCCGGTCCTCGGCGCCGAGGGCGAAGAGAAGAGGAAAGCGCTGGCGATGGCGCTGGCGGGCATTGAAAAGAATTTCGGCAAGGGCGCGGTCATCCGCATGGGCGATCGCGAAGTGCGGGACATCGACGTGATCCCCACGGGATGCATGGATCTCGACATGGCATTGGGCGTCGGCGGCCTACCCCGCGGGCGTGTCATCGAGATTTACGGGCCGGAGTCTTCCGGCAAGACCACAGTAGCCCTGCACGTCGTGGCGGAAGCGCAGAAAATGGGCGGTCTCGCCGCGTTTATTGATGCGGAGCACGCGCTCGATCCCGTGTACGCAAAGAAACTCGGCGTGGACGTGGATCAGCTCTATGTCTCCCAGCCGGATACCGGCGAGCAGGCGCTTGAGATCTGCGAGGCGCTTGTGCGCTCCGGCGCTATCGACGTGGTCGTCATCGACTCGGTCGCCGCGCTCGTCCCGAAGGCGGAGATCGACGGCGACATGGGCGACGCCTTCGTCGGCCTGCAGGCGCGCCTCATGAGCCAGGCCCTGCGGAAGCTTACTGGCGTCGTCAATAAGACGAACTGCGTCTGCATCTTCATCAACCAGCTGCGCGAGAAAGTCGGCGTCATGTACGGCAATCCGGAAACCACGCCGGGCGGCCGCGCCCTCAAGTTCTATTCCTCCGTACGCATCGACATCCGCCGCGGCGAGCAGCTGAAGGACGGTGGGAACGTCATCGGCAACCGCACGAAGGCGAAGGTCGTGAAGAACAAAGTCGCCCCACCCTTCCGCGTCGCGGAATTCGACATCCTCTATGGCGAGGGCATCAGTCGCGAGGGCAGCCTGCTGGACAACGCGGTGAAGCTTGACATCATCCACAAGTCCGGTGCGTGGTTCAGCTACGGCGATCAGCGCATCGGCCAGGGTCGCGACAACACCCGCAAGTACTTAAAGGACAATCCCGAGTTCGCCGCAGAAATCGAGGCACTGGTCCGGAAAGAAATGCTGGGCGGCGGCATCCCGTTGGAAATCGAGGCGGAGGACGCGGGGGAGTAAGATCGGCATGCTGGAACTGAAACACATTGCCTTCCAAGTCGACGACGACGGGAAGGATAAGGAGATCATTCGGGACGTGAGCCTCACGGTTCCAGACGGAAAGTTCATCGTCATCACGGGGCCAAACGGGGGTGGAAAATCCACTCTTGCGAAGCTCATCGCGGGCATCGAGAAGCCTACAGACGGGCGCATCTTCCTGAATAACGAGGACATCACGGAGCTTAGCGTTACGGAACGAGCACGCAAAGGCATTGCCTTTGCGTTCCAGCAGCCCGTGCGTTTCAAGGGTATCCAAGTTCTTGATCTCATCCGCCTCGCCGCAGGGAAGAACCTCTCCCTTGCGGAAGCCTGTCGCTACCTGTCCGAGGTCGGCCTCTGCGCTCGGGATTACATCGAGCGCGAGGTGAACGCAAGCCTCTCCGGCGGCGAACTGAAACGCATCGAGATTGCCACCGTCCTCGCGCGGGACGCAGCCCTCTCTGTCTTCGACGAGCCGGAGGCAGGCATCGACCTCTGGAGCTTCCAGAACCTCATCCGCGTCTTCCGCGACATGCGAGACCGCATCAAGGGTGGCTCCATCCTCATCATCTCCCACCAGGAGCGCATCCTTTCCATCGCGGACGAGATCGTCGTTCTAAAGGACGGACGCGTCGAGCGACAGGGCCCGAAGGACGACATCCTCCCCTGCCTCATTGGCACGACCAGCGCGGTCGGAACCTGCGAGCGTGGCATGGGAAGGAGGGACGACGAATGATCCAGCTGAGCGAAATCCAGAAGCGTCTCCTCCGCGAGGTCGCCGATCTGCATGAGGTACCAACGGGCGCCTACAACATTCGCGCCAACGGCGCATCCGCCGGGCGACAGTCCACCGCGCACATCGAGATCATGCCGAAGACGGACGTCTCCGGCCTCGACATCCGCATTGCTCCCGGTACGAAGAATGAGAGTGTACACATCCCCGTCGTCATGACAGAGAGCGGCCTCACCGAGGTTGTCTACAACGACTTTTATATCGGCGAAGGTGCGGACGTCGTAATCGTCGCGGGCTGCGGCATCGACAACTGCGGAAACCAGGATTCCCAGCACGACGGTGTTCACCGCTTCTTCATCGGGAAGGACGCGCACATCCGCTACGTCGAGAAGCACTACGGCTCCGGCACGGGCGCAGGCAAGCGTATCCTGAACCCCGTCACCGAGGTATACATGGAGGCGGGAAGCAGTTGCGAGATGGAAATGGTACAAATCATGGGCGTGGACGACACGAACCGCACGACGAAAGCGGAGCTCGCCGAAGGCGCGAAGCTCGTCGTCCGGGAGCGCCTGATGACGCACGACGCGCAGCGCGCGCTTTCGACCTACGACGTCATTCTGAACGGCGCGGCGAGTAGCGCGGACGTCGTCTCCCGCTCCGTCGCGCGGGATGAATCCTACCAGCGCTTCGACGCGAAGATCACGGGCAACGCGGAATGCCATGGGCACACGGAGTGTGACTCCATCATCATGGACCACGGACGCATCCTTGCAGTCCCGGGGCTCGAGGCGAACCACGTGGACGCTGCCCTCGTGCACGAGGCCGCCATCGGTAAGATCGCGGGCGACCAGATCATAAAACTCATGACCCTCGGCCTCACCGAGCAGGAAGCCGAGGTGCAGATCATCAACGGATTCCTGAAGTAAACGAAAAACAGAGCAGAGCCCCGCCTTCCCGGAAACCGCGAGGGAAGGGCCGTTTTTCATCGGAACAGAATGGCCCGGGCGGGCTTTAAAAATGAATGAGGATCCTCGTATGTCAAAAACAATCGGAGCTTTTTTCTCTCTGGCTTTATCGCGTTCCTTCTCCTGTCGATGCTGTTGTCGGCGGCATGCGCTGCCCGGGGGGAAGTTGGCTTCCCTTTCATCCGGATTGACCTTGACAATACGGACGCCTGGGAAGGCGGGCTGAAAAACTTGAGGTTCGTGGCGGACCAGCGGTACGCCCTCCAAAAAATGATCCCTACACCCGGGTTCGATCCTGACTTCAGGCCCGCGGAAAAAGGTCTGGATACGCTGTGTATTTCGGGTAGCGCAGTTTTCGGTCCCGCAGTTCAGGAATCTTGCCGCGACCCTGCGGGAATATGCCGGAGACAGGACCGTATACATCTTCGATTTGCGGCAAGAGAGCCATTTCTTTGTCAACGGGGGAATCCCGCTCTCCGTGTACGGGGTTCACAACTGGGCCAACGCGGGGATGACGCATGAAGAGGTCGAGGAAGACGAATCCGAGCGCGTGAGCGCGATGGCCGGCAGCATAGTCAGGGCTTACACCAGAAAAGACGATACCCCGATCGACGAAATGGTCATCAACGTCGAGAGCGCCATGACGGAAAAGGAATTGGTCGAAAGCGAAGGCTTTGTGTACTGCAGGCTCCCGATCACGGATCACATGTGGCCCACGGCGGAAGAGATCGACGCTTTCGTTTCCTTTGTGAAAGGCATTGATCCGGATCGGGTCTGGCTGCATTTCCATTGTATGGCGGGCAGGGGGCGCACGGGTGTCCTGATGGTGATTTATGATATGATGAGGAATCCGGACGTGCCCTTGCAGGATATTGCCATCCGCCAGGCGATGATGGGATCAGGCTATGCCCTGTACACAACGGAGGATACCGACAGCTATAAAACGCCCCTCTATGCGGAAAAGGCGAGGATGACACCGCTTTTCTACGAATACGTGCAGCAGAACTGCGAAAGCGGCTACGAAGTCCCCTGGAGCGTGTGGCTGAAGCAGCGCGAAGAACGGGAAGAGCCAGAAGAACTGTTTCCAGCGGCGTAATTTTGTGAATCCGAATCGGTCGGAAGGAACTGAACCATCCTCATCACAAAAGCGTTTTATGAAATAACTTGGAGCACGCATCATGACGAAGCTTTATAAAAAAAGCGAGATCACCTTCGCAATTCTGTGGATCATCGCCTATGTCATCCTGAGCAGCATAGCTGATCAGCTCTCGGAAAGCGTCGGGATCAAGAAGTCCTTAACGGCCGCGCTGCATGCCGCGATGTCGCTGATCCTGTTCCTCTGGATCCGGAAAAACGGGCTGAGCGTCAAATACGGTCTCTGTAAATCCGGGGTCCCTGCGAAGCGGTTCCTGTACTATCTGCCGCTGGCCGTCATTGCTTCCACCGCCTTATGGAGCGGGATTGGCCTGCCGTACGGCCCGGCTGGGACGGTATGCTATGTGATCAGCATGTGCTGCGTCGGGTTCCTGGAAGAGGTCATCTTCCGCGGGCTGCTGTTCCGGGCCATGGAAAAGGGCGGCCTGAAAACGGCGGCCGTCATATCCGCCCTGACCTTCGGCTTCGGCCATATTGTGAATCTGTTCAACGAGAGCGGGCGGTCCTTCGCCTCGAGCGTCTTCCAGATCGCCTTTGCTGTCCTGGTCGGTTTCGTGCTGGTTCTCATCTTTATCCACAGCGGATCCCTTATCCCGTGCATCCTGTTCCATTCAGCAAACAACGTCCTTCACGCATTTGAAGCGGAAAGCAGCCCGGAAACCGGATGGTTCATGGCGCTTAATGCCGTGCTGGTCTTCGCGGTCCTCGGAGGGTATCTGCTCTATCTCGTCAGGACATTTGGGAAAAAGGTGTAACGCAGGCCGCCGTTTATAGGAGAGCAGATGATTCCTGGAAAAAATCGACCGGATAAGATAGTGGGCTGAAACGCCTGTTTCTTATCCGGCTTAATAATGAGAACGCGCAACCCGCTATCCCGCTCCCGCGGGCCTCACCTGCTTACTTCTTTTTCACGGGGTAGCAGATCTCCGTCACGAACTCGTCCGGGTCCTGCGTTTCATGCGGACTGACGTGGTAAATATTGAACATCGGTCCGGCGGGCTCGTATCCGTTCGCTTCCATCCAGGCGATCACTGCCGCGTAGACGTCCGTGATCCGGGTATAGCTTCCCTTGAAGGTGCAACTGGCCACCGCCACCTCCGGCAGCGTGCGGAACTTCACATGCTCCGTGTCCGGATAGCTGCCCTTCACGGTCTTCCAGGCCATCAGCTCCACGTTTTCTTCTTTATATTCCCCATCAAGGAACGACACCGCACATAGACAGGGATCCGCCTCCATGAGATTCATGCGGCAGGTTTCCTGAATCAGTATGCCCCATACTCTTCCTTCATCCTCATAATGGGGAATGGTCATCTGAACGGTCGCAGCATAACGCTCGGGAATGATCTTGATCGTAACATTATAACTCATGTCTTCTTCCTTTCTCAGCCTTTCCTCGGCTGCGTCCAGAAGCGTCAGCTTATGCGCCGTATCCCGCGACAAGGCTTCCAGTTCCCTCCGCCGGGCAGAGAAGAACCGCTCCAGCTGCTCCCGATCGTCGTAGACCTCAAGGATCCTCACGATGTCCGCAAGGGAAAAGCCCATGTCTTTCAGGGCGGAAATGCGGCCGGCCGCGGGAAGCTGATCCTCTCTGTAGTACCGGTAATCCGTGAAGCAGTCGATCTCGGCTGGTTTCAGGAGGCCAATCTCGTCATAGTGGCGGAGCATCCTGACGCTGATTCTGGATAGTTTGGAGAATTCTCCGATTTTCAGCATGGCGGTACCTCCTGTGCTGATTCTGTTCTTGAGCTCGGACGCATCATAATGCCTGCCACAGTGTGAGAGTCAAGGGGGTTTTTAGGTCTTCACGCAGACAATTATGTGAAAAAACGGGTGGCATGCAGGCGCCATCCGTTTTGTTATGTTTAGGGGCTGTTCCTTCCCATACAGAGTCTATGGAAAATCTTCGCCTGCCTGGGAAGCTGGCCGTCCGTGACCGTTTGAATCCGGTATGTTCCCGGTGTACGGGGACGGGGAGCAGGGTGGGAAGCCTGCCGAGCCCGGAGGAATACATGATGGAAATCGCCTTATCCCTTTACTGCTGCGCTTCCAGCTCCGCCATCTTCTTCATATATTCGATGCGGCGGCGCTCCGTCTCCGGCTCTTCCACGAAAGGAACCACATGTGTAACGCCGTCCTTCGGGAGGATCCGGGCATCCCCGTTGTCGATGTCAAGCAGGACGTAGCGGTCATTGCCCATGCCCATTTCCTTCATGTATGAGAGCTGCCGGTGCCCATGCCGGGACTCGATACGCTCCCGGATCGCGGCGCCGTCTTCGTCGGAGAGAGCGTATAGCAGGTCGATGCCCGCCTGATCCGCCGCCAGAATGTCCGTGGAGGCCACGATGCCGATGTTAGGCGTCACAACCTTCTCCGCGCCGCAGCCCGCGCAGTCGCAGTCCACCGAGATGTTGCGCAGCACGTCCACATAGCAGACATTCTTTCCGAAGTGGTCAATGGTCGCCTTGGTGGATTCCGTAATACGCTCCATCAGCTCTTCTTCCGCGATGCTCCACATATTGTCTGAGCCTTCCGCAGTATGGATCCACTTCTTGCCGTCCCGCCCATCAGCGCAGCCGATGCCGATGTTTTTGTTGGAGCCACCGAAGCCGCCCATAGTATGTCCCTTCAGGTGGGTGAGCACGAAGAGGGAATCGTACTTCAGCAGGTTCCTGCCGACGGACATCTCCGTGAACCACTTGCCGCCCTTGACGGGGAGAAGGGCTGTTCCCTCCTCGTCCGTGATATCCACGGGGCAGAAATTCCAACCGTTGATGTCCAGGGTCTCCCGATGCAGCTCCGTCGTGTAGCGGTCGCCCTCGTAATAGGTGTTCGTTTCCACGATGCTGGCCCCTGGCATGGTCACTTCGATCAGCTTTTTCACCCAGGCCGGAGGAACGATGTTAGGGCCGTGCTGCTCGCCGGTATGCAGCTTCACGGCGATTTTCCATTTGATGTTCCCGTTCACGCGCTTCGCGATTTTTATCAGCCCCTCCGGGGAGAGATCGCGCGTGAAGTAAACGATGGATTCGTTGCCGGTGCGCTCCCCATAAGGGACGTAGCGCTCGCCGCCCATGCCGGGTTTCTTTTCTTCCATTTGCATCTTTCTCCTTTACGGTTCCACAGACCGCTCTGTTTTTTCTGTGTGAAACATCGCGGCTAAACAGCCGCGCCCGTCACGGAAGCGCCTGCCTACGCTTTTCGTTGTCCTTCTTTAACAGCACGCAGCGCAGGGTCTCCATCATCTTCGGCACATCCAACGGTTTCGCGATGTGCCCGTCCATCCCCGCCGCTTCCGCCGCGGCGACGTCCTCCCGGAAGGCGTTCGCCGTCATGGCCAGGACGGGGATGCCGGCCTTCTCCGGATCCTCAAGCGCGCGGATCGCCCGCGCCGCTTCGTAGCCGTTCATTACAGGCATCTGGATGTCCATCAGCACAACGGCATAGAACCCGGCCGGCGCCGCTGCCAGCATGTCTACCGCCTTCCGGCCGTTCTCCGCCGTGTCCACCGTAAAGCCCTCGGCGGAGAGGATCATCGAGGCCATTTCCCGGTTGATTTCGTTGTCCTCCGCGAGGAGCAGGCGCAGGCCCCGGAAGGATGGCGCTTCGTTTTCTGCACCTTCCGCTCCGTTGCCGTCCGCCGCGGATCCATGCGGACAGCCACAGTCCTCTCCCGGCTCCGTCCGGGGCAAGCGCAGGCGCACAATGAACTCCGTGCCCTCGCCCTGCTGCGTCCGCACCTCGATCTCCCCGCCCATGGCGTCCACGATGCGCTTCGTGATAGCCATGCCGAGGCCGGTTCCCTGGATTTCCTCCGTTTCCGCCGTCCGCTCCCGCTCGAAGGGATCAAAGAGGTTTCGAGCGAATCCCTCGCTCATGCCGATGCCCGTATCCCGAACGCTGATTTCGCAGGCAACGGTTTCTTCCGCGTCATCGGTTATCCTGAGGGAAGCCTGTACGCTTCCGCCAGGCTTCGTATATTTGCAGGCGTTGGAGAGCAGGTTCAGCACGACACGGGAAAGCCGACGTCCGTCGCACAGCACCCACTGTGTCCGGGTGTCCGCGATGTCCCGCGTAAAGGTGAGCCCCTGCCGCTCCATTTCTCCTTCCATCATGTCGCAGCACTCGTGCAGGATGCGACACAGGCGCACCGGCTCCGGCACAAGCTCCAGCCGCCCGCTTTCAATGCTGCTCATCTCTAACACGTCGTTCACCACGGAAAGCATCTGATTACCGGAGCGCCCGATCTTTTCAAGGCAGGAGCGCATTTCCTCTTCCTTAGCACCTTCCCGCAGGCCAAGATGCGTATAGCCCAGGATCGCGTTCATCGGGGTACGCAGGTCGTGGGACATGTTGGACAGGAAGCGCGTCTTTGCGTGGTTCGCTTCTTCTGCCGCGAGAAGCGCAGCTGCCAGCTGCTCGTTTTCCCGGATCCGGTCGGTGATCCCAGAGAGCATGAATACCACGATCGCAACAAAGATGCTTCCCCCCAGAAGGATGAAAGCGATCACAAAATCTGGTTCCCCAGCGAGGGCCACGGCCAGATACCCTAGGAAAAAGAGGCAGAGCAGTACAAAGGGAAGCATGAGAGCAAGACGCTCGGATGACCAGTCGCCACTTTCCCGCAGTTTTTTCGCAAAACGGCGGTAGCGCAGGATGTTGAATACCATCAGCGCAGCACCAGCGAGGATGAGAACGCGGCAGATCGCGGTAGCCATAAATCGGTTCCTCCCATGCGTGATGGAATCCGGACGGGTCTCCCGGTTATTCTTCCGTCCCTGTCATGAGCGAAGCAACCGCGGCGTCCGCCCAGTCATCGAAGCCTTCCGGATTCCGGTCGTAAAGAGTCCCGCATACACCGTCCACGGAAAGAAGAATGGATGCGTCCGATTCCGCCAGTGTGCCATCCGTGCCTGAGAGCCGGATAAGTCCTTCCCGCGAGAGGATGCGGCTTACCAGGGAAATCACCGCAGAAAGCCTTCCTGCGTCCGCCGCGCAGCTCTTCGTGACGGCAAGCCCACAGGATACAATCCCCGGGAGCTGCGTTCGCGGGACTCCATCCCTCCCTGGCAGTATGATCGCCACAGCGGAATCCCGCCGCTCCTCCGGTATGGAAAAGAGGAGATCCCGGCTGTCGAAGCGCATGGCCGCACGGCCGGAGAGGAAATCCTCCGCTGCGGTCGTGTCCTCCGCATTCCAGGGATCCGCTCCGAAGGCGCCCACGGCGACAAGGTCGGACAGCACTTCCCGGGCGCCGGAAAGCGAGGCTTCGTTTCCGAATTCCTCCGGCGGAACGGCGATAACGGCGCAACAGTCAAGCACGATCTCCGCCCACTCCGTGAGGGAATTTGCGATCGGCGTCACGCCCATCTGGGAAAGCACTGCACAACTGATCAGAATATCCTCCCAGGTCTGGGGGGCCGGAAGTCCTGCGGACTCCAGCACATCCGTATTCACAAACAGCGTTTCATAGCCGAGGCGCACCGGCGCGAGAAGAACCGTTCCGTCCTCCTCCCGCATACAGGGAAGGTTCCGTGCATCTTCCGCGCCGAGGGCGCGCAGCTCATCCACCGGGACGACACTTCCCGCATCCGTCATGCCAGGCGAAAGGATAAGAAGATCCGCCGCGTCGGAAGTGGCGGCGTCCTTTACCTGTTGTATCCAGGTCTCATCCTGAACGCCGGAATAGTCTTCAGCCTTGTTCCCGGTTTCCCCTTCCCAAGCCTGGAGCAGTTCCTCCCAGCCCTGTGCGGCGGGATCCATGTCAGCGAAGGGGGTATAGGTGCGAAGTGCACTTCCCTCCGCAAAAGCGAAAGAAAAAAACAGCGCAAAAACTGCGATGGACAGAACAAGTATATGTTTCATGGAAGGCCTCCGTGCTTCGGTCGCGTTTTATCTCCAGTTGTCATTATACACAGTTTGCTGGCGCAATACAAGCGCGGAGAACGGGGGACGCGTCCTTGTCTTTCCCCCGGGAAGGTGCTAAAATATGGCGCATCACTTAAAACGGATCGAACCGGAGGGAGCGGAATGAACGAAGCCTGGTATCGCGTGGCGGGAATGGCGTTTTCCGCGTTTTCCGCGCTTGCCGCCGGAGCTGTAGTCTTCCTTTCTATCCGGCAGAACCGTCTGGACGCCCAGGTGCGGAAAAGCGCGGAGCGGGATACTCCGGGACTGGGCGAAGCCTATGCCCTCCGGGTCGTCTCTGCCGGTTTCGGCAGGAGGCTTACGGAAGGGGACCGGTTCTCCGTTCCGGACGAGGGGATCCTCGGCTCCGCCCGTTCCTGCGACGTGGTAATCCCGTACCGGGGCGTGCGCGGCCGTGTGGCTTTCTTCCGGGCGGAAAAAGACGGCCTGCATATGATGCCCCTCGCGCGGGACGGCTTCCTCGTGGACGGGGAACAGGCAAGACCCGGGGACGAAGCGATCCTCCGGGAGGGCGCGGAGCTGCGCCTCAAAAAGCTGGTCCTCCGCCTCACGCCCGCCGGAAAGGGCGACGGCGCGCCTGCGTCCTTCCGCCTGCGCGGCGGAAAGCTGATGCCCGACACGCAAAGGGCCGGCGAAGAGAACGTCGCAAAAGGGAAACCTGGAAAAGAAGAAAACCTTCTGTGGAGAAAGAAGCTTGAAAAGCGGAGAAGCAAAACGGCAGTGGACAAGGGAAAGGTTGCTGGCGCAGAAAAAAGCGCGGGAAGAACGCCTTCCCGCACTGCGCGCAGCAAAGAAAATGGATGAGCGGACAAGGACCAGGCTGCTGGCTCTGCGCCGTTCTTCTTCCGCCGCCTTCATAATCGCGCTGCTGACCGCCGTCTTTGAGGCCGCCGGCTTCGCTATCGCACTTGGAAAACCCGGCTCCGTTGTTTCCCCGGAGGCGGCGCTTCTCTGCGCCCTCACGGTGGCGGCGGGGCTTCTCTCGACGCTCCTTCTGCCCCGCTTTCTTCCGGTGGAACCCCTCACCATGGCACTCACGAACTTCCTGTGCGGGACGGGTCTCGTCCTTCTGCTCACTGTTTCCCCGGAGCGGGGAGAGAGGCAAATTATTTATTATTTTGCGGGGCTCGTCCTTATGATCCTGATGAGCCTCGCCGTCTGCCGCATCCGCCAGATGGGGCTTCTCTCCTATCTGGCAGGGCTTTCTGGGCTTCTGCTTCTCACGCTGCCCCTCCTCTTCGGGGAGTGGGTCAACGGGGCCAAGAACTGGGTTGCCCTGCCCGGGCTCGGCATCCCCTTCCAGCCTTCCGAACTGGTAAAGCTCTGCCTCATCCTCGTACTGGCGGAGGCTTTTTCCGGGCAACGCTCCATGCGACGTATGGTTCCTGCGCTGCTCTTTGCCGCACTCTGCCTACTCCTCCTCATGCTGCAGCGGGATCTCGGAACGGCGTTCATTTATTACCTCACGACTCTTATCGTCTTCTACGCTGCGGACGGGAGTCTGTCCCTCGTAGTCCTAGGGCTCCTGGGCGGCGCGGGCGCCGCGGTTTTCGGGTATCGGATGTTCCCCCATGTGCGGCTTCGAGTAGCCATGTGGAGAAATCCCTGGTCGGATCCCACCGGCGGCGGCTACCAGATCATCCAAGCACTCCTTGCCATTGGATCCGGGGGGCTCTTTGGCGTGGGGCTGGGGCAGGGCGCGCCGGAAAAGATCCCCGCCTATTATAACGATTTCATCTTCGCCGTAGCCTGCGAGCAGCTGGGGCAGGTCTTCGGCGTACTGCTGCTCGCGGTTTACGCAGCGCTCCTGCTGCGGGGGGCAACCCTCGTGCTGCGGGCACGGCGTTCTTTTGGCATGCTCCTCGGATGCGGCGTCGTGGCCTGCCTCGGCGTCCAGACACTCATGATCGCGGCAGGGGTCATCAAGCTGATCCCCCTGACCGGCGTCACCATGCCCTTCCTCAGCTACGGAGGCTCTTCCCTGCTCTCCTGCATGGGCATGATCGGCATCCTGCACGGAACGGACGCCGGGGAGCGGCAGGCCATGGAGGCAGATTTCTCCTCTATGGGAAAGGGAGGCCCGGCATGAAACGCATCCGCGGACGCATCCGCTTTCTTTCGGCGCTCCTAATTCTATCCTTCTGCGCTGCCGGGCTATATTTTGTTTATTCCGTTCATTTTTACGGCGGCCGCTGGGTAGCCAGCCCCCACAATCCCCGCATCACCCGGCAGAAGCAGGTCGTGGAAATGGGCGCGGTGACGGATCGGGAAGGGGCCATGCTGGCCTGGTCCGATTCCGAAGGAAAACGACGGTATAATCCCTCGGAAACGACGAGGCGCGCCGTCTCTCAAGTACTGGGAGACAGCGGCGGACAGGTGTCCACGGGCGCGGAGACGTTCCATGCCCAGTATCTGCTGGGTTTCAAAGCCGGCTTTTTCGAGCGGTTGGGAGACGCCCTCTTCGGGCGGCCGCAGCGCGGGGACGATTTGACGCTCACGATCTCGGAGCGCCTCAGCCGCTCGATCACCTCTGCCTTCCCGAAAGGGAAGCGCGGTGCCTGTGTCGTCATGAACTGGCGCACCGGGGATATCCTCGCCATGGTATCCCTGCCCCAGTTCGATCCTGAAAACATGGGGGATGCCCTTTCGGACGAAGAAGCGGGGGCGCTCGTAAACCGCTGCACCCAGGGGCTCTATCCCCCTGGTTCCACCATGAAGATCGTGACCCTAGCCTCGGCGCTTCAAAACCTCCCGGATGCGGAGCGTTTCCGCTTCTCCTGCACGGGATATTACCCGGTGGGCAGTTATTCCGTCACGGAGAGCAGCGCCCACGGGAATCTAGATCTCTCCCAGGCATTTACAAAATCCTGCAACACGGCCTTTGCGGCCCTGTCGCAGGAACTTGGTTATGAAAAACTGGGGGAGACTGCAGAAGCCCTGGGCTTCAACGAAAACTTTCTTTACAGCGATCTGATCCTCTATAATTCCAGCTATCCCAGTGAAAACGGCAGTCCGGAGGATCTCGCTTGGTCTTCCATCGGACAGGGGCGTGTTCTCGCAACACCGCTGCATATGGCGCTCATTGCATGCGCCGTAGCAAACGGCGGCTTCATGCCGGAGCCCCGGCTACTGTCCGCCATCACGACCCCCACGGGCGGTAGCCGTCCCCTTCCCGCAGGCAATAAAGGCAAGCGGGTATTGCCCGAATCCATCGCCCTCCGGCTGCAGGCAGAAATGATTCGTGTCGTGGAAAAAGGCACGGGTTCTCGGGCGGCGCTTTCGGACGGATATGTCGTAGCGGGCAAAACAGGCACGGCAGAGGCCAGCGACGACAAAAGCGTCGAAAGCCACGCCTGGTTCGTTGGCTATATTACCAGCTCCAGAGCGCCTTACGCGGTCTCCGTGCTCGTGGAGAACGGAGGCAGCGGCGGCAGCGTGGCGGCGCCATTGGCCCGCCGGGCACTGAAAAGAGCCGTCGATTTAGCGCTGTAAACGATAAGCGAATCCCGCAGCCAGCAGCGGAGGCGCAAGGCAGAACAGAGGCAGCGCGTAGCGGGGCAGCGCGCAGGGTCCCAAGAGATAGCCAGCCCAGAGGAAAAGCGCGCCCAGCGCGGCAACCGACAGGCGGCATTCCCCACGTGCGGAAAGCAGCACGCAGGCAAAGAGTAGCCCCCAGAAGGGCAGCGCCGGAGAAAAAAGAAGGGAAAGCACCGGTATTTTCTGATACTCGTTCCTTCGGCAGATTCGCTCCGTCAGGACGCGGAGGCGGGGCAGGTAACTGCGAAGCTCAAAGCCAGGGATTTCGTGTTCCTGGGTCTGCAGATAGCCTTTGTCGTTCCAGGAAACGTCTGGATAGATCGTCGCGTGGCTCCGGTCATCCGGATACCAGGAACCAACATTCAGCTCCAGAAAGGCCTCAAAATACGGCTTTGCGCCAGGCACTGCTGCTGCGCGCCAGAGCGAAAGAAATTCCCCGCCTTCCCTGGTGAGGCGATCCCGGTCCAGATAACCTTTCGCCGCGTCCGCTAGATGGGGATGCACGACGAGGCCTGCCTCGTCCGTATACCAGCCTTCTAGCGTTTCCCGCTGCTCCTCCGTCAACGTCCCCGCCGCCCGCGCACGTACCAGCTGCTGCGCCGGCAGGCTGTAGAACTGGAAAGAGGGGAAGCTCGCCGGGCGCAGGGCAAGCGTCAGCGCAAGCAGCGTCAGCGCTATCCCTGCCAACCCGGACAGGCAGAGAAGGGCTGCCTTTTTTCTTTGTCCTCGAGCGGTAAAAAAGAAGCCGAGAAGCAGCGGCAGAAGCGCAACAAAGCCGTTGGAGCGCAGGAGCGCCACCGACAGGCAGCAAAGGACGAAGCGCAGGCAAAGCACGGGTTTCACGCCCCGCTCCCCGGAAAGCAGTTCGTAAACGTCCAGCGAGAGAGTCAGAAGCGCGGCGGAAAAGAGCGTGTCCTTCGTTGCAGAAACCGCCAGCGTCGAAAAGACAGGATGCAGGCTGAAGAGGGACAGCATGAGAAACGAAGCTTTCGCACCCAACCGCTTTCCGGCAAAAGAACAGGCCCGCCCGAGGGAGAGGGCAAAGAGGACCATCTGCCCAAGCGTATAGAGCAGGAGCCCGAGGTTCTTATCACGCAACCGCTCGCCTAGGGTGATGATCCCGTTCATAAGGGCGCTGTGCAGCAGCGGATGGATGGACGAATACACGCCTTCCGTATGCTGTGCGTATTCCCCAGCGAAATCGTAATTCAGCATTCCCGGAAAGTAAGCCAGCAGCATGGGAAGCCAGAGGAGAAAGAGCGCAGCAGCGTAAATCCAGAGCCGCCCCGCCCGGGGATGCGGCATCTCCGCCGCCTTCGGGCGAAGGCACAGCAGGCGCGTGGCGAGTAGCCCAAAAAGTGGCCCGGCCATTAGGGGCACGGCGAGGCGGCGGATGAGGCTCCCCCGCCCCGGCAGCAACTCCCCATACCAAGCGAGCTCCGCCCCCAGAGAAAGGGCTAAAGCAAAAAGCAGCCCGAAAATCAGTCCCCGCACGAAGATTCCCCGGGAAGCGCGCAGTAGCGCGCCTCCTGCAGGGAAGAAGGCGGCTAAAACAAGCAGCGTCCCAAGCATCCCTCCGCGGAAGACACGGCTATCCGGATCGCCGGGAACGAGGTAAGGCGCAGCAAAAGCGCAAACCAGGCAGGACAGAAAAGCCAGCGCAGCCGCGTGCCGTTTCACAAAAGTCATAAGGACTCCAATATCTTTTTCGCTTCCCGCCCGGGATAAAGATTAGGAGCCAGCTCCACGATGCGGTGGAGCAGCTTTTCCGCTTCCTTGCGCTGATTGTCCGCCAGGCAGGCCCTAGCCGCCCAAAGGGACACCGTCACTTTCTGCAGCATGCGCTGGGAGGCGCGCACCTGGGCTTTCAGAGCTTCCGTATCCGTCTTTCCAGTCTCAAGGAGCCGCAGGCAGAGCTCCGTCAGCTCGGTTGAAAACTCTGCGCGCTTGTTCTCCGGTTTCGTAAGCTGGATTTCTTCCAGCTCCTTTCGCAGTTTCAGAAGCTCGTCATACCTCCGGCGGGCTTCCTTTACGTTTCCCTCTTCCTCTTCCAGGAAGCAGAGATTGCTTCCGAGGGCGAATCGGTTAAAGAGGAGCACCTCTTTCTTTTTGCGCCTCTCCGGCTGCGTATAATTGAGGATCTCCCGGGCTCTGTTGAATTCACCCGTGGCGATATAGGCGTTCGACAGGTGCATGCGGATCATCAGCTCCGTGTCGG
>JAIKWN010000235.1 GCA_024684665.1 Clostridiales bacterium | reverse complement strand
AGCTTTCGGTTTTCCTCCTGAGGAAAATGGATACAGGCCAAATGCAGTTCACCACCGGTGAAATTGCAGCAGCGCTGAACGTTATCCCGCGTCAGCTGAGCAGCAGTATCCGGTACCTGAAGGAACAGGGTGTCATCCGCCTTGAGCACAGGGATAGTCATCAGAAGTACTACAAGATCTGCACGGAGGAAGAATCGAGGGAGATACTGTCCAGGCCTGCAGCCCAGGAAACAGAAGAGCCGGAATGTGACCCTGAGGTTCTTGCCCGGATTGACGAGCTCGTTCAGTCCAATTCGCCCAAGGACAAGCGCATCGGCGGCCTGCTGCTGGAATGCATGAAGAAGGGCGAGGTCACTGTGGATGACTACGCGGCTATTGGCGAATCGACGAAGTGGCTGGCCGACATGCAGCTGGCCTCGCAGATGGGGCTGGTCGAAAAGATATCGACCCAGCGCTATGCGATCCTGCGCACCCTGAAATCCGGACCGCTGTCGCTGAGCAAGGGGCAGCGGAGGTTCATCACGGAGATGTATGAGAGCTTCGGCGACGACATCTTTTCAACCGAGATGGTCATCGCAACGCTGGATTACTCCGGAGCCCACATCAGCGCCTACCTCCATCAGTTCACCCTGCTCCGGATACTCGACTGTAAGAAGGAAGACGTATACCGCTACCAATTCCTGATCAACCCGGAAGAACACCCTGAATGCTTTGACCTCGTAGCGTAAACGGACACTGGGATGGCGGGTGGGCACAGAAAGGAAGAACACAATGAACCACATCATTGAACTGCTGAAGGATAAGAACTATATCGTGGATCTGCTGAACGGTCCTTGTATCCCGAAGGACCTGAAGAACGAAAGCGCTCCGATCAATCCGGAGTGGATTGACGCTGAGGCGTCCTGCGCAGTGACGGAGGCGTTTCACAAGCTGCTGCCCGGTGGTATTCCGTACCTGAATACAATCGTCGTGGAGCGGAATCCTGATACCCTGTATGAGGGCACCTGCGTCGACGCCAACGAAAAGCGCCTGCGCTACATCTTGGTCAGCATCATACCCGATACAGAGTTCCCCTTCGATTACAGCTATCCACTGATCCATGAGATGTGGATGGTAGGTCTCCATTGCTGGGAGCTGATCCGCGCAACACTGGCTGCATGCACGAAGGAGATGCGCGTGCTCCTGGCCAAGAATCCGGTCCCGCCGATCCTCAACAATGCCCGCCTCGAATGGGTCAGCCTGTACCTGGGGAGAGAGCCCTATCAGGGAATCAGCAGACTGTCGGAGCAATGGGCTGAATCCGAGGATTTCGACGGTGTTGACGCGGACGTCCATCTGTACAAGGTCCGTGAGATGGACTGCGCACCGCTGCTGCAGAGGCTGATCGACGCCTACGATGAGGATTACCCGGAAGCAGCCCATGAGGAGGCGTCTCCGGATGAACCCACAGAAGTATAGGCACATCTGCGAAGTCTGTGGACGCACGGAGGTCCTGACGCCGGAAGAGGCGTTTGAGGCTGGCTGGGACTATCCGCCTCGCATGGGCGCTTTCGGAATCTTATCCCCACGGACCTGCCCGCACTGTTCCATGATGGATACGGTATGGGCTGCTCTGGTGCTGAGGCAGGAGGACCCGGATGCTTTGACAGATGATCAGAAGATGACCCTTTTGCGCATCGTCAACGAACCGGGCAGCATCATGCCTGATGGCGAGGATGTGGAACCATGAGAGCACGCATCATACGAAACGTGATCCGCTGCAACCACTGTGGGGATGTGATTGAAAGCGCCTATCGCCACGACTTCAGGTCTTGCAGCTGTGGCTGCGTATCGGTTGACGGCGGCCACGATTACCTCCGCCGCTGCTTCGTCAATAACCCTGCGGATTATACGGACCTATCCATAACCGAGGCTCCTTCCGGTGAGGAGACCAACCACGAAAAGGAGAAATGACCGCAATGAGAAAACTCGCAAGCATCCAACGCATTTGGAAGATTGAGCCCATCGAAGGCGCGGACCGGATTGAGCTGGCCCATGTCCTGGGATGGCAGTGCGTTGTGAACAAGGGACAGTTCCAACCGATGGATATCAGCGTATACTTTGAGATCGACAGCTTCCTGCCCATCCGTCCGGAGTTTGAGTTCATGCGCGCTTCCAGCTATAAGAAAACCGACATCATGGGTGAAGGCTTCCGGCTGCGCACCATGCGCTTCCGTGGCCAGATTTCCCAGGGTCTGCTGCTGCCCCTGAGCCAGTTTTCGGAGATCCCCGCTGACGCTGCCGTTGGTGATGACGTGACCGAGCTCCTGGGCGTGCGCAAATGGGAAATCGAGGAACGCGCCACGACCGGCGGCACCGTGATCGGTAATCTGCCTTATGACATCCCGCACACGGATGAGACCCGCGTACAGGAGGAGCCGGAGCTGATTCAGGCGTTCACCGGGCTCGAGTATTACATCAGCACGAAGATGGACGGATCGTCTCACTCCCTGGGAATCGATGAGAACGGATTCCACGTCACCGGCCACAATTATGAGTACAAAGACGACGGCAGCAGCTCTTTCTATGAGTTTGTCAAGGTGCGCGGATACCAGGCGAAGATGGAAGAATACGCCGGTGAACTGGGGCTTAAGACCCTGACGATTCAGGGCGAGTTCTGCGCACCAGGCATTCAGCAAAACCGTCTGCGCCTGACAAAGCCTGAATGGTATGTTTTCACCATCCGTGAGAACGGCAAGCGCATCGGGCTCAAACGGATGCTCCTCATCTGCGAGGCCCTGGACATGACGCCGGTACCCATCGAGGAGATTGGGACGGACCTGCCTTCCAAGTATCCGACTGTAGAGGCCCTGTTGGCCCGCGCTGACGGGGATTACCCAAATGGCGGGAAGAAGGAGGGTATTGTGGTCCGTCCGACCGAGCCGGTGTTCTGCCCGCTGATCAGCGCCAGCCTGTCCATGAAGATCGTCAGCAACAAGTACCTGCTGAAGAACGACGGTTGAATCTATAGAAAAGCACTCCCGGCTGCCGATTTTTGATCTGTGGTCGGGAGTATTCATGATTGTTCGTTAGGTCACAATAAGTCATATGCCGCTGGTTGGCACAAGACAGCATAATAACTCAACTGGTCATTTTGCGTATCATATGCTATACTTTTGATGTAATCAAATCCTCAGTTCAGCTTCAATCTTTCTTCAATCTTACCGAGTATCATAGGCGTGTAAGGTGGTGATGACATGCGGGTTCTTCTGGCTGAAGACGAAAAGAGAATGGCCGCAGCGCTTGTGGCCTTGCTCAGGCAGGAAAAATATGATGTTGACCATATGGCTGATGGGGCGGCAGCGCTTACAGCCTTGGAGAGCGGTGTTTATGATATCGCTGTTCTTGACGTGATGATGCCCGAGATGAACGGTTATGAGGTGGCCCGTCAAGCGAGAAGCAGTGGCGTAAAGACGCCTATACTGATGCTGACGGCAAAGAGCCAGTTGGACGACAAAGTCACTGGTCTTGACAGCGGCGCGGACGATTACCTCACGAAGCCTTTTCAGACGAAAGAACTGCTGGCGAGGCTTCGTGCCCTGGGCCGCAGAAGCTCAATCTTCCAGGATGGCAGTCTGCGATTCGGCGATTTGTCTCTTGATACAACCACTGCTACACTGACCTGTGAGAAGACAGGACAAAGCGTCCGTCTCGGGGAAAAGGAACTGCGCATCCTGGAATACATGTTCAACAATCAGGGTCAAATCATGACAAGGGAGCAGCTTGCCGTAAAGATCTGGGGTTTCGAGAACGAAGCCGAATACAACAACGTGGAAGTATATATGTCTTTCACCCGCAAAAAGCTGGTTTTCGTCGGCTCGAAGGTTGAGATCAAGGCTGTGCGCGGCCTGGGGTATGAATTGAGGGAGAAAGATGTTTAACAGATCCAGAAGAAAGATCGTCCTGTCGATCATGGCCTCGCTGATTCTTCTGTTTGCGGTCACGCTGTCTGTAATCATGTTCGCCAGTTACCGCGAAGTCCGGCAGGAAAACATGGCGTTGCTGGGACGGCATGTCGAACTGTATTACTTGGATGGTGAGACAGGCGGTCCAGATGATTTACCACTCGATGGGCCACCGAATTTGCCCAACGCTCCAGTCCCGGAACCACCTGGCAGGCCACCGCTGGATCAGAAGCCGGATTATCAACTATCTACATTCTATTCCGTTGTCTTTGGGGAGAGCGACACCGTAATTGCAGTGGATAACGGAGAAAAAGAAGTTTATAGTGAAGAAGAACTGATCGGCATCGCGAAACAAATCCTGGCCGGAAACACTGCATCCGGCCGTACCGGTGCCCTGACCTATATCGTGGATCGCAGGCCGGATTACACGCTCGTCGCCTTTATGGACAACACGGTGACGGAAAGCAGCCTGAACACATTGCTGCATAATATGCTGTGGGTCGGCGGCGCGGCAATTGTAGTTTTGTTCTTCATCTCCCTGCTCCTTTCCAAGCGAATTATCCGCCCTCTGGAAGAAAACGACAGGCAACAGAAGCAGTTCATTTCGGACGCGAGCCATGAACTCAAAACCCCGGTAGCCGTCATAGACACCAATGCGGAGTTGCTGGCTCGAGAGATCGGAAAAAACGAATGGCTGGCCAACATCCAGTATGAGAATGAGCGGATGGGTGGACTGGTCAGGCAACTGCTGGATCTCTCCAGAGCGGAGAACGCGGAAATTCCGATGGAACAGGTCGATTTCTCCCGCGTCGTCACAGGAGAGACGCTTGCCCTTGAAACGCTTGCCTTTGACTGTGGCCGGGTTTTCCGGACAGAGATTGAGGATGGTATCGTCCTTACAGGCAGCAAAACACAGCTCACACAACTGGTGTCCATTCTGCTGGATAACGCGATCCGCCATTCTGCCGGGAATGAGATCGGAATCACGCTGAAGC
>JAIKWN010000202.1 GCA_024684665.1 Clostridiales bacterium | reverse complement strand
TGGGGATCACGTTCACGGAGCACCTGACGGCGCTGCGAATAGGGAAAGCGAAGGAACTGCTTGCCCAGACGGAGATGCGCGCCTCGCAGATCGCCCAGGCGGTGGGCTACAACGATCCGCACTACTTCAGCTATCTTTTTCGAAAGCATACGGGGATGACGGCGTCGGATTATCGCCGGGGTGAAAAAAACCCGACTGAATCGGGGGAATTTTGAAACGGCTGCGCCCCAAAACGGGATTAAGGGAACAAGAACGGGACGATTTTTAACGGTTATGAAAGTTTTTTTCCTTTACTTTTTGAGAAAAACCGGATAAAATATCCTTAAACAGCAGGAAAAACCTGCCAAATCAAAAGGAGGATATGTTATGAAGAAACTGTTAGCACTGGCGCTCGCACTGGTCCTTCTGATGGGCGCGGCGGCGGCGATGGCCGACTTCAAGGTCGCTTTCTCTCAGATCGGACAGGAGTCTGACTGGCGCACGGCGAACACCGACAGCATCAAGGCCGCGATCGAAGGCCATGAGGGCTGGGAACTGATCTATGACGACGCGCAGCAGAAGCAGGAGAACCAGATCAAGGCCCTGCGCAACTTCATCACCCAGAACGTCGACGTCATCCTCTTCACCGGCGTGGTTTCCACTGGCTGGGAAGAAGTCCTGAAAGAGGTCAACGAGGCCGAGATCCCGCTGATCCTGGTCGACCGTCTCCCCGACTGCATCGATCAGATCGAGTACATGGCCGCCTTCGGTGGTGACTTCGTTGAGGAAGGCCGCCGTCAGGTTGCTTGGGCTGGCGAGTATCTGAAGAGCGTTGGCCGCGGCGACGAAGAAGTGAATGTCGTCATCATGGAAGGCACGACGGGCGCTTCCGCCCAGGTCGGCCGTACCGAAGGCAACCTCGCCGCGATGGCAGAGTATCCGAACCTGAAGCTCGTCGGCCAGCAGTCCGGTAACTTCACCCGTGCTGAAGGCCAGGCCCTCATGGAGAGCTGGCTCAAGTCTATCGACAAGATCGACGTGCTCATCGCGCAGAACGATGACATGGGCCTCGGCGCCATCGACGCCATCAAGGCTGCCGGCAAGGTTCCGGGCAAGGACATCATCATTGTTGGCTGCGACTCTGTTAAGGCTGCTTTCGACGCCATCGTTGCTGGCGAGATGAACGCCACCATCGAGTGCACTCCGCTGTATGGCCCGTTCGTTGTGGACGCGGTTGAGAAGCTCCAGGCTGGCGAAGTCATGTCCAAGACGGTCATCCATCCCGAAGAGGGCGTGTATGACATGGACGGCGGCATCGACCTCGGCACTGTGGTTTCCATCAAGGCTGCCGACGTGATCGATCAGCGTCAGTATTAATCCGATTCCGGGCGAAGCGCTGTCCGGTTTCCAATGAAGCCGATTGCAGGGCGGACGGGCGACCTTCCGCCCTGCTTTTCATCGGATAAGGCGGCGCGGCCGAACAAGCCGGGGTTTTGTCCTCTGCTCCTCTTTGGGGGGCAGAGGACGAAACAATATTCTTGAGGAGGGATTCCCTTGCCAGGACAGAACCTACTGGAAATGAAGCAGATTGAGATCCAGTTCCCGGGCGTCAAGGCGCTGGATAAGGTGGATTTCAGTCTGCGAGCTGGAGAGATCCATTCGCTGCTGGGCGAGAACGGCGCCGGAAAATCGACGCTGATCAAGTGCCTGACCGGCGTCAACCGCATGGATGCCGGAACGATTCTGCTGGAAGGCAAGGAGATCCAGCCTCAGAGCCCGCAGCACGCGATCGAGCTCGGCATCTCGACCGTGTATCAGGAGGTCAACCTCTGCCCAAACCTGACCGTCGCGGAGAACATTTTCGTCGGCCGTCAGCCCATGCGGCACGGGCAGATCGACTGGAAAACCATCAATGCGCGCGCGCGGGAGTTGATGAGCCGGTTCCACCTGAACATCGACGTTACGCGGCCGCTTTCGTATTTTTCCACTGCGGTGCAGCAGATGGTTTCTATCGCGCGCGCAGTGGACATTCAGGCGAAAATCCTGATTCTTGACGAGCCTACCTCCTCGCTGGACGACAACGAAGTGAAACTGCTCTTCGACGTCATGAATCAGTTGAAAGCCGAGGGAATGGGCATCATCTTCATCACACACTTCCTCGATCAAGTCTACGCCGTGTCCGATCGGCTGACGATCCTGCGCAACGGGCACCTTGTCGGTACGTTCGACATCGGGGATATTACGAAGGTGGAGCTTGTTACCCAGATGGTGGGCAAGGACATGGACACCATCTTTAACCTGAAGCGCGCAAAGGTCTCAGCAGATGCGCCCGTCATGCTCTCTGCTGAGCATATCGGTGCGCCGGGACAGGTGGATGACATTTCCCTTTCCCTTAAAAAGGGTGAGCTGATTGGTTTCGCGGGCCTCCTGGGCAGCGGACGCACCGAAACAGCAGAGATGCTTTTCGGTGCGAAGCACGCGACCAGCGGCGAAATCGAAATCGACGGGAAAAAAGAAGAAATCAAAAAGCCGTACGACGCGCTGATGCGCGGTATGGCGTTCTGCCCGGAAGACCGGAAGGTCGACGGAATTATCCGGGACCTTTCGATCCGGGAAAACATCATGCTGGCCATTCAGGCCCGGCGGGGATTCCTGCATCCAATCTCCCGGGCAGAACAGAACGAGCTGGCCGACAAATACATCCGCGCACTCGGCATCGCAACGCCGGACGCCGAGAAAAAGATCGGCGAGCTTTCAGGAGGAAACCAGCAGAAAGTCATTTTGGCCCGGTGGATGGCGACGCAGCCCAAGATCCTCATCCTGGATGAGCCCACCCGCGGTATCGATATCGGAGCAAAAGCTGAGATCCAGCGCCTCATGCTGGAGATGTGCGGAGATGGGGTTTCCGTCATCTTCATCAGTTCGGAACTGGACGAAATCATTCGCTGTTCCAACCGCGTGATCGTCATGCGTGACCGGGAGAAAGTGGCGGAGCTAAACGGCGAAAGCTGCACGCAGAATCAGATACTGACAATTATCGCGGAGGGAGCTGCCGCGGCAGGAGGTGAGGCACTGTGAAAAAAAGAATTGACCTGTCGAACCTCATGCGCTCCAAAATGACCTGGGCGGTAATTGCGGAAGTGCTTATCCTGATGGTCTGTCTGATCGTCCGGCCCGACTTCTTCAAGATCAGCTATCAGCCCTCCACGGGTATGCTGTATGGCAACCTGATCGACATCGTGAACCGGTCCAGTGAGATCACGATCATCGCCATGGGTATGACCCTGGTCATCGCCCTCGGCGGAACGGATCTTTCGGTCGGTGCACTCGTGGCAGTGTCCGGTGCCATTGCACTCAAGTTCCTGCGCTGGGACGTGACGATCTACAACACGCCGGGCGATTACACGGTTTGCAATTTCCTTCTGGTTCTGATCGTTCCGCTTGTGGTCTGCACGCTGATGGGCCTGTTTAACGGTTTCCTGATTGCCAAGGGTGGCATGCAGCCGATCATTGCGACGCTGATTCTCATGGTCTGTGGCCGCGGCATCGCCCAAATCCTGACAAACGGCAAGCAGTTCACCACGGGCTATACACCCTTCCGCTTCATCGGGCAGGGGAGCTTCCTCTTCCTGCCAACGCCCATCATCATCACGATCATTGTGATCGCGGCAGTTTCTCTGTTCGTGCGCAAGACGGCGTTCGGCACTTTTGTGGAATCCGTCGGCATCAATCGTAGCGCGAGCCGCCTTTCCGGCATCAACGCACAGATGATTATCTTCATCGTCTTCGCGCTGACGGGACTGCTCTCCGGTATCTCCGGTCTCATCTATTCGAGCCGCATCATGTCGAACGACTCCAATAATGCAGGCCTGAACTACGAAATGGACGCCATCCTTGCGGTCGTTATTGGCGGAACCAGCATGACAGGCGGCAAATTCAGCCTGGCGGGCACAGTAGTTGGATCTCTTATCATCCGCACCATCGTGACGCTGGTGTATTACTTTGGTATCGTTTCCGAGGCTACCATGGCCTTCAAGGCGGTCATTATCGCGGTCGTTATCGTACTGCAGAGCGAGCCAGTGCGCGAGACATTTGCGAAGCGCGCGAGAGCTCGCAGGGGAATCCGGGAAGGAGGCGCTGTTAAATGAGTGAAAAGAATCGGAGCGCTTCCGGGCGGAGCCTTCTGAACAACCTGCTGAACCCCAAATACATCATGGTATATGCGACCGTCGGCATCTTCATCCTTATCTACTTGTTCGGCGCCATCGCTTATGGAGATAAGGGCTTCACGTCGTTGCGCACTTTCGTGAACATGTTCATCGACAATGCCTATTATGGCATCAGCGCGGTTGGTATGACAATGGTGCTGATCACAGGCGGTATCGATCTGTCAGTGGGCGCGGTCGCTTCGCTGACGGGCATGTTCATCGCCTACGGGACCAGCATCCTGGGACTGCATCCCATTGTCTGCATTGCCTTTTCCCTCGTTGTCGGCGTCGGACTTGGGCTTCTCATGGGCTGGGTGATCCACTATCTGAACGTGCCACCCTTTATCACGACACTGACCGGCATGTTCCTGGCCAGAGGCGTCTGCTCCCTGATCAGCCGAGAGTCCATCGATATCCATCATCCCATGATGGATGCGCTGGCGGGATGGAAGATCTATTTCATGCACCGCGTGAACGGAGAATGGGTGAAAATCAAGCCCATTGCGTTCATCAACTTTAACGTCATCCTGTTCGTGATCATGATCATCGTGGGCACGATCATCCTGCAGAAGACGCGCTTCGGGCGTAATGTGTATGCTATCGGCGGCAACGAGACGAGCGCGAAGCTGATGGGTCTTCCGGTGGGACGAACGAAGGTCCTGGTATACGGATTCAACGGCCTGTGCTCTGTACTGGCGGGTGTGGCATACGCTCTGTACGTGAAGAGTGGATGGAACCTGTCCCTGCAGGGGGCAGAGCTGGATGTGATCACCTGCGCGGTCATCGGCGGAACGCTTCTGACTGGCGGTGTCGGTTACATGCTGGGTACTCTCTTCGGCGTACTGCTGAAGTCCATCATTCCGGCGCTTATCACCTTCAACGGCAATCTTCTCTCTTGGTGGGGCAAGATCGCGACCGGACTGCTTCTGCTGCTCTTCATCTGCATTCAGAAGGTCGTCGTGGGAACGACGGGCGGCAGGAAAGATAAGAAAAAACGTAAAGCGTAACGCATCGGCGGAGGGAGACGGAAGGCCGTCTCCTTTCGCTGTTCCGCTGGATTAGGCGGAGAAAACCGGAAACAGGAGGAATTGGTTATGGACAAGGAATTGATCGGGAAAGCAATTTCAGAGGGGAAAGCAGTTCTCGGTATGGAGCTGGGTTCCACGCGCATCAAGGCGGTGCTGATCGGAGAAGATGCATCACCGCTGGCCATGGGAAGCCACACTTGGCAGAATCGCCTCGAAAACGGCGTTTGGACCTATCATTTGGACGACGTCTGGAAGGGGCTGCAGGAAGCTTACGCGGACCTTGCGAAAAACGTCCGCGAAGAATACGGCGTAACGTTGACCCGCCCCGCAGCAATCGGCGTCTCCGCCATGATGCACGGCTATCTGCCCTTTGACAAAGAAGGAAATCAACTGGCAGAGTTCCGCACCTGGCGCAATACAATGACGGGGCAGGCGGCGGAGACCCTGACCGGGCTTTTCAATTTCAACATTCCGCAGCGCTGGAGTATCGCCCATCTCTATCAGGCCATCCTGAACGGCGAAAGCCATGTTAAGGACATCGATTCTCTCATGACCCTCGCAGTCTATGTTCACTGGAAGCTGACTGGCCAGAAAGTTGCTGGCGTGGGTGAGGCTTCCGGCATGTTCCCCATCGACAGCGAGAAGATGGATTACGACGAAGCGCGCCTTAAGATATTCGATGCGCTGGCGGACGTGCGCGGCCTGCCCTGGAATCTCCGGGACATTCTTCCGCGGGTGCTTCCAGCGGGAGAAAATGCTGGCATGCTGACGCGGGAAGGGGCGCTTTTGCTGGATCCGACAGGAGAACTCCAGGCAGGAATCCCATTCTGCCCGCCGGAAGGCGACGCCGGAACCGGTATGGTCGCCACGAACAGCGTGAGGGCTGGAACGGGCAACGTCTCCGCGGGAACCTCTTCCTTCGCGATGATCGTGCTTCAAAAGGCCCTTTCAAAACTGCATATGGAAATCGACATGGTGACTACGCCGGATGGATTGCCGGTGGCTATGGTGCACTGCAACACCTGCACGAGTGACATCAGCGCTTGGGCATCCTGCTTCGAGAGCTTTGCCGCGGCAGCTGGCGCTTCGCTTAACAAAGACGACGTGTATACAGCATTGTTTAACAGCGCGCTTGCTGGAGACGCGGACTGCGGCGGTCTTGTGAATGTGAACGCATTTGCGGGCGAGCCGGTTGCAGGTATCGAAGAAGGGCGGCCCATGCTGGTCCGCCTGCCGGACGCGAAACTGACATTCGCGAACGTTGCCCGTTCCCTAGTCTTCGGCTCCGTTGCACCTCTGGCCCTGGGCATGGACATCCTGACGAAGGATGAGGGTGTGCAGATCACGAAGCTGCTGGCGCAGGGTGGCCTCTTCAAGACGGGTACCTCCGGTCAGAAGCTGATGGCAGCAGCACTTTCCATCCCTGTTTCGGTCATGAAGACGGCTGGCGAGGGTGGTCCCTGGGGCATGGCATTGCTGGCTGCCTATATGATCCGGAAGGATGCGGGCGAAACCCTGCCGGATTACCTGGAGGGTAAGGTTTTCGTCGGGGCGGAGGGATCGACCATCGAACCCGATCCGGAGGACGTAAGGGGCTTCGGGGTTTATCGCTGCCGTTACGAGCAGGCGCTTCCCGCAGAGCGGGCTGCGGCCGCGGTCGTGTAAACGAACACAAACAGGCCGGGCGTTTTCCTTCACAGCGAAGGGGAAACGCCCGGCTTTTGTATGCATGGATATTCCGCGAAGCGAACCGGTAGGAAAACCAGATCAGAATTCAAAGGAGACGGGATCGGTCATCGTATATCCGCCGAAGATGTCGTTGAGGACAAAGCAGAACAGTGCTTCCAACGGCTCATCGTCTTCGGCTTCCTGCGAGAGATCCTCATAGGTGACAGTCATTCCCTCATGCCAGCGGATCGCATCGCCGTCGAATTCCATTTCCTCAAATTCCTCGTCGCTGTCCGGCTCGCCATAGAAGAGAGTATAGACAGGTATGATTTCATCCCCTTCCGAAAGCGGGGTCATTGCCCGAATGGGGAGGCCGTTTTCATCGTATCCTGCGTTCGCACCAAGCACGCGGCCTTCCTTTTCCCCCGCGGAGAACAAGACCACGAGGTAGGTGTATTTACCGTTCAGCTTTACGGGAAGAAGGCTGCGGCGTGCGTAATCATTGACAGTCTGGTCATAGAGAGGAACGGGTTGTTCACCGAATACAGGCCAGCTTCCGTCGAAGAGGCTGTAGACTTTTCCTTCCTTCCAGTCGATCATGTTGTTCCGCATGAGGCCGAAATCGACATAGCCCTCCATTTCCTCGTCGCTGACGTCCATCATGAGCATTCCCTCAACATAATCGAGTGCTTGCATATCCTGTCCGGAAAGGGAAGCAGAAAAGGCGTATTCCTTGTCGCCAATCTGGATTTCGACCGGGAGGGAAGGCTCTTCGGGCGTGTAATCCTCTCCATTCCAGCCGAGAATTCGGTCCGGAATGATGGAAGCGGGAACAGCGGACAGGACAGTATCCGGCGCAACCGGCTCCACCGCTACGTTGCTGAAATGATGGTGTCCGCCTGTCAGAAGCGAAACATAGCCATTTACAAATTCGACCCAGTTCGGTATACAGGAGGAGAGATTAAAATCGTCACGGGACTCATTAAAATCCTCCACTGTATCCTGCGGGAACAGAATGGACAGACCGCTTGTAGGGGAAAGGTTTTTTGTCTGCCGGTTCGCAATAACAGCGGAGGACAGTAGGCGTCGGGCTTCTGCTGCGTTTTGCGGATCAATTTTAGCGTAAGCGTCCAGCGCAGCGCCCAAATCTACCATGTCCCAGCTTCCGTCATCGAAAGAGCCGAAGGTGTACATGCGGCTTCTGCCCCGTCGTACGGCTGCTACGCCGTCCGCTTTTATGCTTTGAATCATGGAGGCGGCGAAGCGCTCCATGCTTTCTTTTAGCGGTAGCACCTTCGGGAGGGATATGGCGCTCATGGTCAGAATGTCATCCGGCTCCTCTGAGAGTGCAGCATCCATAAAGCCATCCAGAATCTCCGCGCAGAGCGCCTCGTTTGACATGGATGGATTCTCTGAAAGTGCTTCCAGCCAGGAGGTATAGTGCCAGCCGCCAGAAGGTTCCAGTTCCTCGCTCGCGACGAAACAGTCAATTTCATACTGCGAAAGTAGAGCCGCCAGCTCGTAGCCCGCCATCATGCAGGCGTCGAAGCCAAAGAGGTCAATATGAAAGCCGCCGGTCGCCTTTTTGAGACGGGAGAGCGCCCGATCGATTTCTGGCAGGGTTAGACCGTCATCGTCTGCAGTTGGGTCAAAACAGAGGCCAGCCTCAGATCCCGCTCCGTGATCCCAGAGAACAACGATTGTCCGCTTTGCCGGCCACTTTGAAAGACCGTAATTCAGAAATTGAAAGAGACAGTCTTCACTGCCCATGGAAAGGGGGCCCCAGTCTTCGACGGATTCGAATCCGCCGTCACGGATTACGGCAAGATTCCTTGTGTTCCCGTCAAGCCCCTCAATTCCCCAGTCGGTGGAACCGCCTGCGAGGACGACAATATTAACATTGTCCGCTTTGGCTTCGGCCATCTCGACAAGGTCAAGATACGCGTCCTCCTCCATCTCGCTGCCGCACAGATATACGAGGAGTGTTGCTGTATCTTCAGAGGCGAAAGAGACTGAAGTGAAAGCGAGAAACAGCAAAAACAGAATTAGAGACAGATGTTTCATATCGTCCGTACCTCCCAGATGTCCGGTTAAAAAACGCTTCCCCTTTTCCGGGTATCGAGCCCGGCTTCAGGAGAAGCGTTTTGGATCAGTTTTACACTTCAGGCAAAAGCGCAATTATATTGCCTGGATGGACGCAACCATCAGGAGAACGGTGGCGGCGAAGCCTTCGTCAGATACGGGCGCGAAGGAGAACTCCAGAATATAGCCGGCTTCTGTCGCAAAGGCGACGACGGAGGTATCGTTCTCTTCCAGATCGTAGCCGATGCAATTGAGCCCGTTCACAGTCATATTCTCAATCCCTGTACCGCCAACCTTAGCCACCTCGGCTGCATAGTCCTCGAGGGACATACCCTCAACATCGGTATACGTGACACCAACCGCAGCGGATTCGTCCGCTGTTTGGAAATATGCGATATAGCCGTCGGCAATGTCTTCGTCGGTAAGCTCCTGTGCTTCAAGGATCGTGGGCATCCAAATCTTAACGCCGACCTGATCGATATTGACAAATGCGGCATCCAGCCCGGCGACCTGCTCCTCAACGTCAGTCCAGTTCAGGTCAACAGCCAGTGCGGCAGTCGCAAAGAGCGCAAGGGAAAGGGTAAGCGCCAGAGCAAGCAGTTTCTTCATAGTGGTTTCCTTCCTTTCTTTTGGGCGGTATTCCGCTCATTTCCTGCGAATGATAGCGCAATCCCGCCATTTTGACAAGACCTTTGCGTAACTATTTCTAAGGGAAACGGGTTTCGAAAAGAAGTTTTCAGTTTCAATTCTGCTAAAAAACAAGAATAAATGCATGCGCGAACGGATGCCTGAGCGAACCTGTACTGTCACGCTTTCGCGAGGAACCGGACGAGGTTCGAACAGTCGACGCCTTTGCAGGAGGAAATCAGCGCAAGCAGCTGCTCTGCCATCATCCGCACGCCGCCCGTCGCGTCGCTTTCGAGGTTCAGCGGGAGGACGGGATCGTGCAGAGAGAGGCGCAGGAGGAACCAGCAGGCGTCCTTCTGGTCACCGAGGTCGAAGGAAACACGGATGCCCTCCCGGTTGTCCGGAGCAACGTGCCACGTGGGATCCGATGCAGCGCGCGCTTCGATGGCAGCGATGGCCGCTTCGCCATCCGGACGGAAGTCCGGGTTCGTGAGGGTCAGTCGGATCTCCGCGCTTTCCACCGGCTCGCGAAGGCTGTCGATGAGGTCGGTGAGGTTCTTGCCGGTCCGGCGCATGCGCACCGCTTCAATAATAAGGCGCGTCACGAGATACATGCCGTCGTCCAGGAAGTAGTTTTCCCGCAGGGCGGCGTGGCCGCTGGTCTCGATTGCGAGAGGAGAATCGACGCCCTCCGCGTTCAGCCGGCGGCTTTCGTCGATGACGTTCCGGTAGCCACGCTTGAAACGGTGATGCACGCCGCCGCAGCTGGCGATGAATTCTGCGAGGCCGGAGCTGGTTACGGAGTCGGTGACGATCACTGCGCCCTTTTCCGTTTGCAGGAGCACGGCGGAAATGAGGGCTATGAGGCGGTTGCGGTTGATCTCTCTTCCGGCGGCGTCCACGATGGCGGCACGGTCGCAGTCCGTGTCGAAGATGACGCCGAGATCCGCATGGCTTGTAAGAACGGCCTCGCGGATGGACTCCATGGCTGTCTCGTTTTCCGGGTTCGGGATGTGGTTCGGGAAGTGTCCGTCCGGATCAAGATATCGGCTGCCGGAGGTATCCGCGCCAAGATCGGAGAGCATATCGGCGTAGAAGCCGCCTGCTCCGTTGCCCGCATCCACTACGATGTGCAGACCGGAAAGGGGTTTTCCTCCACCCAGGGAGCCTCGGATCTTTTCCTCCAGAATGCCTGTATAGACCGGCAGGAAGGACATGTGATCCAGCGAGCCACCTGAGGCTGCAAAATCTTCACCAGAATCGGCGAGGGAAAGGATTTCCTTAAGAGTGGCACTTGTGATGCCGCCGTCCGGAAGGAAGAATTTATAACCATTCCGTTCCCAGGGGAGATGGGAAGCGGTTACCATCACGGAGGCGTCGCCCGAAAACTCGGGCCGCACGAGGGCCATATACATGGCGGGAGTGGTTGCAAGACCGAAACAGGTCACTTTTGCCCCGGCGCTTTCCATGCCTTCTGCGATCGCGTGCTCCAGCGCCTCGCCGGAGAGACGCGGATCACGGCCGACGGCGACTTTCGGAGCGCTTACGCCGCGGCTTTTGAGGAAACGGACAAAGGCTTGGCCCAGGCGGTATCCAACCGCTTCGGTCAGCTGCGCGCCTTCGCCGATGGCCTGCCCGCGGACATCGGATCCGCTGATGAGAGATGCGATTTTCATAACCGGCCTCCTTATGCTTTGAGAGCGTTTGCAATGAGGTTGAAAAGTTCGTCGTAGGTTTCACATGCAGGGATATCCGGGTTCGCGAGACGAATAGATTCCGGGCTGCGGAAAAGGAAGCCTGCGGCGCTACCGCGGATCATACCGAGGTCGTTGTAGCTGTCGCCCGAGGCAATGGTAGTATAGCCGACGGATTGTAGCGCGCGGACGGTCGAAAGCTTGCTCTCCTTCACGCGGATGTGATAGTCCACGATCATGCCGTCATCACCCACCACGAGTTCGTTGCAAAGCAGGGTGGGGTATCCAAGCTTGGCCATGAGCGGCATGCCAAACTGTGTAAAGGTATCAGAGAGGATCAGAACCTGGGTTTCCGCGCGCAGGCGGTCCAGGAAGTCCTTCGCGCCGGGCAGGGGATCTACGGTGCCAATCACACGGCGGATATCAGAGAGACCGAGGCCGTGTTCCCGTAGGATGCCGAGGCGCCACCGCATGAGCTTGTCGTAATCGGGTTCGTCCCGGGTTGTGCGGCGCAGTTCCGGGATCCCGCTGGCCTCCGAAAAGGCGATCCAGATTTCGGGAACGAGGACTCCTTCGAGATCGAGACAGACGATATGCAAAACGATTCATCCTTTCTCCGCGGATGCGGGGTTTTACTCAGTCTTCCCGCGTGCCATCCCCGTGCACCTCGCAGAAGCGAGCGGCAAAGGAAGGCGCGTGGTGCGCGAGGGTCAGGTGTGGCGTTTCGCCAATGGCTGAGGCGCGGAAGGAGGCAATGCCCTTCCGGCGTTCTTCGGAAAAGACCGTTGTGATGGAGGTGGGCAGCATAACCGTCCCATGCCAGAGCGGCATGGGGGAAACGTTGATAAGATGGGAGAGCAACACGGTGGCGACGCCGAAGTGGCAGAAGAAGACCAGCGTCTTTGTGTTCGGTTGCTCAGCTCGGTACAGGTATCCTTCCCGGCGGTAGCCGTGCTCCGTGAGAAGCGCGTCAAACGCGGAAGTGACGCGGTCATACAACCCGCCAACGTCCGCCTCAGCGAAAACGGGATTCTCCCGCCAGCGCACGGGGTCGAGAAAAAGCGGATCGGCGGTCCAGTCCGCCGGAACCCAGTCCCAGGCGACGGAGGCCGGTTTCTCCCGATCAGGGCGATTGATATGTACATTAAATTCGCGCAGCCAGGGCAGCGTGACACCCTTACGACCGAGCTTCTCGAGGGTCGGTGCGGCAGTCTGCTGTGCGCGCTTCAGTGGGGAAACATAAATTTCATCCATCGGCACGTTCATCAAGTAATCGGAAAGGATTTCCGACTCGACAGCGCCGGCCTCGGTAACTTCATCCACGGGGAAATTCGGTTCCCCGTGGCGGATCAGCATAAGCTTCATCGCGTGACCTCCTTTGCGGATACGAGAGGAGTATAACACGACGGAGGAAACGCCGCAAGGCGTTTACGGGGCTGGTGGGAACAAATCCCGGAGCATGGAAAGAAGTGCTTCGTCTGCATGGGAAAGAAATCCGCCGTCGGGAATGGCGAAGCAGAGGCTCCAGCCCGGATCTAGAGCGGGGTCGATCGAGAAAATCGCCGGCTTCTCGGGCGGACGATAGAGGGAGACGTAGTCCCTGGGAAGAAGCGTCGCCCCCAGCCCCGCAGCAGCCAGTGCTTCTGCAGTTTCAAAGCCGCGTAGCGTCAGCCGGATGTGCGGTGTGATGCCCGCGCGGGCGAGAATCACATCGGCGACGCGGCGGATGCCCTGTTCCCGGCGCAGCATCAGAAAAGGATGCTCTGCGACATGACAGAGATCCAGAAGGGGCGGGTCTTCTCCCTGCGGCTCTGCATAGTGGCAGGCTTCGTCCTCCGGGGAGAGGATGAGTACGAAGGGTTCGTGGGAGAGGAGCTCGTAGGAGAGACGCGGGACTTCGTGCCCTTCCAGCCGGTGCAGGATGGCGAAATCTATGCCGCCGGAAAGCAAAAGCGCCTCCAGCGTGCGCGTGTCCTCTTCCGTGACACGCAGTTCGATGCCGGGATAGCGGCGCGAGAATTCCGGCAGGAGGCGCGGGAGAAGGGTGAGCCCCAGATGCCGCGTGATACCAAGATTTACTCGTCCGGCCTTAAGCCCGCTCATGTCGGAGAGTTCCTGCCGCATTTCCTCGTAGCTGCGCCGGATCTGCCTGGCACAAAGCAGATAGCGCTGCCCCGCTTCTGTCGGGACTAGGCCGGAGGCGCTGCGCGAAAACAGCGCCGTCCCAAGTTCTTCCTCCACACGGCGAAGCGCCTGGCTGAGCGAAGGCTGGGCGAGAAAGAGTTTTCGCGCTGCGGCGGATACGGAGCCTTCTGCGGCGATGGTCTGGATGTACAGCAGTTCTTTGTCGGTCACACGGCTTCCACTCCTTTCCAGATCAGGATAGCACATGGTATAGAATTAATCAATAGGAGCTATCAGAAAGGAAATATTTTACAATATGGGAGGAACGGCGTATACTATATACAAAGAAACCCGAAAAGAGAAACAGGGAGGTAAGGGTATGGTGAAGCTTTATGACGGCGGCGTCTATCTCGTGAACGGAAAAGAAATCATTCCGGAAAGAGAAGTGGCGCACGCGGAAGCGCTGACGGGGAAGCCGGTTTCTCCGGCGGAAGCGAAGAAGGGGACGATCGCTTACGGCATTCTGAAAGCGCATAACCAGAACGACAGCATGGACAAACTGCGCATCAAATTCGACGCGATGGCGAGCCACGATATCACCTTTGTCGGCATTATCCAGACGGCGAAAGCCTCAGGCATGGAGCGCTTCCCGCTGCCGTACGTGCTGACCTGCTGCCACAACTCCCTCTGCGCGGTCGGCGGAACGATCAACGAAGATGACCACATGTTTGGTCTCTCCGCCGCGAAGAAATATGGCGGCATTTACGTGCCCCCTCACATCGCGGTTATCCACCAGTACATGCGAGAAATGCAGGCGGGCTGCGGCAAGATGATCCTGGGCTCTGACTCGCATACGCGCTATGGTGCGCTCGGCACCATGGCCATCGGCGAGGGTGGCGGCGAACTTGTCAAACAGCTGCTCGAGGATACCTATGACGTGGATTACCCCGGCGTTGTTGCAATCTATCTGGACGGCAAGCCGAATCCCTGGGTTGGTCCGCAGGATATTGCGCTGGCCATCTGTGGTGCAGTGTACAAGAAGGGCTATGTGAAGAACCGTGTCATGGAATTCGTCGGCCCCGGCGTCTCCACGATGAGCACCGACTTCCGAAATGGCGTTGACGTCATGACGACGGAGACCACCTGCCTCTCTTCCATCTGGCGCACGGATGAGGACACACAGGCCTTCCTGACGGAGCACGGCCGTGGAAACGAATACCGCAGGCTGGATCCGGCAGAGGTCGCCTATTACGACGGCTGCGTGTACGTCGATCTTTCCACCGTGAAGCCGATGATCGCGCTACCCTTCCATCCTTCCAACACCTATGAGATCGACGAACTGAACGCGAACCTCTCCGACATCCTCGCCGATGTTGAGAAGAAGGCGGCGGAAATCGCGGACGGTCGCGCGGATTATACGCTGCGTGATAAGATCACGTCGAAGGGTCTGCAGGTACAGCAAGGCGTCATCGCCGGCTGCTCCGGCGGAAACTACACGAACGTCGTGGAGGCGGCGCACATGCTGCGCGGTTTCGCCTGTGGCGACGGGGAGTTCTCCCTGTCCGTGTATCCATCTTCCCAGCCCGTTTTCGTCGACCTCCTGCGCAAGGGCGTCATTACCGACCTCATGCAGGCAGGTGCGGTCATCCGTACGGCGTTCTGCGGCCCCTGCTTCGGTGCGGGCGACACCCCCTGCAATAACGGCCTCTCCATCCGCCACACCACGCGCAACTTCCCGAACCGCGAGGGCTCAAAGCCTGGCAACGGCCAGATGTCCGCGGTTGCCCTCATGGACGCCCGGAGCATCGCAGCGACGGCTGCAAACGGCGGAATCCTGACCAGCGCGGAGCGCTATGCCGACCGCTTCGGCGATGTGCCTGCCTATCACTTTGACCCGGCTTCCTACGAGGCCCGCGTTTACAACGGATACCGTAAGGCAGAGGCGGATAAGCCCCTGGTTTACGGCCCGAATATCAAGGACTGGCCGGAGCTTCCACCCCTCGCAGACGACATCCTTCTGCGTGTATGCAGCAAGATCCTGGATGAAGTGACGACGACGGACGAGTTGATCCCCTCCGGTGAGACTTCTTCCTACCGTTCCAATCCGCTGGGTCTCGCGGAGTTTACACTCTCCCGCAGGGATCCGCAGTACGTGGGCCGCAGCAAGGATGTAGCCGCGCTGGAACGGACCCGTGAAGCTGGCGGAAACGTGACCGAAGATCCAGAGGTCGCTGCGGCCTACGCAGTCATCCGCGGAATCCCAGGGTTTGAGACGGTCGATCCCGCTGAGATCGAAATCGGATCCGTGGTGTATGCGAACAAGCCGGGCGACGGCTCCGCAAGAGAGCAGGCGGCGAGCTGCCAGCGTGTCATCGGCGGCCTTGCGAACATTACCCAGGACTACGCCACGAAACGCTACCGTTCGAACGTCATGAACTGGGGCATGCTGCCCTTCCACCTGAAAGGCGCGCCGAACGCTTTCGAGGTTGGTGACTTCATCTTCGTCCCGGGCATCCGAAAGGCGCTGGACGGTGACCTCTCGGAGATTGCGGCTTACGCCGTTCACGACGGCAAGGCGATTCCGGTTTCGCTCTTCATCCGCGAGATGACGGCGAACGAGCGGGAGATCGTCAAGGCCGGCTGCCTCATCAACTTCAACCGCAACCGTAGAAAGTAATCCAACAAAGCGCAAACGGCCGCCCTGCAAAGGGGCGGCCGTTAACGCACTTTCCGGCACTTGACGCTCCGCCGGAGCGTTGGTATACTGAGGTACACCGAATTACAAGGAGGAAAAGCGTATGATGAAAGTTTACAAGTGCAAGCGCTGCCCGAACATGGTAGCGTATCTTGAGAAAGCCGTCTGTAACGTCCGCTGCTGCGGTGAGGAAATGGAAGAGCTGATCCCGAACACGACGGACGCGTCGAATGAGAAGCACGTTCCTGTTATCGAAGTGAGCGGGCGAGATGTAACGGTCACGGTTGGCAGCGTCGCTCATCCTATGCTCCCCGAGCATTCCATTCGCTGGATTGCACTCGAGACGAAGCAGGGTATGCAGCGCAAGGAGCTCGCCCCCGGTGCGGAGCCGAAAGCAGTCTTTGCTCTGGCGGAGGGAGACGAGGTCGTGGCGGCTTACGAATACTGCAATCTGCACGGGTTCTGGAAGGCGGAAGCCTGAATGCGGCGGAGCCGGATACCGGCTCCGTTTTTCTGCACAAGACCGGAAAGCGGGGGATGAGCATGGCGGTTATCGCGGGCATCGGCGGCATGAACATGGACGTACACGGAAGGAGCGGTGCGCCCCTTCGGATGCGGGATTCCAACCCGGGTCAGCTGCATATGTCGCCCGGCGGGGTCTGCCGGAATATCTGTGAAAACCTCGCCCGGCTGGGGCATACGGTGCGCCTTGTAAGCGCAGTCGGAAACGACTACAATGGACGGGCCCTGCTGGACGAATGCCGGAGAGCCGGTATCGACGTTCGCCCTGTGCGGATGATCGAGGGGGAGAGTACCAGCACCTATGTTTCCATTCTGGACGAGACAGGGGACATGTTCGTCGCCATGAGCGATATGCGGATCATCAAGCGGCTGGATGAACGGCTGGTGGATGAAAGTGCGCCGACGCTGCTCTCTGCGGAACGGGTGGTCTGTGACGGAAACCTCTCTCGGAAAACGCTGCAGCGGCTGATCGCCATCGGCGCAGGGCCGCTCTATCTGGATCCCGTCAGTACCGCTTGGGCAAAGGAGATCCGCCCGTACATTGGCGCGTTCCATACGGTCAAACCCAACCGCATGGAGTTGCAAGCCCTTACCGGCCGCCCGTGCGGGACGGAGGACGAGCTGCTTCTGGCCTGCGACGCACTACGCGGTGCAGGCGTTGTCCGGGTGTTTGTGAGTCTGGGCGAGGAAGGCATGCTGTATCGTGGACCGGAAGGAACCATTTGGGGCAGGAACCGGCCCTTGCCGAGAATCACAAACGCGACGGGCGCGGGGGACGCGGCTCTGGCGGGTATTATTCATGCTGACTGCCTTGGACTGGACGCGAAAAGTGCGCTCCATTGCAGTATGGCAGCGGGCATGATTGCCGCACAGGCGCCGGATACCATCAGCCGGGAGATGAGCCCGGAGAAGATCAAAGAAGTAATGGAGGCGTATATCCTGTGAATGAATCCCTGAAACAGTTTATGGACGTGACGACGGAAGTTTCGGAGGCAGTTGCCACCGGGCGTCCGGTTGTCGCGCTTGAGAGCACGATCCTGAGCCACGGTATGCCGTATCCGGACAACGTGGCCTTTGCGAAGAATGTCGAGAAAGTGATCCGCGCGGAGGGAGCGGTCCCAGCGACGATGGCCGTAATCGACGGTCGGTTGAAGGCGGGTCTCACGGAAGAGGAACTCCTGCGCATGTGCGAGGCGAAGGGCGTTCGTAAGGTCAGCCGCCGGGATCTGCCGGTGGTCGTCGCGGAGAAACTGACCGGCGCCACGACCGTGGCGACGACGATGATCCTTTCTGAGATGGCGGGCGTCCGCGTCTTTGCGACGGGCGGTATCGGCGGCGTGCACCGTGGGGGCGAGGTCACGATGGATATCAGCGCTGACCTGCAGGAGCTCGCGCATACGGGTGTCGCCGTGATCTGCGCCGGGGCGAAGATGATCCTGGATATCGGGCGGACGCTCGAATATCTCGAAACCATGGGTGTTCCGGTGCTCGGACTTGGCACGGACGACTTCCCGGCTTTCTATTGCCGCAAGAGTGGATTCGGGGTCGATTACAACGCGAAGACTCCGGAGGACGCGGCGAAGATCGCGCATGCGAAATGGGCTCTTGGCCTTACAGGCGGCATTCTGATTGGCAATCCCGTACCGGAAGAGTACGCGATGGACTTTGACCGAATGAGCGCCGTCATCGACAAGGTGCTGAAAGACGCGGAAGCGGCAGGTGTCCACGGCAAGGACATCACGCCCTTCATGCTGGCGCACATCGTAGAGGAAACAGGCGGTGAAAGCCTCAAGACTAACATGCAATTGGCCTACAACAACGCGAGGGCAGCCGCACTGATCGCAGTAGCGCTGTCGAAGCTGGGCTGATCTTTTCCGCTTGAACCAAAAGAAATCCGCGCCGGGAGGTGAAACCCGGCGCGGATTCATAACGCTTGAGAGCTTATTTGATCTTGAATGCGATTCGCCCGACGCCAGCGTGCGCGTGGCAGATAGCGCAGGCTACCGCGTCCGCTGCATCGTCCGGTTTCGGGACTTCCGGGATGTTCAGCAGCATGCGCACCATACTCTGCACCTGATGCTTGTCCGCTCCGCCGTAGCCCACGACAGCTTGCTTGATCTGCATTGGCGTATATTCGAAGAGAGCGTCAGTATATTCGCGGCAGGCGGCGAGGGCGACGCCACGCGCGCCTCCGACCTGGATGCCGGTGGTGATATTCTTGGAGAAGAATAGTTCCTCAAAGGCGATTTCCTCTGGATGAAACGCGGAGAGCAGCCCGCGGACGCCGGTATAGAGACTCTGCAATCGGGTGGGGAAAGTGTCCCGGGGGTAAGTGAGGAGCGCGCCATATTGCACAAGGCGCTCCCGGTAACCGTCCGATTCGATGATGCCCCAGCCCATCGTTGCGAGGCCAGGGTCGATGCCGAGTATGCGCAAATTTCATTCCTCCCTGCAATGCGCAGTTTATCCCATTCAAAATAATGTGTCAACCGACATATACAGGCAAAGAATTAACTAAAGAGACTCGATCCAGCTCGATTTGAATAATCTGTCTTTGACGATAGGACTTGGGACTCTTGGGTACGATGGGACGTGGCAGTACTTATATCACTTTCCCATTTTCCTTGTATCTCCTGCTTTTTTATGGTAAGATCAAAAGACAAAAAAATGACGTGTTTGGACAGGTAAGAGGGTTTGTTTATGTGTGCGCGTTTCTTTTTGGATGAGGATCAGGAAGAACTCCTGGAGATTGTGGCCGAGATGCAGCGCTCGCCACTCTCGGGCAGGTTTCTGGAAGCCGGTCATGAGGTTGAGACTTCCGGGGAAATCCGGCCAACCCAGGTGGTTCCGGTGATTGCCCCCGGGAAAAGCAGAAGGAAAACTGTGTTTCCTATGAAATGGGGATTCCGGATCCGGAATGGTTCCCTGTTGATCAATGCGAGATCGGAGACAGCAGCGCAGAAGCCGACGTTCCGATCTGCATGGGAAAGACACCGCTGCATCATCCCGGCTTCATGGTACTTTGAATGGGATCACAGCGTGGATGGTAGCGGCCGAAGCAGGAACAAATACAGAATCCGGTCCAGGGGTGCTTCTCTGACCTGGCTGGCTGGACTATACAGGATCGAAGACGACCTGCCAGTTTTTACGATCCTGACAAAGGATCCCACTGCGGATCTACGCCAGATTCATGACCGGATGCCGCTGATCCTTCCGAAGGACCGGATTGAAGAATGGATTCGTCCCGATGCCAGGCCGGAGGAACTGCTACCCTATGCTGTCTCTGATCTGTCTGTTGAGAATGCAGCTCTGCAGCTGTAAGAGTTCTCAGGGTATCATTGACATTAGAGCTTACCGAACCTTTCTGCCGCTAGGAAAGGGAATAAAGATCCGTATATAACGGAGCCGACGGACATGTGAACGTAGCGGATAAGATTGTGGACGGGGATGCAGGAGAGGAGCAATTCGGAATGCACGTCAAGGGAAAATACAGCTGGACAAAGCATTTGGATTTCATGATAGTGGATCTGGCGGCTTTGTTCATTTCATTTTTCCTTTCATTTTATTTCAAATTCAGGACCTTTGAAATCTCCCCGACATGGAGAAGGTTTCTTCTGATCATTTCCATGCTGAATCTTCTGATCGACTTTGTTGTGAATCCCTACAGTGGAATCATCCGGAGAAGATATTATCACGAGATCGGAAGGGCCTTTTTTATCGTAGGCGCCAACGCGCTCAGCATGCTCCTCATTTTTTATGGTTTAAAAATCGGAGCGGAGTATTCCCGGTCGGTCGTGTTTATTACCTATATCCTTTACTTTGCTTTGTCTGTCATTCTGAAGTATATTTGGAAAAAACTGCTGACTTCGGGAAAGATCGGGATTCAAAGCACTCGAAAGATGTCGCTGTTTCTCATCAGCGATATGGCACATCTGGAACGGGACGCTCGCCGGATCTATTCGACGGAAATGCCGCTGTATGAATTAAAGGGAGTACATGTGACAGACGACGAAGGTGGAGAGTGTCTGGAAATGCCCATACCGGAGGGGGGAGGGAAAGGATCGATTCCCATCGTCGGAGCTGATTTTGTGAATTTCATTCTGGAAAACAACATCCGTGAAGTGTTGATCACCGTTGCACCCGACAAGTTGGAATCCGGTTTTTTCAGGCGAATGATCGAGAACGGCGTCGGCGTGGATCTCGCGGTGGAATCTATTCTGGGCTTCCAGACGGAGGAACAGCTTGTCACGAACATCGGCGTTCACAAGGCTCTCAGCGTTGGGCAGTTTTCCTTTTCCCCGTCGCAGAGCGTCTACCTGTTCGTAAAACGTGTGTTTGACATCCTCTGTGGGATGATCGGCCTCATAATCCTGGTGCCTATTACTGCCGTCGTAAAGCTTTGCTATGTGATGACGGGAGACAGGGAAAGCATCTTCTATCAGCAGAAGCGGGTTGGCATGAATGGTAAACCGATTCGGATCTGGAAATACCGTTCCATGGTTCCGAACGCGGACGAAATCCTGCAGACGGTGTTGCGGGATGGGAAGTACCGTAAAGAGTGGGAAAAAAACCAGAAACTGGAAAAAGATCCAAGAGTTACCAAAGTCGGCGCTTTTCTCCGAAAAACGTCCATCGACGAGCTGCCACAGCTGATCAATGTGCTGAAAGGGGATATGAGTATCGTTGGTCCCCGTCCGCTTGTGGAGGGAGAGCTGGCTGCGCATAAGGGCTTAAAGCTCTATGAAAAAGTAAAACCCGGAATTACGGGCTGGTGGGGCTGCAACGGGCGAAGCAGCATCGACTATCGGGAACGGTTGGAGCTTGAATACTACTACGTGAAAAACTGCTCGTTCTATCTGGATATGCTGTGCATCATCCGGACGATTTTTGCAGTGCTGAAGGGAGAAGGAGCGGGCTGAACGCGAGCCGTAAATCTGCTTATATGACAGCCGCACATGGAAGAATCAGAAAAATGAAAACAGTGCCCGCGCCTTTTGCAGACATCGAAAAGGCGCGGACATTGTTTTATAAAAGTCTTATCAATAAACGAAATACAGACGGCAGAAGACCGGAGCCGGTCGGTATTTGTTATCAGATCACGAACTGATCCAGATAACGCTTAGAGAGGGCCAGAGAATCCAGGATCCGCTCCCGGCTGCCCTCGAAAGCCTTGTCCTCCACCTCAATGCAGGCAAAGCCGTCATAGCCGATATCGGTCAGGGCGGAGACAAATTTCCCCCACTCTACATCGCCAAGGCCTGGCAGCTTGGGGCTCATGTAATCCAGCGGGTAAGCCATGGTGCCAAACTGTGCCAGTTTTTCCGGGAAGAGCTTGATGTCTTTAAAATGGACGTGGAACAGTTTGTTTTTGAATTCGTAGATAGGCTTGATATAATCCATCATCTGCCACACAAAGTGTGAGGGATCGAAGTTGAGGCCGAAGTTCTCGTAAGGCAGCATCTCAAACATTTTGCGCCAAATGACAGGGGTAGTCATCAGGTTCTGCCCACCGGGCCATTGGTCAGGACCAAAGAGCATGGGACAGTTTTCGATGGCGACTTTTACGCCCAAACTTCCAGCTTCTTCTAGAATCGCAGGCCAAACCTCCCGGGCAAGCTTCAAATTCTCTTCCACCGACTTGCCCTGATCTCTTCCGATAAAGGTAGTAACGAGGTTGACGCCCAATTTGTGGCTGGCGGCAATGACCTTGTGCAGATGAGCGATCGCCGCTTCGCGTTTTTCAAGA
>JAIKWN010000188.1 GCA_024684665.1 Clostridiales bacterium | reverse complement strand
AGCATGAACTTAAAAAAGGGTGAGATCGTCGGTATCTCGGGCCTTGCGGGATCCGGACAGCAGGAGCTTCTGCATCTTATCTTCGGCTGCCGGAACAAAGCCCGCCCCGGCGTCTCCATCAACGGAACCGTGGCTTACGTGTCCGGAGACCGTGCTTCGGAGGGTGTCTTCCCTTTCTGGCATATAATGAACAACATCCTGATCGCAAATCTTGACCGTGTGAAGGGAAAGCTGCTCATCGACAAAAAGAAGGCCTCCGATTCTGCACAGGAATGGTATGACAAACTGAAATTCCGCGCGGAGGGCATCGAAAGCAACATCATGTCCCTCTCCGGCGGAAACCAGCAGACAGCCGTGATCGCCCGTGGCATTGCCTCCGAAGCGGATATCATCCTGCTGAATGACCCGACTGCAGGCGTGGATATCGGAACGAAGCAGGATATTTACGCGCTCCTTGAGGAGATCCGGAACATGGGCAAGTCTGTGATCCTGTTCTCCACCGAGGACGCCGAGATGGAAATCTGCGACCGCGTATATATTATGCGGGACGGCTGTATTACAGGGGAACTCGCCGGTGCGGACATCACTGTACCGAACATCGTCCAGAAAGCCTTTGTGGAATCCGGACGGAAGCGGGCGGAGGAGACGAAGCAGAGCGCAATCGGACATCTTCTGACCGCAAGGTGGATGCTGCCGATGCTGACGCTCATTCTCATCTTCGGCGCAAACGTTTATCTGAACCCGAAGATGGCCACGTATGCGGGACTCAAGATGAAGATCAATACGGCGCTGCCGCTGGTGCTGGCTGCTCTCGGACAGATGTTCATCGTCATGTGCGGCGACGTGGATATGGGCAATGGATATTCCATTGGCCTCGTCAATTGCATTGTTGCAATTCTCCTGACCGGGAATCCTTTTATCGGGATCATCGGCCTTCTGCTCTTTGTGGGCGTGTATATGGGCATGGCGATTCTCATCCATATGCGCAGAATTCCCGCCATCGTGGTGACGATGGGCATGCAGTTCGTCTGGTACGGGCTTGCGCTTCTCATCGCGCCAACGCCGGGCGGAAGCTGCCCTGCCTGGATTAAGAACTTCCTGAAACTGCAGACGCCCCTCGTTCCCCAGCCAATCCTGCTGGCTGCGCTTGCAGGCATTCTCTCCTGGCTCCTGCTGTATCGCTGCCGTTACGGCATCGTGCTGCGGGGTATCGGCAATAACGCGCAGTCCGTGGAACGTTCCGGCTGGAGCCGGCTCCTTGCGAAGGTGGTTGCCTACATGGTCTCCGGTATTTTCGTTGTGCTGGCGGGCATGGTTTACACTTCCGTCTGTAACAGCGCGGACGCGAACAGCTCTGTTAACTTCAACATGATGTCCATTGCGACGGTTATTCTGGGCGGATGCGAGATGACGGGCGGCATGCCGGTTCCGATTGGCGTCGTCATGGCGGCCATTGCCATGAACCTCATCAATACGCTGCTTACCGCTCTCAAGATGAACTCAAACTATCAGACCGCTGTGATCGGGCTCATCCTGCTTGGTGTGCTTGCGCTCAAGTACGTTCTGCACAGGAGGGAGGCGCGCGGCCGTGAATAAGACGATGAAGAAGATTCTTGGCAGCCCCATCACATGGCCGGTGCTGGGATGCATCATCTTGTACGCTCTCATCTGCGCGATTACCGGACAGGTGAACTTTGCTGTGCTGGCGAACGGGCTTAAGCTCTGCGTTTTCGCGCTGCTTCTCGGCGTGGCACAGATGATCGTAGTTACGAGCGGCAGGGGAGCGATCGACATTTCGCAGAAGTATATCCTGACGCTGACCGCCTATATCTCCTGCGCCGTGATGGAGCACAACATCCTTCTGGGGCTTGTCGCTGCGATTCTCGTCGGCATGGTCTGCGGCCTTATCAACGGCAGCGTTTCGACATTCCTGAACATCCACGCGATGATTACGACGATGGCGACGGGCTATGTCTATTATTCTGTCATCCTGGTCATATCAAACCAGGTTCCCAATTCACCGAACAAATCCTTTGTAAAATTCATCAATTCCAGCGTCCTGGGGATCAACACGATGACGCTGATGGCGCTTGCCATCGTTGTGGCGCTGTACTTTGTCCTGTATCGCTCCAAATACGGCATGCACCTGCACGCGACCGGTCAGAACAGGCCGGCGGCGGCTCTTGCGGGTATTCAGGTGAAGAAAACCGTAATCACCGCTTTCGTGATCAACGGAGCGCTCTGCGGCCTTGCCGGCGCGCTCAACGCCGCCTACTGCGGCGGTGCGAACCAGGATTTGGGCACGACCTACTTTCTTCCTTCCATCGCAGCCTGCTTTGTAGGCGGTACCAACGCCGGGGGCGGCCGCTCGAATATCATCGCGGTAGCGGTAGGCGCGTTCATGATGACGCTGATGTCCACATTCCTGAACGCGGCGCACATCACTGTTGGCGCTCAGCGACTTATCCAGGGCGTATTCATTGTTCTGCTGCTCTGTGCAGCGACCCGTAATCCCAACAAGAAAGCGTAAAAGGGAGGGAATCCCTGTGAGAAAACGACCCTTTGTGGCGAGCCTGGTTTCGGATACATTTGTTCCGAAGATGTTCCGTGTGCGTCAGGTTTTTCCGAGACCGCGCATAGCTTCGGAGGAGATCCCGGGGATTATTGACGCGCTGCTTTCCGAAGAGAAATTCGCTTCCCGTGTGAAGCCGGGCATGCGCATCGCCATCACGGCAGGCTCCCGTGGCATCGCCAACAACGCGCTGACAACGAAGTGCATCGCGGATTTCTGCAAAAAGCGGGGTGCGAAACCGTTTGTGGTTCCCGCGATGGGAAGTCACGGCGGTGCGACCGCGGAAGGGCAGCGCGAAGTCCTTGAGAGCTATGGCATTACGGAGGAATACCTGGGCTGCCCCATCCTTTCCTCCATGGAAGTGAAGAAAGTCGGTGTCAACGAAGAGGGGTTCGACGTCTGCATCGACAAGAACGCAGCGGAGGCGGACGGCATTATCCTGGGATGCAGGATCAAGCCGCACACTGCTTTCCGAGGACCATATGAAAGCGGCCTCATGAAGATGATGGCGATCGGCCTCGGCAAACAGGTGGGTGCGCAGCAGTGCCATGAGCAGGGCTTCAAGAACATGGCGAAGAACGTGCCCATGTGGGGGCGGACGATTCTCAAAAACGCGCCGATCCTCTTCGGCGTGCCGACGATCGAAAACGCCTTCGACGAGACCTGCAAAATCGTGGCGGTCGCTGCGGAGGACATCGAGGCGGAAGAACCTGTGCTCCTGAAGGAAGCATTCAGCTATATGCCCCGCATCTGGGTGGACAGCTGCGACGTATTGATCGTGGACCATATCGGAAAGAACTTCTCGGGCGACGGCATGGATCCCAATATCACTGGTACGTTCTGCACACCCTATGCCACAGGCGGCATAGAC
>JAIKWN010000173.1 GCA_024684665.1 Clostridiales bacterium | reverse complement strand
CTGGCTGGAAGATACCTCGATCTCTCACCGGAGGCGGTGCGGGACATGTATGCGGCTTACGATTTTTCCGCGGAAATCACCGACGCCGACCGGGAGGGGTTTCAGAAGACAGCGGACTTTATGTTCGACTCCGGCATGATCGACGAACCCTTCGACGTCAGCGCCCTATTCTTCTGATTCCATGCGTCTATTCTGCCTTCCCCTGATGGGGAAGGTTTTTTTGCGTAGATACCACGCATTTTCCCGTTGCTGTGGTATAATGCGCAAAAAATCTGTCCCGGCGTTGCCCGGACAACGCAACACAAGGAGAAACCATGAAGGATTTCACGTTCCGCTATGGCGACGACGTCGTAACCCTGTCCCTTCCAGAGGAACAAATCCTCGCTGTTCTGCGTGGGCACGATACGCCGCCCATCCCGGACATCCCTGCCGCGCTGTCGGAGGCGCTTTCAAACCCCATCAACAAGCCAGCCCTTTCGGAATGGATACGGCCCGGAGAAAGCGTCTGTCTCGTAGTTTCCGACCTGTCCCGCTTCTGGATGCGGCAGGATCTCGTCATCCCGCACCTCGTGAACACACTGAATGCCTGCGGCGTCCCGGATGAGAAAATCACCATTCTCGTGGCCAATGGCACCCATCTGGGCGGAGATGAAAAAGAGTTTCGGATGCTTGTAACGGACAGCGTGTTTGAACGGGTTCGGGTCGTAAACCACGACTGTCGGGCAAGGGATTCCGTCTTCCTCGGTACGACTTCGTTCGGTACCCGCGTGCTCATCAACCGTATAGCCGCAGAGGCGGACAGGGTCATAACCCTGGGAGCCTGCACGCATCACGTGATGGCAGGCTACGGGGGAGGCCGCAAGAGCATCCTGCCCGGTATCGCCGCACTCTCTACCATCCGGCAGAACCACGCCTTCGCCCTGGATCCGCAGTTCTTCCGCTCCAGCGGCAGAATCGGCAACGGGGTAACAGCCGGCAATCCGCTGCACCTGGACATGTGCGAAGCCGCTGGTTTTCTGCCCCGGCTCTTCACAGTAAACCTCGTGATGAACGCGGACATGCGCCTCTCCCACATCTTTGCCGGCGATTACATGCGCGCATGGGAGACAGGCTGCCGGGCGGTAGACGACATCTACCGGGCACCTATCCAGGAGCGTGCAGACATTGTGATCGCCTCCTGCGGTGGCTTCCCGAAGGATATGTCGCTGTATCAGGGCACGAAGACCATCGACAACGTAGAAGGGGCGCTGAAACCGGGAGGAACACTGATCCTCCTCATCGAGGCGCGAGACGGAGGCGGCCCAGCGGAGTATTTCGACTGGATCGGGCCCCTCACGGACGGGAGCTTCGCGGAAAAGCTGCGCGCAGGCTTCACTGTTCCGGGTTATATCTTCCTGCTGAACTGTGAGCAAGCGGAAAGATACCGGATTCTCATGCTAACCTCCGTTCCCCGGGAAACTCTCGCTCCCATGGGCATCAAAGCGTTCTCCGATCCGTATTCACTCCTCGCAGCAGCGGATCTTTCCGGCAAGAGCATCTATGTCATCCCGAACGGCTCCACCGTGGTGCCGAGGGTGGAAGGAGAATAAAGATGAAAACCATCGCGGATCGCTTCAAAAACGCCAGCGCCGGGCTGACGCTGGACGCCGACGCCGTTTCCCGCTATCCGGATCTCGTGGACCTTTCCATCGGAGATACGGACTTCACGACGGACGGCCGCATTATCGACGCCGCCATGCGGGACGCAAAAGCGGGTCACACCCGTTATGGCTTCCCTCAGGGGGATCCGGAACTGATCACCGCCGTCATCCGCGCCTGGAAGGAGGATTTTGACGTCGATCTCACGAAAGACGAGATTCTTGTCACCGCCTCTTCCTGTCTTGGCATGGCGCAGCTGCTGATCGCCCTGCTCAATCCAGGGGACGAGGTGATCGTCCTTTCCCCCTACTTCGCCGTCTATAAGGAACAGATCTCCCTGGCCGGCGGCGTGTGCATAGAGGTTCCCTGCCGGGAAACGGATTACGGACCCGATCCTGAGAAGATCCGTGCTGCGGTAACGGAACGCACCCGCGCTATCATCGTCAATAACCCCTGTAATCCCACCGGAGCCCTTTATTGCCGCCGCGACCTTGAAAGCCTGGCGGAAATCGCGAAGGACTTCGACCTTCTCATCCTGGCCGACGAAATCTACACCCGATACGTATTTGAAGGCGAGTTTGTTCCCCTCATCACCCTTCCTGGAATGCGGGAGCGAGTCGTAACCCTGAACAGCTTCTCCAAAAACTTCATGATGACGGGCTGGCGAGTCGGAACCCTCATCGCCCCGCCGGAGATTCGACGGACGGTACAAACCATAAACGGCGCCATGATCTACACCGCCCCCTCCGTCAGCCAGCGGGCAGCAATCGAAGCCCTACGCCTGCGGGATGACGTGCAGCGTCTGTACGTTTCCCAGTATGGGGATCGCATCGCATATGCGACAAACCGGATCGAGGAGATCTCCTGGATGCAGCTTTCGAGACCCAAAGGGACCTTTTATCTCTTCCCGGACATCCGGGCAACCGGGCTCGATTCCCGGGCTTTCTGCCGGGAAGCGCTGCAACAAGCACACGTCCTAATGAGCCCTGGCGGCGTCTTCGGGAAAGCCGGCGAGGGGCACGTGCGCATCGCCGTGACGCAGCCCATGGAAAAGCTTGAGGCTGCCTTTGACCAGCTCTCCAAAATGCGATTTTCTCGCCTATAAACCGCACTGACCGCCACCGGATGTCCTAACGGGATCATCAACAGGGCGGTCAGCCACACTTAACGGTGCTTTCTCATATACTCGATGGTTCTATACAGGGTTTCCCCTTGAAAGATGCGATCCAGGTTGGCGCGGAAGTCCAGCCCGTAATGGCGATTCAGGCGATCCAGTCCATCCTGAATCATTTGATCCCGCTGCGCCGCAAGCGCCGGCAGATAATCGTCGAAGCTCATCTGCCGACCCATTTCCCCATGGAGTGAGTGAATCCCCGCTCCAATCAGCCGCACGGGCTTTTGCGGCAGCAGATCGAGCAGCTTTCCTGTCTCCTGCCAGATGACGGCCGCAGACCGGGCAGAAGGAAGGATCGTCCTGGATCGGGTGATGCTTTTCATATCCGCATAAGTAAGTTTCAGCGTCACGCCATCTCCGTACAGGTTATAGCGAGCTGCCCTGCGTTCCACACTCATTGACAGGAGCAGCAGGATTTCCTTCAGGAAATCATAATCCGCAACGTCCTCCTGAAACGTCAGCTCTCGGCTGATGGATTTGGCATCCTCCGGTTTGACGGCTGTGACCCTACGGTTGTCCTCTCCGAAGGCGATGCGGGCGATCCATTCTCCCTGTTTGCCGAGAAGCCGAATGACTTCCTCCGGTTTTTCCCGGATATCCCGGACGGTGTTGAAGCCCGCCCGTTTCAGTTTTTCCGCCGTCCTGGCTCCAACGGTATACAATACACCAACATCCCTACCAGCGATCAGATCGACGAAGTCCTGCGGTGTACGAATTTCAAAGTACCCGTCGGGCTTCTTTTCTTCGCTCGCCGTTTTCGCGGCAGTTTTGGAGTACGCCACACCGACGGAACAGGTTAACCGAAGTTCTTCCAGTGTCCTCCGTTTGATTTCCCGGGCAAACGTGCAGGCTTTATCCCAGCTCCCGGCCTTCTCCGTCACATCCAGATACGCTTCATCCAGGGCGATCGTTTCCAGTGCCGAGGCATAGATACTCCAAATGGCGTGCAGCTGATTCGATACGGTGCGGTACTTATCGAAATTTGGATGCATATAGATCCCATCCGGGCAGAGGCGGTGCGCCTCCTTTATGTTCATAGCAGAGTGCGCGCCATATTTCCGGGCTTCATAGCTGCAGGTGGCCACAACACCCCGTTCCTTGGGAAGGGCGCCGATGATGAGCGGTTTGCCTCGCAGCGCAGGATTGTCGCGCATCTCTACTGAGGCATAGAACGCGTCCATATCCACATGGATGATGATCTGATCCACGCTCCGTACCTCACCTCCCCTTGACCTATACACAAACGGCTACCGTTTTTTCAGCTTCCCGTTTTCGTCCTCCGTTATGGGATCTGCGCGGAATCCCGTGATTCCAGCAGTCCGGATACGGCAAGTGCACCCGTTATTCCCATACGCACGGAAAGGGCAGGCTCCACGCCCGCCGCGCCAGCGACGCTCAGCTCCTCCAGCACGTCAAGGAAAGCGCACTGAAGTGGTGGCTTCCCAGCGACGAAGACCGGCCAGGAATCGCCATCCGCAAAGATGCGGAGAGCCTTCGCATCTTCCGCCAGCGCAGCGCCCAGCAGCCAGCTCTGCACCTTCGCGGGCTCCGCATTCCCAAGAGTCGAAAGGATACGCCCGGCAAAGGCGGCCCTTCCGAGTCCCATCGCAGCACACTCCCGCGCGCCGGCTCGGACCATAGCAGGGTCGCAGGTTTCCTCCGTACAGAAGCCACCTTTGACCGCATCCGTGAGGATCGTGTGATGTGTTATTGCGTCCAGTAGTTCGCCGGAGATGGATGTTAGGCAGGAAAGGATCTCCCCGCCAGCTCCCATGCGCACGAACTTGTTGTGCGAACCGGGAAGCACAAAGACAGCTGGACGCCCTCTGAGCTCTAGCAGCCTATACAACCCTTCCGCTTCCGTCTCTTCACCCCGCATCATATCCATGCCGCCGCAGTTTGATTCGTCGACCGCGCCCGCAAAGTTCCGGACGCCAGGGATAAATTCGATGGGAAAAGACGCTATCTCCGAAAAAATGCGCGTCACCATGCCCGCCCGCAGTTCTGCCTCTGAAACAGGAGCGATGCGGTGGGGAATCTCGATAAGTCCAAGCCCGCTCGTGATCATGCCGTAGGCAATACAGTGGGTTACGTCAGCCTCCACCAGCGAATGCTTTTCCAGCAGATCCCCGATGGCACTATGCAAAAGCGATTTCAGACGTCCATTGTGCCCGTCTTCTGCGGTGTATTTTACGCCTCCTTCCGCTTTCCTACTGTCTAGTATCTTAAAAGACACCGATTCCAGCAGGGACACGCGCAGATTCGTAGTACCTCCGTCGACGATGAGCAGAACGTTCCTCCGTTTACTCTCCATATCCCGCCTCCCAGGACGCAATGGCCTCTGTAAAAGCTTTCGCCCGCGCTTCGATCGCCGGGTAATCTCCGCTTTTTACCGCCTCTTTCAGCACGAGCGGCCCCCCGACGCCGAATCCACAAACCCCAGCGGAGAGGAATTCGCTGACGTTCTCCGGCTGTACCCCACCGACAGCGGCCAGTGGAATATGGCAAAGCGGCCCGCGCACCGCTTTGATATAAGAAAGTCCCAACTCCCCAGCGGGGAAGAGCTTCACAATATCCGCACCATACCGCCAAGCCGCCGCAATCTCCGTCGGAGTCATGGCGCCAGGCATCGCGACCATGCCAAGATCCCTCGCCCGGCGGATCACCGCTTCGTCAACGTTCGGTGTAATGACAAGCACTGCCCCCGCTGCATACGCGGCCTCAGCTTCCTCTGGGGAAAGACAGGTACCGCATCCAATTATAGCCCGATCCCCAAAGCGTTCCACTGCATGGCGGATAATCGCGGCATTTGCAGCAACACAGTCTTTCCGCATGTGATCGAAGGTGAATTCCAACACCCGCACTCCCCCAGCGAGTAGGGCTTCAACAACCCCATCTACCCGCTCTACGGGAACGCCCCGCAGGATAGCGACAAGCTTTGTTTTCCTGATCAGAGACAACGCTTCATCATGATTGTGTCGCATAGGATACTCCTTTCATGAAAGATCATCGATTCTTGGAAGGTTCCACCGGAAACGCGCAGCTAGGACGCGTAAAAGGACGACTGCGAAAAAACCGCCGGTCAGCGCGGCGCTCTCTCCAGCATGCGGAAGCAGCAACGTCATCAGCATAGCTCCCACGATGCTGGCGACGGCATAGACATGATGGCGGAAGATGTCCGGAATTCGTCCAGCCAGCACGTCCCTCAGGACACCCCCACCGACACCGGTAGTAAATCCCAGAAAAACAAGCAGGAATGCGTTCGCCCCGTGTCCAGCGCGCAGGCCAACCGTCACCCCATTCACCGTGAACGCTGCGAGCCCCAGGGTATCTGCCCAGAACAGCAAACTCTCGTACAGAGGTGCAGCCCTTTGGGGCATGTGTCTATGCCGTGCGGCCAGAAGAAATACGATGTTCGCAGCTACAAGCGCGGCAATGACGTACAGCGGATTCCGAAACATCTGAGGTGGCGTCCTGCCAATTAATGTGTCCCGAAGGACACCTCCTCCGCAGGCTGTGGTTACAGCCAGCATATTAACCCCAAAGAGGTCCATTCGCTTTTCGATGGCAATCCATGAGCCGGAAAGCGCGAAGGCCACGGTGCCCAATAGGTCCACGACGGCAAGCAGGGAAAGTGGCAAGGGGATCGTCTCCTTTCACCGGAGGATTGGATTGATTCTCCGGACGGAGTTCGTCCGTCTCTGCAAAGCATAGCACAAAAACGGCAAAAGGAAAAGGCTGTCTCTTCTCTGCCTTGAACATCTTCCAGCAATGTCATCCTTGTAGCCGGGACAGGAAACGCGCAGATCGAATAAAGGGGCCGCCTCTCAGGAAAGTTCCTGGGAAGCGGCCCCCTGCGCATCAGAGCAAAGTCTACTGCGATAAGATGGTATTACTTGAACTCAGCCACGTTGTTGATGTCCACAACGGAAACGCCAGTATCGACGACCTTGCCGCCGAGATCCTCACCGTTCTCCATAGCGACGACGGCATCAATGGCCATCTCGCCCATGATGTTGGGGTTCTGCGCCATGAAGGCCAGCAGTTCGCCGCGCTCGACGTGGGCGATGTTGGAGTCAGACTTGTCCCAGCCGACGCAATACACGGTGGTGCCGTTGTTGGCAGCGTCCATAACCGCAGCAGCAGAGCCGTTGGTCGCGCCGTCGTTGGTGCCGTAGATCGCCACGACGCCGTTGTTGATCAGGGTGTTGGCCAGTTCCTGCGCCTTGGTGTTGTCGCCATCGGAGTACTGACGCTCGCCCAGGACGAACTTCGTGCCCTCGAAGACGGAGGCAAAGCCTTCATACCGCTTCTGGCAGGAATCCACGCCAGCCTGCGCGTCGACGATACCGATGGTGCCCTCGGTCACGCCAGCGTCGTCCAGGACCTTCTTCAGATACTCGCCGGCCTTGACGCCGCCCGCATAGTTATCGGTGGCGAAGGTAGCAGAGGCTTCCAGGGAAGCGGGAGCATCGACGTAGATCAGCTTGATGTCGGCGTCGAGCGCCTCCTGCAGGGCGCGGTTCGCGGAGGTAGCGTCGTTGGCAGCGATGATGATGTAGTTCACGCCATCGGCGACAGCCGCGTTGATCTTTTCGATCTGCTGCTGATTGTCCTTGGTTTCGGGAGCCATCCAGACCATGTCGATCTTGTTGCCAGCGGCGTTGTACTCGTCAACTTTCGCCTGGGCAGCCTGCTGGAGGCGGACCCAGTGAACGTCCATCTGGTCCATGGTGATGAGGCCAACTTTGGTGGAGACTTCCGCCAGGGCGGCGGCGCTGAGCAGCATCATGGCAGCCAGCACAAGCGCGAATACCTTTTTCATGAGAGTTCCTCCTGTTTGTTTTTTATATTTGGCGCCGGGGATGCGCAGCCCGGCGGCAATGGGAAACGAGTGGAAAACGAAGGGGTGAATCAGACGCTCTTCTTCTTCTTGCCAATGGTAATGCCCTGACGACGCATGATGTCGAAGAGCACACAGGCGACGACGATGATGCCGATGATGATGTTACGCAGGGCTACCGGGACGTTCGCCATGGTAAGACCGTTCTGCAGGATCGCCCAGACGGAAGCACCAGCAATGACGCCTACCAGGAGGCCACTGCCACCCAGGGTAGAGATGCCGCCGATAACCGCCGCCGCAACACCATACATCTCATAGCTCATGCCGGCCTGCATGGAGCCCATGCCGGCGGCGGCCATAGTGATGAGGCCTGCTGTGAAGGAGCAGAACGCAGAGATTGTGTAAGCAATGGTGGTGGTCTTGAAGACGTTTACGCCGGAGAGGCGAGCAGCGTCAACATTAGAACCGATGGAGTAGATGTGGCGTCCGGTCGCAGTGTAGCTCATCAGGTAGAAGAACACGCCCCAGATGATGAGGCAGATGATGACGCTCCAGTAGATGACGCCGACCCTGCCGTAGTAGAACAGATCGCGGAAGCCATCCTTTAAACCGCCGGTGCCAATATCGTTCGTATTGTAGTTGTTGTTAACCAGCTGTGCGATACCGCGGCAGATCGTCATGGTTCCCAAGGTGCCGATGAAGGGCGGCAGCTTGAACTTACCGACGAGGACGCCGTTGATAAGACCGACGCAGAGGCAGGCCACGAGGTCAACCAGGATTGCGACAAGCACCGGGATGCCGTTGCAGATCATGGTCGCGCTCATCATGGCGGACATGCCAAGCACGGAGCCGATGGACAGGTCGATGTTGCCGGTAATGCAGACGATGCCCTGGCCTATGCCGACCAGCAGGTACGGACAGATGGAGCGGGAAAGGGACATCAGGTTGTTCTTCTTGATGAAGTTCGGGTTCATGAAGGCGAAGATCACCATCAGGATGATGACGCCGGCAAACGCCGTCAGCACGGACGCGACGCCGGGCTTGGACAGGAAGCTTTTCTTTTTCATGGTATAAGGCTCCTTCTTTGTTGTTGAGACGCGCTGTGTATTCCGGTTTGCTGGAATGCGCGCGTCAGGTCGCGTTCTCGCCGAACTGCGTCGCGTAGGTCATGATCTCTTCTTCTGTGGTATGCCGCGGGTCGACCTCGCCGGTAATCCGTCCGTTGCACATGACGATGATCCGGTCGGAGATGCCCATGACCTCGGGGAGCTCCGAGGAAACGATCACGACACCGACGCCCTGCTTCTTCAGCTCGTTGATGATGTCGTAGATTTCGACCTTCGCCGCGACGTCGATGCCGCGGGTCGGCTCGTCGAAGATGATGACGCGGGACTGGCGCGCCAGCCACTTGGCCACGACGACCTTCTGCTGGTTTCCGCCGGAAAGGCTGCCCGCCTCGATCTCCGGACCCGCCATCTTGATTGTGAGGGAGTTCCTGCCCTTCTCAATCATTTCGTTCTCGACCTTTTTGTCGATGTGTCCAATCTTGTTGGCCGCGATGATGTCGAGGTTCGGCAGAGCGATATTGTCCCGGATAGAGAGCTTCGTACAGAGGCCTTCCTTCTTGCGGTCTTCCGGCGCAAGCACGATGCCCTGGCGGATGGCAGAGCCTGGATCGGTGATGAGCAGTGCCTTGCCGTCCAAGATGATCTCGCCGCTCTCCTTCGGATCTGCGCCAAAGATGGCACGCATAGTCTCCGTTCGTCCCGCGCCAACAAGGCCGGAGAAACCAAGCACTTCGCCTTCGTACACATCGAAGGAAACGTCGCGGACCATGCGCCCGGCCTTCAGGTGTTTGACCTCGAGGACCTTCTTGCCTCGTGGCACGTCGTCACGCGGGAACTGGTTCGTGATTTCGCGGCCCACCATGTTTGCAATGATCTGCTCCATGGTGAAGTCCTCAAATTTGCCCTCGGTGATGTAATGGCCGTCGCGCATGATGGTGACGTCGTCCACGATGTGGTGCAGCTCGCCCAATCGGTGGCTGATGTAGACTATGGCGGTGCCCATGGCCTTCAGCTCATGCACGATACGGAACATCTCCTCGATTTCCGCATTCGAGAGGGATGAGGAGGGCTCGTCCATAACAAGGACCTTCGCGTTGATGAGCAACGCCTTACCAATCTCGACCATCTGCTGCCGGCCGACGGTCAGGTTGCCAACGATTTCGTCCGGATCGATGTCATGGATGCCCAGTTTTGCGAGCTCCGCTGTGGCACGGCGGTTCATCTCTGCGGTGTCAAGGCGCCCGTGTTTGATGAGCTCACGCCCGAGGAACATATTAGCAGCGACGCTGAGGTGCTGGCACATGTTCAGCTCCTGGTGGATGATGGCGATGCCCAGCGCCTGCGCCTGCTTCGTATTCAGGTCACCTTCGATCTTCTGCCCGAAGACTTCGATGTTGCCGGAATCGCGGGTATAGACGCCGGAGAGGATTTTCATCAGCGTCGATTTGCCCGCACCGTTCTCACCCAGAAGCGCCATCACACGCCCGGATTTCAGGTGGAGCTGCACGTCGTCCAGCGCTTTGACGCCGGGGAAAGTCTTCGTGATATGCTCCATGGAAACGGCATATTCGCTCATTCGTCTGCTCCTTTCTCCTTATGATTTTTCTCTCATTTGCTCGCTTTTCAGTCTTTTGCGGGCGGATACTCGGTGCAGAGCAGACGATAGGGCGGCTCATCTTCCTCGATGGTCGGGAAACGGCCCTGCGCCTCTTCGAAGCAGTTGTCCGTGTTGTCGTCGTTGCACATGGAGACTTCGCCGATGATGGCGTAGCCGGTGCCAGGCTGGATCGTGAACTCGTGATAGTAGTATGGATAGAGAGAGAGGCTCTGGCCGGGCTCGAGGATGATCTCAGAGCCGGCGGGCACGGTGTATTCGCGTCCATCGGAGAAGATCTTCACGTCGCTCTCGCGGTCCACCTTCTCATCCTTGTCCGCGTTCCAGAGTCGGAAGACGAGGTTTCCGCCCCCGCGGTTGATGATATCCTCCATCTTATGCCAGTGGAAGTGGTTCGGGGAAACCTGCCCTTCCTTCAGCATCATGATCTTCTCAGCGTAGGTCTTCGTGTACTTTGCATTGTGCACGTTGCCGTTGCGCAGTGTGATCAGATACAGGCCCTTCTTGTCAAAGTGACCCTCGCCATAGTCAGTGATGTCCCAGCCCAGGGCGTTGTCGCGAATCTCGTCATATTCGTGGCCCTTCTCCTGCCACTCTTCCGGAGTGAAGCTGAGGAAGGGGGGCAGCGCGAAGCGATACTCTTTCAGAATCGCCTCAAATTCCCGGATGCACTTGTTGATGTCAGAGCGTTTCATGTTTGCACGGCCTTTCTTTTTATAATTGAAGGTAGGTTCCTGGATTACCGGAAGTCGCATCCGAACGCCGCAAGGGCGTCGTCAATCTCTTTTTTACCGTCTAGCACCGTGAAAGAGAGGACATTCGTTTCCTTTGCAAAAGGCGCGAGGGTGTGCACGCTGCCGTGCTCCTCGTGCCAGGGGCGGCCAAAGACGCTGGAGTTGGCGGGCTCCAGGCCAATGACATAGTCGCCAGCGGCAGTGGATTTCCACTGCATGAACCGGGGGAGATTTTTGGTGTTCCAGCGGATCTCAAGTCCCAAGTTAAGGCTTTCGTTCACCGCAAGCACGCGGGTTCCGCCCTCGCCGTCAGTCTTCATGTCGTGGATGAAGACGTATTCCGGCTCATTCTCCTTTGGAGGATCCATACGGTCGTATTCCGCTTCGTGCCCCCTGGAGGCCTCATCCCTTGGGGTGACACTCTTCGTTGGGAGATAGAGCCGAAGGTTTTCATCGAGGAAGGGCCAACCTAGGTTGATATGATAGAGCAGCATTAGCGGCTCGTCCCGGAATGCCTGATTTTCAAAGGTGTCGGTCAGGGTGATGGTCTTCGTTCCGTAGACTGTCTCAATGCAGCGGCGCAGAACCATGTTTTCCCCGAAGAGCGCTGCTTCCCGCATTTCCCCGGAAACGGCTAAGTGATAGCCGTCCTCCGCCCAGAAGGCGTCGGAGGAGAGGTGCTCGCCTGGGGTGGTGCGCATACGTCCATGCATGGGATAATCAGTTCCCTCGATCCGGCAGGGAGCACAGATGTTTTCCACGCCTGCGGTGAAAAACATACCACCCATGATGGAACGAATGGCCTCATCGCCGTTCGTGTCATAGGGGTTGCGCCCCTGCAAACCAGGTTTGGAGAGGAAGCTGAAGTTTACGCCATTATAGCTGAGTTCACTCATATCCAGGCACTTGTCAGCCATCAGCGTATACGAAAGCGGACCATTTTTGACCTCGAAAGCCCGCAAACCGGCGCTACGCCCCTCCAGATAGGAGACCGGGCGCACATGCGCAATCTGCTGAAGAGAACCGACTCTTTTCATGAGTTCCGATTGCTGAAGCATAATTCTATCCTCTTACTCGAGATTTGCGTGATACTGCCAGAGGCCCTTCATGTCAAGCTTCCGCTCATCGATGATCATCTTGGCTAGAATATCGCCGAGAAGCAGAAGACTCTGTTCAAACAGACTGGTCATGGGCTGGCAGGAATCGATTTCATCCTCGAGATACAGCTTCGTACGAACAGGGATGCGCACCATGAAATCAGCGACATTTTTCATCTCGCTGTTCGGATTAGAGCCAATGTGCACGATCGTGCAGTCTACCGCAGTCCTTGCCTTCTTCGCGATGCCGAGTGGGAACAGGGAAGCTCCACTTCCGGATCCTACGATCAGCAGATCGTTTTTTGTAATAGCCGGCTCAGTGATTTCACCCACGTAGTGGGCACGGATGCCAAGGTGTGCCAGGCGTTTGCATACGCTCTGCAGAGAGAGCATGACGCGGCCGACGCCAACAAAGAAGACCTGATCCGCTGCGAGAATCGCATCTTTCAGGCGCTCTAGCTGCGCGGGATCGATGCTGTCCAGCACGCGAGTCAATTCACCGATCACGTCGCTGCATGTGGCTTTGTATTCTTCTGAAAAAGTCATGCTGTCCTCCTGTTACGCATGAATCGCGTTCTCCCGCAGTTCTTCGAGATCCCGCAGGCTTCCCGTCAGATCGTTCTTTTTGAGGCAGGTGCTTCCGGTGACGAAGATGTCTGCAAGGTTGCTCCAGTTTTTGATGTTGTCCGGACTGACACGCCCGTCCAGCTCAATGAGCGTCGGAAGCCCCTGCTTATCGATTCGTTCCCGCAGCTCGCGGATCTTCCGCTCCGCATAGGAGACCTGCTTCTCGCCCTTCACAAAGGCATAGCCGGGATTGATCAGCATGAGGAGTACCGTATCGCATTTCTCCAGCACGTAATCGAGGGTCGAAAGCGGCGTTCCTGGTTTCAGCGCCACGCCCGCACGCACGCCGGCGGCATGAATGCGGTTCAGCATGCCGTCGACATGGGGCTCCGTCTCCCCGTGGAAGACGATCTGCTGCACACCGATATCCAGAAGCTCATTTACGAAGTAGTCGTTCGCTGTCGTCATCACGTGGCAGTCGAACACGAGGCCCGTCTTAGCACGAAGTTGACGTACGGTGTCGAGCCCCAGGGGCATGGAAGGTGAGAAGTGTCCGTCCAGGATGTCCACGTGAAGCGCGCGGATGCCGCCGGCTTCCAGTGTCTTCGTCTGACTTTCCAGGTTAGTCATGTCCAGGCAGATGAGGGATGGAGAGAGAATGCACTTCTCCTGCCAAAGGGATGCGCTCATTTGCCTTCCTCCGCGAGTACCGCCTCGATCTGCGCCCGGGTGGGGATGGACGCGATGGCGCCCTTATGCTGCACGCAGATACCGCCGGACACGTTTCCGTAAGCGAGAGCTTCACGGATCGCGCTTTCGGTCAGCTCCGCAGCGTTGCCGATACCCAGAATGCGCAGCTTGGAGAGGAATGCGCCCCAAAATGCGTCACCAGCGCCGGTGGCGTCAACAGCCTTTACTTTGCGTCCGGGCACATCGAAGCTCGTCCCGCCAAAGTAGGCGCGGGCGCCCTTGGAGCCCAACGTCTGGATGACAAGAGCGATGCCGTTCTCCCGCATGAGGGTCGGGATCGCGGCCTCACCGCCCATCATATCCACCTCTTCCTCGGAGATCTTGAGCAAATCCACCCAGGGAAGCACAGAACGAACGGCGGCGACGCAGGCGTCCACGTCGTCCTTCCACATGACGTTGCGGTAGTTGACGTCGAAGCTGACCAGCTTGCCCATCTCGTGCGCCAAACGCATGGCGCGAATGGTCGCAGCCGCTTCGGGCTGCGCAGAAAGAGAGCAGGAGCCGGCGTGGATGATCGCAGAATCCGTTATGTCTTCTTCTTTCACGTCTGCCTCGGAGAGGAACATGTCCGCTCCAGGCTTCCGTGCGAAGGTGAAGCGGCGGTCGCCATCTTCCGTCAAGGTGACAAAAGCCATGGTGGTGATGGCCTCTTCACAGAGCTCAGGGCAGGCGGGCGTGACGCCGTATTCCCTCAGGGTGTCCATCAGGAAACGGCCAAAATCGTCGTCTCCGACCTTGCAGCACATGGAGGCTGCAAGCCCGTTCTTTACGGCGGCGATAGCGACGTTGGCGGGCGCGCCGCCGGCCTTGCGGATGTAGCTGGCCGGTTCCGAGCCGGGAATGAAATCGATGACCATTTCGCCGATGCTGTACAGATCTTTCATGTCGCGGACGCTCCTTCCGGATTTTATATTAGTAAATTCAGTTGACTATATCTTTATACTCTCCTACACCGGGTTTGTCAATGCCTTTTGCATATCTTCCTCTTTTTTTCCGGATTGCACAAAAAACGGGAAAACACAGAGATACAGATAGATCCAAGCGGTAAGCAGAGACCCGCATCACCTGTTTTCCTCCGGCAGATCTCCCTCAAAGCAGCGGTAGACCGCATTGCATACCGCACCCAGTACCTGGGTCTTGTCTCCAAAGGACGCCTTGCGTACCCGGGTGTGTGCTTCCCAGCGGGAGAATTTCTGCGCGTTGATGCGCTCCTCCAGAAGGGCAACATAACGCTCTGGCCAGAAGAGAGCGTTCAAATTCAGCAAGACAACCTCGAAGTTCAGGATGTTCAGCAGGCTGACGACCGCCGTAGACAGATTTTCGATCATCTCCCGCATAACAGCGTCCACGGCCGGATCATCCACAGCAAGGCAAATTTCCCGATAGTCCATGGCCCGCCCCGTGGCTTTCTCCACTGCTTCCTCGACGACATGCTCCATAATATAGGTTTCGAGGCAGCCAACATTTCCGCAGATGCATTTGCGGCCATGCCCATCGATGGACATGTGGCCAATCTCCGGCGTGTATCCGGTGCTGCTGTGAACGCGTCTGCCGCGTGTAATGATACCGCAGCCGACACCACGCCCCACGCCGATCATCAAGATGTCCTGGAATCCCTTTCCACCCCCGAAGAGATATTCCACGAGAGCAGCTCCCTGGTTGTCGTGATCAAAGTACACCGGAAGGCCATACCGCTCCCGGATCTGATCCGTCACGTCGATATCCCCGATCTCTCCGAAATACAGCGGGCGCAGGATTCGCCCCGTGCGCACGTCTACAGGGCCGATGGAGGAAACGCCAATCCCCGCAATGCGTTCTTCGCTGTCCAGCATGTGATCCAACAGACGGAAGACGGCTTCCATCAGCTCTTCGTTGCTCTGCCAGTCCCGTTCCATCCGCTCGTACTTCATCATCTTCATAGTGAGGTCGCAGACCGCAGCTTCCGCATAGCCGCGCTGGATCAGGACACCAGCGTACCGTGGCGCCCCTGACCCAATCGCAAGCCCCACAGGATTTGGCCCTGGCTCACCCGTCGTCTGCCGCAGTGTTTCCGTGAGATAGCCCTTTTCGAGCAGCTCCGAAACGATGACGGAGATGGTGGTCTTCGTGAGATCCATCCGCCGCGAAAGCTCGATGCGGGAGCGGCATTCTCCGGTCGCGACGAGCCGCAAGGCTAGCCCGCGGTTGGATCGTTTCTGGAAGTCGCTATTCATCCCTCTGGTTGACATTTCCGTGCTCCTTGTCCATCCTTTGGTCATTTGACTTTACCATTGTAGCACGGGTGCCAACTGTTTTCAAGTTCTTCCGGAATAGAAAAAGGGGCAAGCCGGTATGCCCGGTTATGCCTCTTATCCTGTTAGGTTGTGGATGATCCGCTTACGAAACACCTTCCAGTTTTTCGCCATCACTCGATTACGAAGGTTCGGTCAATCAGATAAATATCATCGTAGTACCATGTACACTGATAAGTACCCTTTTCTTTCGGGAACTGGGAAAGCCAGTAGGTACTTTTGTATCCCTTCGGAATGCCCGCCGTATCCCAGCGGACTTTAAGTGCAGTATCCCCTTTGACCTCCATCGTAAGGATTCCTTTAAACTTTCCGTTCCGGTAGTTGGCAACAACGATATACGG
>JAIKWN010000147.1 GCA_024684665.1 Clostridiales bacterium | reverse complement strand
TGCATGTTCATATTCAATCTTGAAGAAGCGGACGAGGACGACCGCTACTGGATATGGCGCTTCATGATTGACCGGAGGGAACAGGGCAAGGGCTACGGCCAGGCCGCCCTGCAGGAGATCATCAGATACTTGAAAGAAAATGGCGCCGACCGGCTCTTCCTGTCCACTGAGCCGGAAAACAAGATGGGCCTGCCCATCTATCATAAAGCCGGCTTCCGGGAGACCGGCATCATTGACGATGATGAGGCGGTGCTGATGCGGATGCTCAAAGGCCCCAACCGGATCGTCAGGAATGTCTACGGCGTCGATGTGGATAAGGCCATGCGCATCAAGGGCAGGAAGGGCTATGGCGTCAGCATTGCCGTTCATGACGGAGACGGTGATTTCCTTACCTACTGCGCCGGCAGCGGACGCTACGGCGAGGACTTTCCGGTGAACCCGGATATGCTGTTCCAGGCAGGTTCTGTATCGAAACCCATGTTCGCGCTGACGCTGCTCCGATATGTGGACAAAGGCCTCATCGACCTGGATGCGGACATCTCCGGCATCGTGCCGGAATTTGTCAGGAAGGGCCCGCTGACCTTCCCCGCACTGCTTTCCCACACGGCGGGTTACAACCTGCACGGCTTCCCCGGCTACCGCGCGGATCACGAGCCGCTCTCGCTCGAGGATGTGCTGAACGGCAAGGGCATCACGCCGAAGCTCAGAAGGATTCGTCCTTACGGCAGGCAGCACATGTACTCCGGTGGAGGCATCACCCTGGCTGAGCTTGCATTTACACGCATTACTGGGACCACGCTCCGCGAGGCCTTCCAAAAGGAGGTCGCCGAGCCTCTGGGCCTTCACCGCACCGGCTTTTTCCAGCCGCTGGATGAGGAGCTCGTTGCCAACGCCGCATTCGGCTTCAGACTGGCACAGAAGGAAGACCCCGCCCACGGGTATCACTACTATCCCGAACACGCCGCTGCAGGCCTGTGGACGACGCCTACAGAACTGGTAAAGATAGGCATTGCTCTTTCCAAAAGCTATCGCAGGGGCGGCTTGCTCAAAAAGAAAACCGCGCGGCGCATGATGACGCCTGTCATGGATGACTATGGCCTTTGCCTTGACGTTTGGGAATCGGAAGCGCGCAAAGACAGCGTTGCTGGCCACAGCGGAGAGAACTGGGGTTTTCTGACCAGCTGGGTCTTTTCCCGCAGAAAAGACATCTGCGTTGCCATCATGTACAACAACGTCACGGAAGCAGCTGACGAAGCGATGAACGACATCGCCTGCGAGATATACAAAAACGCGAAGGAATAAAGGAGGAATACACTAATGGATAAGAAAATGAAGTTTTCAGAAATGCCTTATGTAAGGCCTGATCCCGAGAAGATCAAGAAATGGACTGCGGAATACACCGAAAAGCTGAAAAACGCGCAGAGCTATGAGGAAGCGCGTGCGGTATTCCTTGCATATCAGGAGGAATACAAGAAGGATGACACGATGATCGTACTCGCCTACATCCGCCAGTCGATCGACACACGGGATGAGTTCTATAACGCGGAAAAGGATTTCTGGGACGAGAACCTGCCCGAGATCGAGGAATACGAACAGGAATGGATCAAAGCGCTCGAGGAAAGCCCCTTCCGCAAGAACTTCGAGGCGGAATACGGCAACCTCCTGTTCGTCAAGGCCGAGATGGAAAAGAAGACCTTCTCCCCTGAGATCATTGAGGATCTGCAGAGGGAGAATGAGTTGACCAGCGAATATGACGATCTCATCGCCTCCGCCCAAATCCCCTTCGAAGGCGGTGTCTATACGCTTTCGCAGATGGAGCCCTTCCAGGACGACCTGGACGACGCGCGCCGCCTGGCCGCGTGGAAGGCGAAAGGGCAGTGGTATAAGGACAATCAGGCGAAGCTGGACAGCATCTATGACGAACTCGTGAAACTGCGCGATGCCATGGGCAAAAAGCTCGGCTATGGCGGTTATACGCAGCTCGGCTATTACCGCATGGAGCGCAACTGCTATACCAAGGAAGATGTGGAGAAGTTCCGCGCCGCCGTCCGGAAGTACCTCGTTCCCCTCGCGGATTCCGTCATGCGTGAGCAGGCGAAGCGAATCGGCAGGCCTTATCCGCTCTCGTTCGCGGACCAGTCGGTCGAGTTCCGCAGCGGCAATCCGCGCCCGGCCGGCACGGCGCAGGATATCCTGAACCAGGGCAGAAAGTTCTACGACGAGCTTTCCCCCGAGACAAGCGAGTTTTTCCGCACCATGCTG
>JAIKWN010000131.1 GCA_024684665.1 Clostridiales bacterium | reverse complement strand
GTGAAGGGCGCCTCTCCCCGGGGCGTTTTGCCGTGGCCTCTGGTGTCCGGGGCGTAAACGCGGAACCTTTCGCTGAAGGCGTCCAGCTGCGCAAAGAAATAGCCGCCGTCGCCGCCGTTGCCGTGGAGCAATATCAGGGGAGGGCCCTGCCCTTTTTCTGCGTAAAAGTGCTCGATATCCATGAAACGCCGGTCCCCGGCAGACCGTTCCCGCCCCGCGGGCGGAGGTCAAAGGAAAACGACCCGCTATGACGCTTCCCGAAGGACAATGCGACGGCGGGCCGGTGTTCGTTTCGGTGCAACGTTATGCGGAGCGCCGCTTATTCCTTCTCCGCTTCCCGGGCGCGCGCAGCTTCCTGCGCGGGCGTAGCTTCCTGCTGGCGTGCAGATTCCTGCGCTTCGAACCAGCGGGTGGCGTAATCCGCCAGCAGGGGCACGAATTCCTTGATCTCCAGGCCGGTGGTGTTGACGCACAGGTGGTAGCTCTCCCGCTGGCCCCAGCCGGTGTTGCCCACGATGCCGTGATAGTTGGCCCGGGCCTTGTCCACCTGACGGATCATTTTCTCGATATCCTTGTCGCTCAGCTCTTCGCCCATGCGGTTGCGCTCCCGGCAGCGGGCGATCTTGGAGGGCAGGTCGGCGTAGACGAACAGCTTGAAGGGATGCATGTCGTCCAGCACGGCGTCGGCGCTGCGGCCCACGATGACGCAGTCCCCGTTTTCGGCCAGCCGCCGCACCACCTGATTCTGCACCACGAACAGGTCGCACACGTTGTCGTTCATCATGGAGATGTGGGAAAAGGTGTGGGAAAAGGTAAAGCGGAAATTGTGCAGCAGGCCCTTTTCCAGGGCGTATTCCACGTAGTTCTCGTCCAGGGCGCTTTTTTCCGCCACTTCGGTGATGATCTCCCGGTCGTAGTAGGCTACCTGCAGGGCGTCGGCCAGGCGTTTGCCCACCTCCCGGCCGCCGCTGCCGAATTCGCGGCTCAGGGTGATTATCCGCATGTCAGTCCCCTCCTTGCAGTGGAGTGTTTGTCTGATAATAATTCGCCTTGCCGCCGGTCAATACCTGCTACGCAAGGAGCAGGATATGAAAAAGCCGCCCCTTGGGGCGGCTTTTGCGGCAGTGTGACGCGGGCCTTAGATCCAGCCGCAATAGGGCGGTCAAGATCATCGCGACCCACGCGGGCATTTCCTTCGGACATGCCGGCACGACCCATCACTGCACGGAAGACTTCGCGATCATGCGGGCGATTCCGAATATGACGGTCATCTGCCCTGCGGACGGCATCGAGACGAGCAAAGCCGTGCAGGCGTGCATCGACGTCCCGGGACCGGTCTACGTCCGGATCGGACGCGGATTTGAACCTCCGTGCTATGAGAGTGATCAGTATGACTATGAGATCGGAAAAGCGATCACGATGAGAGACGGCACGGACCTCACGATCATCTGCTGCGGCATCGCGGTCCTTCAGGCGCTGAACGCGGCGAAGACGCTGGCGGAGTATGACGGCCTCAGCGTACGTGTTATTAACATGCACACCATCAAGCCGATCGACCGCGAGGCGATCATAAAAGCAGTTGTGGATACGAGAAGAATCCTTACGATCGAGGAACATAATATTTACGGCGGCCTCGGCGACGCGGTCGGCTCGGTCATCGCGGAATCCGGAAAAGGATGCGTATTCAGGAAGCACGGCATGATGGATGTATTTTCCGAGATCGGCTATGCGGAAGACCTCTACGCTTATTACGGATTCGACGCCAACGGCATCATCGATAAAGTCCGCGAAATGATGGGCCTTGAATTCGAGGCGGATGAGAGCTGGGAAGACGAGTAAGGGAGGTGATCGTATGGCAGCATCCCCACAGGAAATAATGGCTGCAAGACTCTTTTTCAATGCGGCCTTCCCGACGATGCAGGTTCTCATCGACGATAAATACGACCTGAAAAAGAAGTTTTACAACTTCTCGGGCGTGGTACAGTTCGGCGCGAAAAATGACGGCGAACTGCTGGCCTGCCACATGATATTTGACAACGGAAAACTCACGGTCAAAGAGGGACCGGCGGAGAAAGCGGGGCTTACGCTTACGTTTCCATCAGTCGGGAAAATGCTCGCGATCTTAAAAGGCGGGCTCGCAATGCCGGCAATAAAGGGCGACGTGCGGATCCTTCCGAAATTCCTTTCGCTCCTCCTCGGTCTCATGATCATGACGAAGCCGAACGATAAGCTGAAAGATAACGGGGAAAAAGCGCTGAAAGTCAAGTGCTCCCTCTACATGATCACAAGGGCGCTGAGCCAGTATAATAAGCTCGGGGATCCGAGTATGAGGGAATTCTGCGAGCGGCAGCCGGACCGGATCTATCAGTTCCAGGTGGAGCACAACGGAATCCCGGATTACATCGCCTGCTATCTTCGGATCAAGGCCGGGAACTCCAAGTCCGGACATGGCATGTATAAACGCCGCACGCCTTTCGTACTTTTCCACTTCTACTCTCTGGAGGGTGCGCTTAAAGTACTCGGCAAGGAAGTCGAATTCGTGGAGGCTGCGGAAAAAGGTTTTGTAGAGACCGTCGGCAGTCCGGAGTACGCGCTGTATCTGAATGACTATATGGCCATTCTGCAGGCTATGCTGACCTGATACGGAGGGAAAAATGAAAACAGTATATTTTGAAAAGGATATCCCGCGGATCCTTGCGACGAAAGCGATCGCCGCGGGGCCGGCAAAAAAGCTGCTGTCTTCCAGGATCAACGCCGTGAAATTCGAGAAGGATCTTCCGGAACCCGCGCTGCCCGCCGACGACTGGGTGA
>JAIKWN010000086.1 GCA_024684665.1 Clostridiales bacterium | reverse complement strand
GGGCGAAGTCGGGAGAGGGCTGCCCGGTAGACCCGCGCCTGCTCCGGCGTCATGTCTACGGTCAGGACGTTTTCCGACTTTTCAGGAAGCTCCGTAAGCACGTCCTCTTTCAGGCGGCGCAACAGGAAAGGCCGGATGCGTCTGCGCAGATCCTCGCTTTCCTCGCCGGCGCCGTAACGGCGCATGAAGGTAGCGTAATTCCCGAGGTATCCCGGGAGAAGGTAGTCGAACAGCGACCAGATTTCCCCCGGATGGTTTTCCATGGGAGTTCCAGTGAGGGCTAGGCGCGTCTTTGCCGAAAGGCGACGGACAGCCAGAGCTGCAGCACCAGCAGCATTTTTCACGTATTGCGCCTCATCCAGCACGGCGAAACGGAAGGAAATCCCCGCGAGGAGATCGATATCCCGACGCAGGAGGGGATAGCTGGTGAGATAGAGATCCGGTGCCTCCGGGGAGGTAAGCTGCCCGACCTGTCTGGCCCTTTCTTCCTGCCCGCCCTCCGCAATCTGAATCGTCAGTTCTGGGGCGAACGCTTTTGCCTCCGCCGCCCAGTTGTAGAGCAGGGAGGTAGGAGCAACCAGGATGGAAGGCCGGCTTTCTTTCTCTTTCCGCGCGGCCCAGAGCAGGAGCGCCAGAAGCTGCACCGTCTTGCCGAGCCCCATATCGTCCGCCAGGATGCCGGAAAGTCCCAGCCGGTACAGCGTCTGAAGCCAGGCGAAGCCCCGCGCCTGATAAGGGCGGAGTCGGTTTCCGAGGGGCTGCGGGCAGGGATCCGTATCCGGTTGGAAGGCCTTCCGGGCAGTTTCGTCCATTTCCACGGGAACGGCAGATTCCTTCAGCAGTTGTGCAAGGCAGAAGGCGCGAAAACTGCTGATTTCCATCGGGCCTCGTTCCGGTATACCCCCCTGGGCAGGCAGCGCCGTCTCCGCGAGAAGCTGCCAGCCGCCGTCGTCCGACAGCTCCGACAGATCAAGGAAGTCGCCATCTTCCAGACGGTACCAGCGGCGCCGCGCCCGGAGGGCGGAAAGGATGCCTTCCGTCTCCTCCGTCGGCTCCCCGTTCGCAAGCAGCATGAGGAGAAGAGAGCCATCCTGCGCGCGGACGCGGGCAGAAAACGCCGGACGCCGGGGACGCATCCGCCGGAACGCCTCGGAGAGGAAGACAGAGGAAAGCTCCTGCAGGCGGGGAACGCCTTCCGTAAAGAAAAGGAAGATCCTGGCATTGTCGGACAGAACTGCCTCGCCGCCCCGCAGGGAGAATCCATATTCCCGGAGGAGTTTCATGACGCGGGATTCTCCTTCCGCATCCCGGAGAAGCAGCAGGCCCTCCGGAAGGGAAAGGGGCCGGAAGGGATCGACGCTGACGTCACCATAACGGAAGAGCAGGCGGCAGGAAATCGCCGAGTTAGCCCGGTCAAGCCTGGCATCCGTTTCCAGCGGCCGCCGGATCAGCCGGTCCTTGAGGCGGCCCAGGACGGAAGTCTCACCTGCTTCCATGAGCCGGGGGAGCAGCCAGGATACGGCCCAGACCGCTTCTTCCGGCGGGAAGAAGAAAGTGCAGGACGGAGCGTCCATGATGGAGACGAAGGGGCGCTGCGTTTCCGGAAGCCGCAGGAGTTCTCCCGCGCAGAGGACGACGCCGGCCTCCCTGGAGACCATGCGCAAGCCCTCCGGCATGCGTGCGTTTACCTCGATTTCCCGCCCATGGATCGTCATGGAAAAGCGCAGCTGAACCCGCCCGTTCGGGATGCCGGAGAGGGAGAAGATCTCCTTACCTGCGGAAAGGAGGAAAGGCCGTTCCGACAAAAAGGAGAGCAGCCGTGTTTCAAAGCGACGGGGAATCGGAAGCAGGCGCGCTTCGCGGCCGGTCTTTGTTAGGAGTCCGGACAGGGCAAGCGTCTCGCAGATATCCGACAGGAAGAGCAGAAGCTTCTGGTCTTCCGGGGAAAACGGAGCTTCCGCGGGGCGAAGGGTATAGCGCTTGGTAAAAGGGACAGGTTCTCCCGTCTCAAGGGCTGACAGAAAGGCGGCTACGGAACGCACAGCGTACAGCCGGTCTTCTCCCGCGCGAAGGGAGACGGAAAGCCCGCGGTTTTCCGCTTCCTGCAGGTGCAGCGTCACTTCCAGCCGGGGTGTTCCCGAAGGGGGGAGCGCCTGTTCCAGCGCTTCGCGGAGGCGGCGGGTATTCTCTTCCGCGCGATGCCTGCGGGCCAGCGTCATGCGGCCCAGGGAATAGGCTTCCAGAAAAGCGGCGACGATATGCCGGCAGGGTTTCTTTCCCTCGCAGGGGCAAAGCGCCCGGGGCGGATCTTCCGCGATGAGCCGGACGGAAAGGGGCGCGTTTTTTCCCACGGCATAGCAAAGCTGCGCTCCCTCTTCTGTGAGGAAACGTACACCGCCTTCGCGGTAGAGCGACTGCCCTGCCGTGTATTCTTCCGCACCCGCGCGCCTGCGCAGGGATGCCAGGTCTTCCATGGGCGCGTTCCCCCTTCCGATTTGCTGAACCTGAAAGTTTTGTTCATTCCGCCGCCGGGAGTTTCGATCCCGGCGGCGTTTGGTTCTTATTTATTTCGCCCTGCTCTCCAGATTGTAGAGGGCGATGCGGCGCCACATGGGATCCGCCCGGCGCCAGGCGGAGAGGAGACGGCGCTCTTCCGGGGAGAGATCCTCTCCCTGTGGCGGTGAGGCGGCGCCCGCTTCTTCACCGTTGTCCGGGGTAAGGAGCTCGGACAGCGGCAGATCGAGAGCCGTGGCCAGGGACACGATCTTATCCCGCCCCATGTTGCGGATCATGCCTGTTTCCCATTTGCGCACGGTCGATTTGCCGACGCCGACGAGGTTGCCCACCTGCTGCAGCGTCATGCCCTTTTCAAGACGGCGGGCATGCAGTTTATCTCCGATCTGCAAGGATTCCCCTCCTCTCGGGCATTCAGGCAATTCCTGCCGGGGCGGTCCCGTCCGCGTTTTCCGGCAGGATCGGAAAGCTCCGGATAAGCCAAACCCGCTTCGGTTCCATCCGGAAATTCGCCTGCCAGATTTCGATGCCCCGCAGGCGCATGAACGCGAGCGCCTCCCGCACCTCTCCGAACGCGGGATCTTTCCGCCCGCAGAGCGCCTCGGGCGGGCTGTCGTAGAGATAGCAAAGCAGCACGATGAGCCGCTCCTTCGTGCCTATTCCCTCCGCCGCCTGTTTCAGCTGCCGCACCATGCGGACGCCGAATGGAGCGGTTTCCTTCGGCTGAACCCGCACCCAGGAGGGCAGGGGAAGGTGCAGCTCCCCCATGGGGACCTGCAGCTTCAGAAAGGTATCTCCGAGGCGGAAATCCGTCCGCATACCGAGAAGGTTCCCGCCCGGAACAGCGGGCGCTCCGGTCCCGAGCATCTCTGAAAATTCCCGCCGAGGGAGGTAATGGGCGACACAGTCCCGCGCGACGATCCGATTGAGGCCGATCCAGCGCTTTTTCGGATCCTCCGGCTGTTCGAGGGAAATGGCTTCCGCCGTGTATTCGGTTCTCCGGCCGGGGGCTATATTCCGGGAAAGCAGACACGGCCGCCCCTCGATGGATATGCCCGACAGCCGCCCCCGGACAGGATAGTGGCAGGAAACGGAAGCACCGGCAAGTTCCGCCCGAAGCGCCATGGATCCGTTCCGCGAAAGGATCACGCCCTCCCGGAGCGGCTCGGCAAAGACGAATTCTTTCACGCGCTTCCTCCTTGTTCTTTTTCACTGCCTCAAGGATACACGAAAACCATAAAAAAAACAAGGCGGGAGATTCCCGCCCGTTATGAGTCCGTATGCTGTGTTACTCAGCCTTCCGCGGCACAAGCGCGGTGGCGATGTTGATGGCCTGATCGGAGCAACGCTCCAGATCCGTGCACATGTCCGTGAAGATGACGCCGCCTAGCGGATCGCAGATGCCTTCCATCAGGCGGTCGATGTGATGCGAGATATTCTCCTCCTGCATATCGTCCACCTTCTGTTCCAGCGCTTCCGCCTCCGGCAGGAGATCGAATCGCTCTCCCTCGAAGACCCGCATGGAAACCGAGAGCGTCTCCAGGACCGCATCTCCCATCTCCCGCAGTTCCAGCAGACCTTCTTCAGAGATCTTCGCACGGTTTTCCTTCGCGCGATCGGCGAATTCTACTATGTTTTCAGCATGATCGCTGATGCGTTCGAAGTTGGAGACTACCTGGGTCATTTTTGTCAGCCGGAAGCGTTCCCGCTCCGAAAGCTGCAGGCCGCGCAGATCCACGAGCCGGTCGGCGATCGTATGGTTCAGGTAATCGACCGCTTCTTCCGTCGCAAGGACCTGGTCCCGGAGATCCGTCTTCTCCGGTTCGAAAAAGTAGGTAATCGCAGTCTTCAGGTTTTCATCGGCAATGCGCCCCATGCGCACGACCTCCAGAAGCGCCAGTCGCATGGCCATAGCGGGCAGCAGTGTGCGTCCCGGCTTCTCCGGAAGGTACAGGAGCCGCATGGCCTGTTTTTGCCGCTCTTCAGAGGGCAGGGGCGGAAGGATCCGTTTGGCAAGCTGGACCATTCCCTCGGAAAGGGGCAGGGCCAGAATGACCGCAAGCACGGCGAAGAAGGTGTGGGTATTGGCCACCTGCCGCGCGATATCCCCCGGAGAGAGAGAAGCGATAAAGTTCGGAACCTGCGGAAGAAGGATCATCAGCAGGCTCATGCAGATGGCGCGGAACAGGTTGAAGATGAGGTTCAGCAGCGCGGTGCGCTTTCCCTCACGTCCGGCGGTCAGCCCTGCGAGAAGATTCGGCGTCACGGCGCCCAGCGCCGCACCGATGAGAAGCCAGCAGGACTGGCGGTAGCTGAGCAGCCCCTGCGCAGCAAAGGCCTGGAAGATAACAACAGAAGAGGATGAGCTCTGCAGCAGGGCAGTAAAGGCGACACCGAAGAGCACGGCAAGAGCCGGATGATCCAGTGCGTTCAGAAAAGCGGCAAAGCCGGGCGTCTCGGACAGGGGACGGATGGCGTCCTTTATAAGGCCGACGCCGACGAACAGCATACCGAAGCCAAGGATGACCGAACCGATGTTCCGGACAGTGTCCTGTTTGATGAAGAGGGTCAGGATCGCGCCGACGAAGAGGATGGCCGGCGCATAAGCCGTCAGGTTGAAAGCGGTGATCTGCGCCGTGACTGTGGTACCGATGTTTGCGCCCATGATGACGCCGATGGCCTGGGAAAGGCTCATCATCCCGGCGTTCACGAATCCGATGACCATCATATCCGTGGCAGAAGAGCTTTGTATGAGAAGGGTCACGACTATGCCGACCGCCACGGCCAGGAACTTATTGCCTGTGACCCGCTCCAAGATGTCCCGCATCCTTCCGCCTGCCGCGCCACGGAGCCCCGATGACATGATCGTCATGCCATAGAGGAACAGTCCTACGCCGCCTAGCAGGGAAAGAAATTCCATTAATTCCATAATTCCTCCGAAACCCGGTTAATAATAATGATTTGTTTCCAAAACCGGCATTCCATAATGAATTATAATGAATGACAGGGCGAAATGCAAGCATGTTTGCCGCTGATACAGATAACGCCTCGTGTTAAGGAAATCGCAGACAGGGGCCCCCGGAGGAAAGCTCCGGGGGCCGGTTTATAGGTTTTCGTTTACATGTACTTTTTGAGCGTTGCGCGTACTGCGCCGGGGCCCTGCAGTTCCTCGCGGAAATAGCCCTCAATGCGCGCGGCCAGCGGGGTCTTCGTGAGATCGCTGCCGAAGATGGTCGCGTTCGAGAGGATACCCGCAAGCTTGCCGTCCGCGCTGGACGGATCGCCGAGCGTGACGCCTTCCAGCTGTTCTTTCAGCCACGGGATCATCGGATCGTCGGAGAGCTCCATCGGCTTCCCTTCGTCGTCCACGCCGAGGAGATAGCGCAGCCAGCCGGCGATGGCCAGGGGCAGGGAAACGAGATCGTCCATGTTCCGCCCTTCCGCGACGTAGCCCTTGATGGTCTCGCCGAAGCGGATACCGACCTTTTGGGAGGTATCGGTCGCGATGCGCTGCGGCGCGTCCGGCATGAACGGGTTGGGCAGGCGCTGCTCCACAACTTCGTCGATGAAAGCTTTCGGGGAGAGGATGCCGGGGTCGGTGACCACGGGCAGGCCCTCAATATAGCCGAGCCGGCGCACGAGGCGCACGAGGTTCTCGTCCTTCATCTCTTCGCAGATGAGCGTGTAGCCGAGCAGGCAGCCGTAGACCGCGAGCGCGGTGTGCAGCGGGTTCAGGCAGGTGGTGACCTTCATGCGCTCCGTCCGGTTCACGGTGTCGCGGTCGGTGAAGTACACGCCGGCTTTTTCAAGCGGAGGCCTTCCGTTCGGGAAGCGGTCTTCCACCACGAGATACTGCGGACGC
>JAIKWN010000089.1 GCA_024684665.1 Clostridiales bacterium | reverse complement strand
GCCCCTGTCCGGCGGAGGCGGCCAGCGAGTCGATCACGACCACCCTGCGCCCCGGATACTTCTCCTCCATGCGGGCGGCGACCTTTTTCCCGTTCTCGCAGGTCACGCTCAGGCCGCTGGAGAAGGCAAGATACAGGATGTCCTTTCCTTCTTCAAGAATGGGGGTGAAGGCCTCCTCGAACCGTTCCTCGTTCACGCTGGAGGTTTTTGCGACGCGTCCTGCGCGCATCGCGGCATAAAACTCGTTCAGCGGTTCGTCGTGCTCCAGTTTTTCCACTCCGCTGTCCGTGAAAAGATAAGCCAGCTTCACCGATTCCACCCGCCATTCCTGCAGCATTTCCGGGGAAATGTCGCATGCGGAATCGGTCACCAGTACATAATTCTCAGCCATCGTGCGAATCCTTTCGTTTCCGTGCCGTTCGCCGACACTGATTAATAAATATACCACCCGGCTCCCCGTCTGTCAATTTCAGGAATTGACTGTGCGCCGCTCCCCTATGTCCCAAAAAAACAGCCGGAGTACAATCCGCCGGTTGACAAACCGTCCGGGCAGGCATATGATTTGCGCAAGGCAGGCGGGCCTGCCGATGAACGCAAAGGAGGATCTTTCGATGAGATCCGCACGCACCTTCTTCTTTTTTAGCAGCTCAGCGATGGATTAACCGGCGCGCCGCGCTTTCAATCCACCGCCTTTTGAAATGGAAAAGGCGGTGGATTTTTTTATAAGAATCAGGTATCATTCAAGGAGGTAGATCCCCATGAAAAAGTATTACCAGCCCGAGATCGAAACCGCCCCCCGCGAAGAGATCCTCGCCCTCCAGAACGAGAAGATCGTCCGCCAGGTGAAGCACGTGTGGGACCATGTTCCCTACTACCGTCACCTGATGGAGGAGAAGGGCGTCACGCCGGAGGATATCCACGGCGTGGAGGACATCCGCAAGCTCCCCTTCCTCTGCAAGGACGACCTGCGTGAAGCCTATCCCTACGGCCTGCTGGGGACCGACCTGAAGAACTGCGTCCGCATCCAGTCGACCTCCGGCACCACCGGCAAACGCGTCGTCGCCTTCTACACCCAGAAGGACATCGACCTCTGGGAGGACTGCACCGCCCGCGCCATAGTCGCCGCCGGCGGCACGGAGGAGGACGTCGTGCAGGTCTGCTACGGCTACGGCCTGTTCACCGGCGGACCCGGCCTCCACGGCGGATCCCACAAGGTGGGCTGCCTCACCCTTCCGATGTCCTCCGGCAACACCGAGCGACAGATTCAGTTCATGATGGACCTGAACGCGACCATCCTCTGCTGCACCCCGTCCTATGCCGCCTATATCGGCGAAACCCTGAAGGAGCAGGGCTACAAGCCGGAGGACAACAAGCTGAAGGCCGGCATCTTCGGCGCCGAACCCTGGACTGAGGAAATGCGCAGGGAAATCGAAAAGAGCCTGGGGATCAAGGCCTACGATATTTACGGACTTACCGAAACCAGCGGCCCCGGGGTGGCGTTCGAGTGCGAAGAGCAGCACGGCATGCACATCAACGAGGACCACTTCTACGCCGAGATCATCGATCCGGATACCGGGGAAGTCCTGCCGGAAGGCAGCAAGGGTGAGCTGGTCTTCACCTCCCTCGACAAGGAGGCGTTCCCGCTCCTGCGCTACCGGACCAAGGATATCTGCGTGCTGGACCGGACGCCCTGCTCCTGCGGGCGGACCCACGTGCGCATGTCCAAGCCCATGGGCCGCAGCGACGACATGATGATCATCCGCGGCGTCAACGTCTTCCCGAGCCAGATCGAAACCGTCCTGCTCAAGGAAGGCTATACGCCGAACTACCAGATCGTCGTCGACCGCGTCCGCAACACGGATACCTTCGACATCTACGTCGAGGTCGCCCCGGAACAGTTCTCCGACCTGATGAGCCAGATCCAGACCATGGAAAAGAGCCTCGAATCCGCCCTGCGCACCATGCTCGGCATCGGCCCGAAGGTCCACCTCGTCGCCCCCAAGACCATCACGCGCAGCGAGGGCAAGGCCGTCCGCGTCATCGACAGGCGCAAGCTCCACTGACGGTCAGCGGCCCTCACGCCTGCTGCGTTATGAATGAATCATGAAGAATAATGAATTGTGCATTCTGATTCACGAATCATGCTTCATGAACTAATAATGTATGATACTGCACAAATAATTATGCATTATGCATTATGAATTATGAATTGCGGGAATCTGAACCGATCATTCAGATTTCCGCCGAAGGAGGTCATTATGGCTATCACGCAACTGTCCCTCTTCCTCACCAACAAGCCCGGCGCCCTCGTCGAAGCGGTCAGCGCCATCGCCGACGCAGGCGCGAACCTCCGGGCCATGAGCATTGCCGAGGCGAACGATTTCGGCATCCTGCGCATCATCGTCACCGATTCCGAAAAAATCTGCAATCTGCTGCGGGAGTCGTACCTGGTTTCGAAAACCGAGGTCGTCGCCGCGCGGATGGACGACCGCTCCGGCGCCCTCTATCCGATCCTCGCCGCGCTGAACGAAGTGAACATCAACATCGAATACATGTACGCCTTTACGGGCTCCGGCCCCGAACAGGCCTATGTGGTGCTCCGCGTGAACGACGTAAAAACCGCGGAAGAAGTCCTCTCCTCCCGCGGTATCGATACCCTTTCGGACGACAGCCTGAAATTATAACCTGCCGATGACCCCGGCCTTTTTCAGCCGTTCGGACAGCTGCAGCGCCAGCAGCAGCTTCAGGATGTCCGGCAGCACGTACGGAAGCACGCACAGGCCGATGGCCTGGAAAAAGCCCACCGGGTTGCCCCTTCCGTTCATGACGATGCTGAACCAGACCGTGCCGAACAGGTAGCACAGGCACAGTCCCCCGGAGAGCACCGCCGCCTTCGCCTTCAGGTTCTTCAGCGTGCGGGACAGGACCCAGTACAGGATCCCGGTCAGCAGGAAACCGACGATATACCCGCCCGTCGGCCCGGCCAGCACGCCGATCCCGGCGCCGAACCCGGCGAACACCGGTACCCCGGCCATGCCCAGGAGGATATACAGCGCGACGGCCATCGTCCCCTTCGGTCCGCCGAGGACCAGCAGCGCCATGAATACGCCGAAGGTCTGCATGGTGAAGGGAACGGTCATGGGAACGGTGATCCAGGCGCAGACGGCGATCAGCGCCGTCATCATGGCGATAAAGGTCAGGTCCCGGACGGACAGGGAACGGATTCCGGGGTTGGATTGCATAAAAAAAGCCTCCTTTCGGCAGTACCGTAATGGTATCACAGGCCCCTCCCTTTTGCAAGGCGGACGGGGCCTGCATTTTTTCGGGATTTCGGTCCCCGAATGCCAAAAAAGCCTTAAAAATCACCGGATTTGCACCATTTGGTAATGATTGGCATATTGTCTTACATTGCTTCCGCCTGCAAATTGTGGTAGAATACCGCCCGCGAACAGGATTTCGCGGAACTATTTTCATGAAGCGCTCCGGCGCGAAAGGGAGAAGAAACATGAAGAAGGTTATCTGCAAAGTCGAGTACGATACCGAAGCCTCCGAGCTGATCCAGAAGAAGGTCTTCGGCGTGTTCGGCGATCCCAAAGGCTACGAAGAGTCTCTGTACAAGACCCAGGATGGCAAATTCTTCCTGTATGGTTTTGGCGGAAGCGAGTCCCCCTACAAAGAGGAGACCATCAAGCGCCTGGCTGCCGATAAGGTCAAGGCCTGGCAGAAGGCTTAATCTTCATCGCCTGAATGCTGCCCGGTGAGGTTCACCGGGCAGCTTCTTTTTGTCCCTTTTCCGCAATGAAAGTGGACGGCACGTTCCTGTACCGTCCACTTTGTTCATTATGCATTATGCATTACACAATGCCCTGGGCGTTCATCGCGTCCACGACCTTCTCGAAACCGGCGATGTTCGCGCCGACCACGTAGTTGCCTTCGAAGCCGTACTTCTTCGACGCG
>JAIKWN010000084.1 GCA_024684665.1 Clostridiales bacterium | reverse complement strand
AAGCGCTGCTTGTTCTCTACTGTCTGCCAGAGGTACGAGTCAAAAGTCCCTTCGGTCGCATATCGATAGATCTGCACATCCGGGTTCAGGTTTCCCTGACGGACAATCCGGCCGGAACGCTGTTCGAGATCACCGGGACGCCACGGACAATCGAGGTCGTGCAGGGCGTGCCCGCCGAAGAAATTGCCTTCATTCATGACGCGAACACCGAGATGAAGAAGACAGAGCTCTTTGCAAGGGTCCGCGCCGGCCAGGTGCGTGTCCTGCTGGGCAGTACAGCCAAGATGGGTGCCGGCACCAACTGCCAGGATCGTCTGATCGCCCTGCACGATCTCGACTGTCCGTGGCGTCCCGGTGATCTGGAACAGCGCTCCGGCCGGATTGTCCGTCAGGGAAACATGAACCCGGACGTACAGATCTACCGCTACGCGACGGAGGGAACCTTCGACAGCTACCTGTGGCAGACTGGCGAAAACAAACAGCGATTCATTTCCCAGATCATGACCTCCAAGTCACCTGTTCGTTCCTGCGAGGACATCGATGAGGCTGCGCTCTCCTACGCCGAGATCAAGGCGCTGTGTGCCGGCGATCCCGCGATCAAGGAAAAAATGGATCTGGATGTGGATGTTGCCCGGCTCCGTCTCATGAAGGCGGATCACCAGAGCCAGCAGTACCGTCTGGAAGACCGGCTGCTCAAGTATTTCCCACAGGAGATCGAGAAGAACAGGGGGTTCCTCCGGGGTTACCAGCAGGATCAAGAGACCGTGAACGCACATCCGCTGCCCGAAAAGGATTTCATCGGTATGTCCGTATGCGGCGAGTCCTATACGGAGGCGAAGGATGCCGGTGAGGCAATCCTGTCGGCATGCAAACGGGTGACCAGTGATGCGGATCTGTCCCTGGGAAGTTACCGCGGATTCTCCATGAGCCTGATGTATAACACATTTTCGGGCCAGTACCTGGTAAATCTGAAAGGCGCGATGACCTATCAGGTTGAGCTGGGAGCCGACGCCCGCGGCAATATCACCCGGATTGACAACGCGCTGGCCAATATGCCGAAACGCATTCAGAATATGGAAAACAAGCTGAATGATCTGAATCAGCAGATGGCCGCCGCCAAAACAGAGCTGGGCAAGCCCTTCCCGCAGGAGAAAGAGCTGCGAAGCAAGAGCGCTCGTCTGGCGGAACTGGACGCGAAACTGAGCCTGGATAAAGCGGCAGCCCAGAAAGAAAAGAAGGAGGAGGAGCAGGAGCGCTGATCCTGTTCCTGTGTCACGTATGAATCTGTTTTCTGCTGTCAAAGACGGAGTTGAAACCCGTGAGGCCGCTGAGCGTTACGGGCTTCAGGTAAGCCGGCACGGGATGTGCAAATGCCCGTTTCACAATGACCGGGATCCCAGCATGAAGGTTGACAGACGCTTCCATTGCTTCGGCTGTCAGGCGGACGGTGATGTGATCGACTTCACCAGCCGCTTTTTCAATCTGACAAAGCGGGAAGCGGCGGAAAAGCTTGCCTCTGACTTCGGCATCGCCTATGACCGCACCCAGTCTGCGCCCAAGCCACATAGAAGGCCTGTCCTCCCGGAAAAGGAAGTATTCGCTCACCGGGCGGCCTATGTGTTCAGTGAGCTTGCAGACTACCGGAATCGGATGACGCGGTGGATGCTGGAATACGCACCACGATCGCCGGAAGATGGCTTTCATCGGTTGTTCCTGGAAGCGATTCGCAACATGGCACCGATCGAAGAGCAGCTGGATGCGCTCCTGTCAGATGATGAAGCAGCGAAGCGGCAGATCGTCGCAGACTATCTTCACAACAAGCAAGACCGTAAGGAGGGATCTGTCATGGAACCTGTTGTCAACATTCCCGTCTATCATGATTCCGCCGCTCACGCGCGGAAGTTTGACGAACTGGAACAGTACCGGAAATCACACTTTGCCAATATCGACTGCAAGAATGAGATCGAGCAAGCCATCGCGGCCAATTTCGACGGCTTTCGTCTGAACCGTCACGCCATCGATGAAGTCATGGATCGATACGGTCCGGAGCGCGTCAGCCTTGTGCTGGCGGCAACCGTCCAGGTGAAAGCCTGGGACGGCCGCTTTTCCAATTCGAATAAGGACTGGGCATTCACGTTTGATTTCCCTGAAGCCGTCAACGATCTCGGATTCGACCGCCGTGATAACTATGCCGTAACCACGCATCCCGCGGTCCCGGACGGATTCATCAATCTGGTTCGGC
>JAIKWN010000081.1 GCA_024684665.1 Clostridiales bacterium | reverse complement strand
CAGGACTACGTATCTGCAAATGGGCTTGATGTGGAAGCCTATCACGACTTTGGTTGGGAGCCTGTTCCGCTGTCCGCAACACCCGGAATATGATTGCCACCGTGCTGTGCTATATAGGCATAGGGGTGGAAGGTTGACATAAAAAAGAACCAGATATTAAAGCCGCTCCGAACAAGGGAGGTTTTATCATGACCAAAGGAGATGTGCACTTTGCTTTATCAGACCTATTTCAAAGGAGACTGATAAGCAGAGAAGTATTTTTAGATTAAGGAAACACTGATTAAATCCACATCGCAGATAGCAGTCCAACCCCGTTTGAGGTATAATAGAAGTACCACGAAGCAAATAAATACAAGGGGTTGAGCTCATGAATCAGATGACCTTCAGCGACATGGAATACAGCGGACGGAAGCGTGTTACTCAGAAGGAGAAGTTCCTTCGTGAAATGAATGACATCATTCCATGGGCCGACTGGGTTAACAAGATTCTGCCTTATTATCCCAAGGGGAAGCGCGGCCGTCCGCCGCGCGGAATCGAAGTAATGCTGCGGATGTACCTGCTTCAAATCTGGTTTAACCTCTCTGACGAAGGCCTCGAGGATGCGATCTACGACAGCTATGCGATGCGAAACTTCGTAGGAATCAACTTTCTGAAGGAACAGGTACCGGATGCAACCACGCTGCTGAAGTTCCGGCATTTGCTGGAAGAGCAACGCCTTGGTGAAGAAATCTTCAACGACATTAAGGAACGGCTCCAGCATGCAGGGCTCATGATGCGGGGCGGTACCATCGTGGATGCGACCATTATCCACTCCACGGCTTCCACCAAGAACAAAGAGGGAAAACGGGACCCGGAAATGCATCAGACCAAGAAAGGCAACCAGTGGCACCACGGAATGAAGGTACATGCCGGAGTGGATTGCGGAACAGGTTATGTTCACACGATTACAAGAACAGCAGCCAATGTCCATGACATTGCAGAAACATCGAAACTTCTGAGGGAAGACGACGATGTCTGCTACGGAGATTCCGCATACATCGGTGCAGAAAACCGTCTGGAGATCAAAAACGACGAGCATCTCTCGAAGGTCAAATTCCAGATTTGCAGGAAGCCTTCCAAACTGAATGTTTCCAAGGATTACGCGGGAATTGACTGGGAACGAGAGATTGAACACCGGAAAGCATCCGTCAGGTGCAAGGTCGAGCACGTGTTCCTGATTGTCAAGCGGCAATTTGGATACAGCAAGACGGCATATCGGGGAATTGCCAAGAACATGAATCGGTTCCACATGCTGTTCGGATGTGCGAACCTGCTGATGTGCATACGTGGTGGCAGAACTGATGAGTTCCGCTCTGTTTGCCTTGGGTGATTTCTACCCTGAACGCCCCAAAGATGGGGTGTCACGGTAGAGATAAAGGAGATTGAGTAGGTAAATCGGACTGAAAACTGCAAAAATCCTACTCATGAAACTGAATTTGGAATATCACTGGTATTGTTCAGTGTTTCCTTCGAATCCGATGGTTTTGCAGACGGGATTGTAAAAGGGCTTTCTTTCCTGGCTGAGCACGAAACGCCTTTCCTTGTCCACTGCACAGAAGGCAAAGACCGTGCCGGCTTCGCAAGCATGATGCTCGAAATGCTGGCAGGTTTTTCCGCGGATGAGATCATCGCTGATTATATGCTGAGCTACACGAACTACTACAGAGTCGAAGAGGGAACCGAAAAATATGATATGATTGCGGAGAAAAACATAAAGGAAATGATGCTCACGGTCGCTGGTTTGAAAAAAGGAACGGATTTGAGAAATATCGACTGGAAAACGGTGGGCGAACGATATCTGACCGCCCATGGCATGAGTGTGGATGCCATTGCAATGCTGGAAGCGAAACAAAAATAATATAAATGACGAGAAACCGATTTTATCCGATGTAAGAGCGTTTTCAAAAACGATCCTGCAGAGTTGCGGCTCTGCAGTTTCTTAGTTTTCACCGGCGGCAGACAGAAAGAGGGACGGGCGCAATGAAAAAACGGATTCTCTGTATCTTTGTTCTTATGATAATGTTAATCAGTACTTCGGCGCTGGCTGCCGTCGGGGATGAAGCGCAAATCACAGAAACGCTCCGTCAGGCAGCCATCACCCGGCCGGTCCAGCTTTCGAAATGGGGCGACACAGCTGTCTGCTTTACTGAAATAGACGGGGTGAAACGGCTGATCGTGTTGGAACAACACAACGGCGTTTGGCAGATTGTAATCAACAACCCCACTGCCCTGATTCAGGATTTCGACTGGCCGCAGCTATGGCTGGACAGCGACAACGCCATGTACTGGACGTATAAACGGTCGGATACGGAGGTCGTTCGCTATCACAGCCCGCGGAATGCTGATGGAACCTGGGGTCCGGTGGATCAGTTTTTTTATGACAGCGGATACGGCGAATATACGTATATCTGGAACACTATATGGGACAATGCGCACGGCGGCGAAATTACCCGCAGCTTTTCTATTTCGGACGAAAACGACAATAAGCTTGGCGGGGAAATCATTCAGTACCTGCCTGCATCCTGGCTCACGGACTGTATCCGGCTGGAGAGCTTCGATGTCTCACGTTTCCCGACAATGTTCATGGTAGCCAACGATTTCTTCGCATATGAAAATGAACGCTTTTTCCGGGAGGCTGCTGCAGCGCTCATGCCCGGTTATGCGTTCGTCAAGGGTATGCTGAAGAATGATGAAATGCATTTTCTGATGGAGAAGCCGGACAGCTCCCGGATGTATGTGATCTGCGACTATGCAGCCCAGCGGGCTGTCAACCTCATTGAGAGCAATCCGCTGCCTGCCGGCACGGTGCTTGGATGGGAAAACTTTTCCGACAGCCTGTATATCGGAGGACGCTGCGTGACGATTCAGCAGCTCTATTCCGGTAAAGCAGGACTTGAATACATTTATGACGACAAAGCTGATCCGGAGAACTTCCTGTTCTTCGGGGACGGTACAGTGTGGCAGGATCCCTGGATGCAGACGGTTCTTTACGGGGACCATCCCTGGGACGATATCACGCAGATCGACTGGAGCGCTCTGCCCCACAGCCTGGCAGAAGCTTCTGCCAGGATGGATTCCACCCGCTGCGCCATGGTGCACAATCCCAACCCGGCCGACCGTCTGCACCTGCGGGAGTTGGCGGATAGGAGCAGCCGCTCCCAGGGCAAGTATTACACCGGTACGCCTGTGACCGTCTTCGTACAAAACAGCAACTGGACACAGGCAGTATGCGGAGACAGGCGGGGATACATGATGAATCGCTATCTGGCCTTCGGCCAGGCCGGCAGTGCGCTGCGCTTGGATACCTCCGCCATGCCACAGCTGTCCGCAAGGACGGAGATGCTGAAGGTTTACAAAGAACCGCAGATCGGCGATTACACCTGGCACATGAACGCGGGCTGGGATACCATGAAGGTCATCGGTGTGATAGGCGAAGAATGGTATCACGTATGGTTCCCGGTCACTGGGGAATATGGGTTTGTAAGACAGGACGATCTGACAGAGGGGAACGGCTGACACTGCGATAACAACAAAAGCATTTGGAGAATAAGAATCCGCAGCCCGGAAAACAGACGGGAAGAACTCTCCGGACGTATTTTATGCCAAACAGGAATATCACGGTATTCATTATAACCATAAGCGCAGTATTTTGCAGGATGATACGATAAGGAAGCCTCAAAAGAATGAATCGAACGGAGGAATGACAAAAGCCATGATGAAGACCGAGAAACTGAATCTGACCCGGGAGTGGGACAAAACTTTTCCCAGGAGCGATAAAACAGACCATTGCAAGGTGACCTTCGTAAACCGCTACGGCATCACGCTCGCGGCGGATATGTATGTGCCTAAAGGAACGGAAGGAAAGCTGCCCGCCATCGCTGTGTGCGGACCTTTCGGCGCAGTGAAGGAACAGTGCTCCGGCTTATACGCGCAGACTATGGCAGAGCGCGGCTTTCTGACCATCGCCTTCGATCCCTCCTTCACCGGAGAAAGCGGTGGCCAGTCCCGGTATATGGCTTCTCCCGACATCAATACAGAAGATTTCCAAGCGGCGGTCGATTTCCTGTCGGTGCAGGACAATGTGGATCCGGAGCGCATCGGCATCATCGGGATCTGCGGCTGGGGCGGACTCTCCCTGAACACAGCAGCGATCGACACCCGCATAAAGGCTACAGCGGCCATGACCATGTACGATATGAGCCGCGTGAATGCGAACGGTTATTTCGACGCCATGGATGAAGACGCCCGTTACGCAGTCCGCGAGGCCCTGAACACACAGCGTATCACAGATTATCGCAACGGAAGTTATGCGCTTGGCGGCGGTGTGGTGGATCCGCTGCCGGAGGACACGCCGTTCTTTGTGAAGGATTATTACGCCTATTACAAAACACCCCGCGGCTATCATCCCCGCAGCCTCAATTCCAACGGCGGCTGGAACAAAACCGGATGTATGTCTTTCATGAACATGCCGCAGCTGGCCTATATCCATGAGATCCGCAATGCCGTCCTGATCGTTCACGGCGAAAAAGCACACTCCTGCTATTTCAGCCGGGACGCTTATGCGGCCATGGTGAAAGACAGCAAGTACGCTGCCAACAAGGAACTGATGATCATCCCCGGCGCGGTGCACACAGACCTGTATGACCAGGTGAACATCATTCCCTTCGACAAGCTGGAGAGCTTTTTCCGGGAGAATCTGAAATGAAACGGAATACAATCGTATGCTTTTTCCTGATGTTCCTGCTTCTCTTCACAGAAACAGGCCTTACAGAAGGAGCCGGTGAACGTACGATGAAGTACAGAACGGAAGAAATCCAAATGAAAATGACAATCGGTGAAACCCTCGTAGAAGTGGCTTGGGAAAACAATGATTCCGTGAAGGCGCTGAAAGAACTGGCCGCGAACAGCCTTTCCGTCCAGATGTCCATGTACGGCGGATTCGAACAGGTCGGTTCCATCGGCAGCCGTCTGCCCAGGAACGATCAGCAGACGGTCACGGAGTCAGGCGATATTGTGCTTTATTCCGGCGATCAGATCGTGGTCTTCTACGGTTCCAACTCCTGGACCTATACCCGGCTGGGAAAAATCACAGACAAATCCGCCGATGAAATGCGGGAGTTGCTCAGCCACGGCAACGTAACCATTACGATCACCTCTGAGTAAAGCATGACTTAAACAAAACGAATGATAAGGAGCGCCTGATATGAGCTGTGTACTGGTGATTTCTACAAGCCTGCGGGCAAGGAGCAATTCGGATATCCTGTCTGAGCAGCTGGCTGCCGGCGCAAAAGCGGCAGGGCATCAGGTGGAATGCATAAGCCTGAAAGGAAAGACCATCAGCTTTTGCCGGGGCTGTCTCGCTTGCCAGAAAACGCAGAAATGCATCCTGAACGACGACGCCGTTGCTATCGCAGAAAAGGTGATGAACGCGGACACGCTGGTTTTCGTAACGCCCATCTATTATTATGAGATGAGCGGCCAGATGAAGACGCTGCTCGACCGCCTCAATCCCCTGTATACGATGGACTACAAATTCCGGAACGTATACATGCTATCTGTAGCGGCGGAAGATGAAGCGTTTGTCCCTGAAAAAGCCGTCAGCGGCCTGCAGGGCTGGGTGGACTGCTTTGAAAAAGCCGAGTTCGCGGGCTCGCTTTTCTGCGGCGGCATCAGCGATGCCGGAGAAGCATCCGAAAAGAAAGAAGAACAGCATGAAGCCTATAGATTTGGAAAAACGCTTGCGTAAAGGTATCCTTTTGTTTCTGTACCTCGCAGCACTCAGCATTCTTATGGCGCCGAGGATCACCGCCGCAGAGGCGGAAGAAAACAGAGCGGAAGAGAAAAGGTATCCTGTTTCCGACGTGATGCTGAACAACGGCTATACCATGCCGGTCATTGGCCTTGGAACCTGGACGCTTTCCAATGACCAGGCGGAAGCGTCGGTTTATGCCGCGCTGAAAACCGGCATGCGGCTGATCGATACAGCACGGTATTACGGCAATGAAACAGGCGTCGGCCGGGGTATCCGCCGAGCTATCGAAGATGATCTCGTCACCCGCGGGGAAATCTTTGTCACCAGCAAGATCATGCCCGGAGATTACGACCGCGCGGCTCAGGGCATCGTCAATTCCCTTCGGAATCTGGATTTGGATTACATTGATCTGATGCTGATCCATCAGCCCGGCTGGAATGACGAAGCGGTGTACCGCGCAATGGAGCAGGCGGTCCGGAACAACAAGGTGCGTTCCATCGGCATCTCAAACTATTATACGCCGGAAGCTGTGGAAGAGATTCTGTCCTTTGCGGAGATCATGCCGGCCGTCATTCAGAACGAAAACCACCTGTATTACCAGAACAAGGCTCTGCAGGAATATGTACGCCCATACGGTATCGCAGTGGAATCTTGGTATCCTTTGGGCGGCAGAGGACACACGCAGGATCATTTCACCAATGAAACCGTTACCCGGATCGCAAACAAATACGGGAAGACACCCGCACAAGTCATTCTCCGCTGGCAGATTCAGGATGGATACATCTGCATTCCGGGTTCTTCGAATCCAACTCATATCGCAGAAAACCATGACTTGTTTGATTTTGAACTGAGCGAACAGGAGATGAACGAAATCAGGAGCACAGACAGGCAGGAACGTTACGAGAACTGGTAAAACGCATTCATGTGTAATAATACCCGCAGTTCGGTTCAAAATAACCGGATTGCGGTTTTTCATTTGTGCCGGTCATATTTTTATGCCACAATATGTTGTGTTGGTAGTTAGTCTATTCTAACTATATATAGAAATTTCCGGAGAAAATTGATTGTTAATCATTGTACAAATGAATTTCGGATGGTATAATCAAACTGATTCATTGTGAATTGGAATCACCACAAGGAGGATTGTGCCACTATGGACGAGAAAAAGGAAAAATTTGCCGAGCTTTTAAAGCTCATCGATGAGCACCGGGATCAGCCCGGCGCTCTCATGCCCATCCTGCAGGGCGCGCAGAGCATCTTCGGATGCGTCTCGGAGGATGTGCAGCGCTTCATCGCCGAGCATTTGGGCGTGACCCTCAGCGAGGTGTACGGCGTTGCCACCTTCTACGCGCAGTTCTCCCTGCATCCAAAGGGAAAGTATCTGATCTCCGTCTGCCTGGGCACGGCTTGCTACGTCAAGGGCAGCCAGTCGGTGCTTGATAAGCTTTCCGAGATTCTGGAGATCCCCGTCGGCGGAACCACAGCGGACGGGAAATTCACCCTGGAGGCCACCCGGTGCCTCGGCGCTTGCGGCCTCGCTCCCGTCATGATGATCAACGGCGAAGTGTATGGCCGGCTGACGCCGGACGCCGTTGCGCCCATCATTGAGAAATATCGGGCCATGCCCGAAGACGCCGCCTGATGAAAGAGATCGCACTGCACCTGCTGGATATCGTCCAGAACAGCGTGCGGGCCGGGGCCTCTCACGTGGGCATCGAATTCGAGCTTGAAGGCAGCGGGCTCCTCACTATGACGGTGGAAGACGACGGATGCGGTATGTCCCCCGAGTTTCTGGCGGAAGTGCGCAGCCCCTTCGTCACGACCCGCACCACGCGCAAAATCGGCCTAGGCATCCCGCTGCTAATGCAGAACGCGATGGCTTCCGGCGGAAAGGTCGATCTCGAAAGCGAGATCGGCAAGGGTACGAAACTGACTGCCACCTTCCATACCGACTCCATCGACTGCCTACCGCTTGGCGATCTGGCGACCACCATGGCGACCATCGTGATGGGCAGCCCGGAGAAACCGGAATTCACCTTGCGCTGCGCTTCTCCTTCCGGAGAAATGACCTTCTCCACGCAGGAGATCCGGGAGGTCCTGGCCGGAGTCAGCCTGGCGGAACCGGAAGTGGTGCAGTGGATGACGGAATCCCTGAAAGAAGAAATCGAACCGATTTTAGGAGGAATACAGCGATGAAATCACTCGCAGAACTGGAAGCGATCCGCAAGGCCACGCTTTCCAGGATCAACGTACGCAAGGAAGACAAGGATGAGTCCACCCGCGTCGTGGTCGGCATGGCCACCTGCGGCATCGCGGCGGGCGCCCGGCCGGTCATGCTGGCCTTTGTTGACGAGATCGGTAAACGCCAGCTCCAGCACGTGACCGTCTCCCAGACCGGCTGTGTCGGCATGTGTCGGCTTGAACCCATGGTGGACGTTTACGTTCCGGGCCAGGAAAAAGTTACCTATGTGCACGTGAAGCCCGATATGGTGCCGCGCATCGTCGCGGAGCACGTCGTGAACGGCCGCCCCGTGCAGGAATACACCATCGGCGCCGCTGAAGACGCCTGATCGGAGGGAGAAGCATGGATATTTATCGCGCGCACGTACTGGTATGCGGCGGCACCGGCTGTTCCTCTTCCGGTTCCGCGACGCTGATCGAACTCTTTGAAGAGAACCTGAAGAAGTACAGCCTCGACCACGAAGTAAAGGTCATCCGTACCGGCTGCTTCGGCCTGTGTGAAGCTGGTCCCGTCGTCATCGTCTATCCTGATGGCACCTTCTACAGCCGGGTGAAGCCGGAAAATGTGGAAGAGATCGTCACCGAGCATCTACTCAAAGGGCGCAAGGTGGAGCACCTCGTCTACACCGACCACGCCACCCACGAACAGAACGCCCAGAAGTCCCTCGAGGACATCAACTTCTATAAGCACCAGCACCGCATCGCCCTGCGCAACTGCGGCGTCATCGATCCGGAGAACATCGACGAGTACCTCGCGATGGACGGCTACCGCGCCCTTGAAAAGGCGCTGACCTCCATGACCCGTGAGGAAGTTATTGACGAGATCTTGAAGTCCGGCCTGCGCGGCCGCGGCGGCGGCGGATTCCCCACCGGCCTCAAGTGGAAGTTCACCTACAACAGCCAGGCGGATCAAAAATACGTGGCCTGCAACGCCGACGAGGGCGACCCAGGCGCGTTCATGGACCGTTCCATTCTTGAAGGCGACCCGCACGCTATCATCGAGGCCATGGCCATCGCCGGCTATGCCATCGGCGCCTCCGAAGGCTATATTTACGTCCGCGCTGAGTACCCGATTGCCGTAAAGCGGCTGACCGTCGCCATCAAGCAGGCCCGGGAATACGGCCTGCTGGGTGAAAACATCTTTGAGACCGGCTTCAATTTCAACCTCTTCATCCGCCTGGGCGCCGGCGCCTTCGTCTGCGGCGAGGAAACGGCTCTCATGCATTCCATTGAAGGCAAGCGCGGTGAACCGACAACCCGTCCGCCGTTCCCGGCGGTCCGTGGCCTCTTCGGAAAGCCCACCATGCTGAATAACGTGGAGACCTACGCCAACGTTGCACAAATCATCCTTCACGGTTCCGAGTGGTTCGCCTCCATGGGCACCGAAAAGTCCAAGGGCACGAAGGTCTTCGCGCTCGGCGGTAAGATCAACAACACCGGCCTGGTGGAAGTCCCCATGGGCACACCGTTGCGCACGATCATTTACGACATCGGCGGCGGCTGTCCGAAGGGCAAGAAATTCAAGGCCGTTCAGACCGGCGGCCCCTCCGGCGGCTGCCTGCCCGAGTCCCTACTGGATACGCCCGTCGATTATGATAACCTGATCGCGGCCGGCTCCATGATGGGTTCCGGTGGCATGATCGTCATGGACGAGGACAACTGCATGGTCGACATCGCGCGCTTCTACATGGACTTCATCGTGGACGAGTCCTGTGGAAAGTGCACTCCCTGCCGCGTCGGCACCAAGCGCATGCTGGAGATCCTGAACCGCATCGTGAACGGACAAGGCCAGGACGGCGACATCGAGCGGCTGGAAGAACTGGCGCAGACCATCAAGTCCACCGCCCTCTGCGGCCTAGGCCAGACGGCGGCGAACCCTGTGCTCTCCACCCTCAAGTTCTTCCGCGACGAGTACGAGGCGCACATCTACGAGAAGCGCTGCCCCGCCCATCACTGCAAGCATCTCCTGCAGTACATGATCACCGACAAGTGCCGCGGCTGCACCGCCTGCGCGCGTGTCTGCCCTGCCGGCGCAATCACGGGCGCGGTGAAGCAGCAGCACGTCATCGACCCGCAAAAGTGCCTGAAGTGCGGCGCCTGCATGGAGAAGTGCCGCTTCGGCGCGATCATCAAGAACTAATCGTGCGGAGGATGAAACGATGGAAAACATGATTACGCTGACGATTGACGGCATCGAGGTTTCGGTCCCCCAGGGCACGACGGTTCTGGAAGCGGCGAGACAGGCCGGCATTCGCATCCCCACCCTTTGCTTCCTGAAGGGCGTTAACGAGATCGGCGCCTGCCGTATGTGCGTCGTCGATTCCGGTGCCCGTTCGCTGCAGGCTTCCTGCGTTCTGCCTGCGTCGAACGGCATGAAGGTCAAGACCAATACCCCGGAGATCCGGAATTACCGCCGGAACATCCTGAAGCTGACTCTCTCCACCCATGAGAAGAAGTGCCTTTCCTGCATCCGCAGCCAGAACTGCGAGCTGCAGAAGCTCTGCCGCGAGCTGGAAGTGGACGACGAAGAATACTTCGCCGGCGCGAAGAACCAGTACCTGGTGGATGATCTCTCGCCCTCCATCGTGCGTGACAACAGCAAGTGCGTGCTTTGCCGCCGCTGCGTCGCCGTCTGCGAGAAGGTGCAGAACGTCGGCGTCATCGGCCCGGTGAACCGCGGCTTCAAGACAGCCATCGAGTCCCCCTGGGAGATGAAGCTCTCCGAGATGGGCTGCATCAACTGCGGCCAGTGCATCGTGAACTGCCCGGTCGGTGCCCTCTACGAGAAGGACGAAACGAAGCTTGTCTGGGACCTCATCCGCGATCCGAGCAAGCACGTAGTCGTCCAGCCCGCTCCGGCGGTCCGCGCCGCCCTGGGCGAGGAATTCGGCCTGCCGATGGGCACCAGCGTGACCGGCAAGATGGCCACCGCGCTGCACCGCCTGGGCTTCGACAAGGTCTTTGACACCGATTTCGGCGCTGACCTCACAATCATGGAAGAAGCCAACGAGCTGGTTGAGCGTATCACGAACGGCGGCGTGCTGCCGATGATGACCTCCTGCTCCCCGGGCTGGATCAAATACTGCGAGACCTATCATCCAGATATGCTTCCGAACCTGTCCTCCTGCAAGTCCCCGCACGAGATGCTGGGCGCGATGGTCAAGACATATTACGCGAAGCGCGCGGGCATCGATCCGAAGGATATCGCGGTCGTCTCCGTCATGCCCTGCACAGCGAAGAAGTTCGAGGCGCGGCGGCCTGAGATGGGCCACGACGGTCTAGCGGACGTGGACGCAGTCCTCACGACACGCGAACTCGCCCGTATGATCAAGGAAGCGAACATCGACTTCGCGAACCTGCCGGACGGCGACTTCGACAGCCTGATGGGCGAATCCACCGGCGCGGCTGTCATCTTCGGCGCGACTGGCGGCGTTATGGAAGCCGCGCTGCGCACAGCCTATGAGACCGTGACCGGCAAGGTTCTGGAGAACGTCGACTTCCACGCGGTCCGCGGCATCGAGGGCATCAAGGAAGCCGAGATTGACCTGGACGGCACGAAAGTGCTGGTCGCGGTCGCTAGCGGCACGGGCAATGCGACGAAGCTCATCGAGCGGGTCAAAAAGGGCGACAAGAAGTACGCCTTCATCGAGATCATGGCCTGCCCGGGCGGCTGCGTCAACGGCGGCGGCCAGCCAATCGTCTCCGCGCAGACGAAGATGACAGTGGATGTGCGCGTCGAGCGCGCGAAAGCCCTCTACAACGAGGACGCCGAGAAGCTCCTCCGCAAGAGCCACGAGAACGCGGAGATCAAACAGATCTATGCCGACTTCCTCAGCAAGCCCGGCAGCCACACGGCCCACGAGCTCCTGCACACGCACTACGAGAAGCGGCCGCTATACACGAAGTAATAACCCGGATATTCATAAAGACCGCCGCCCGGATTGGGCGGCGGCTTTCCTGTTCTGTCGGTCTGTCTGCGGGACAAAACATCAGATCCGTATGATCCCGAACGCGTCCATCGCGGAGGAAACGAGAATCACTGCGAGGAGCGCGAGGGCAACGTAGCGAAGGATGAAGCGATACAGGCCTCTCCGGCGAAAAGCAGAGGAGGAAAGCACCTCTTCCTCCATCCGGCTGACGCCGACGCAACGAAGCACGAGGATGCAGATGGCTGCCGCCGCAACGGGCATCATGACCGAATTCGTCATGAAATCAAAAAATGAAAGGAAGTCCATGCCGAGGGGCGTGACGCCGGACAGGACATTGAATCCGAGGCAGGATAGAAGTCCCAGCGGCAGCATAATGCAGGACAGCAACAAGCAGGCTGGCCGTCGGGAGAGACGCAGCTCGTCCTCAATTGTGGATACGGCGCTCTCCGCCAGCGATACGGAGCTCGTCAGCGCCGCAAAGAAGACGAGCGCAAAGAAGAGCGCGCCGATGAACGCCCCTCCCCGCATGGAGAAGAAAACCTTCGGTAGAGTGACAAACATGAGGGCGGGCCCTTTCCCGAGCGCTTCCGGCGTTCCGCCGGAATACGCGAATACCGCGGGGATCACCATGAGTCCCGCCAGGATCGCTACGGCCGTGTCAAATATCTCGACCTGCATGGTGGAGCGTTCGATGTCCGCATCTTTCTGCATATACGAACCAAAGGTAACGAGGATGCCCATGGCAATAGACAGGGAATAGAACATCTGACCCAGCGCCGCCACGACAGTCATCAGAGAAAGCCGCGAAAGATCCGGAATCAGGAAGTAAGAAACGCCGGGAAGAGCGCCCGGCCGCGTGACGGAAAAGCCCGCCACGACGACCGAAAGGAGGATCAGGACGGGCATCATGATCGTCGAGACCTTCTCGATGCCGCCCTGCACCCCCGCGAAAACGACCGCCATCGTAGCAAAGGCAAACAGTACGAACCAGAGTACGGACATGCCCGGACTGCCGATGAAAGCCTCAAAATTGCCGTCCGCGGCCATAGTTCCGCCCGAGAGGCGCAGATACCCGAAAAGATAACGCAGCACCCATCCTCCGATCACCGAATAATAAGGAAGGATGAGAATTGGGATGACAGCGTTTAGCCAGCCGCCTGCTTTAGCGGGAGTGGAAGAAGAAAAACGCGAGAACGCGCCCACCGGACTGCGCCGAGTCATCCGGCCCAGTGCCGTTTCGGACACAATCATGGTGTAGCCGAACGTCACGGCAAGCAGGATGTATACGAGTAAAAAGGCGCCTCCGCCGTATTTGGCGGCGAGATACGGAAAGCGCCAGATGTTGCCGAGGCCAACGGCGCTGCCTGCGGTGGAAAGTACATAACCAAGACTTCCGGAGAAGCTGTGGCGTTCTCTGGTCTGCATATGAATTTGTCCCCCTGTCTCTTGTTTGGAAATCGATTTTATTGTACACGGAAAACATGGTCTGCGCAAGAATACGCGGACGTCTTGCCGAATTCTGTGCCTTGAATAATTCTGCCGGCTTTGTTATACTCTGCGCGTGAGAAAACGGTTGCAAACAGTGATCTCCTGTTTCTTGTTTTCTCGGAAGGTTGAAAGTTTGAAAGTTCAGAACAGCTTCACAGATCAGATGATCCTGCGCCCGCATATGCTTTTTGCAGAGTTTATGCGCGGCAGAAGAAATAAGGGAGGTTCATCCATGCCCAGCGACATTGAAATTGCACAGTCCTGTTCTCTGAAATCCATCGACGAGATCGCCGGGAAACTCGGTCTGACTGCAGATCAGTGGGAGCCCTATGGCCGCGCCATGGCCAAAGTGAACGCAGACGCCCTGAAAGAGCGCCCCGCGGATAGCAAACTCATTCTGGTTACCGCCATCAATCCTACCGCCGCGGGAGAGGGAAAGACCACCGTCTCTATTGGTTTAGCAGACGCCCTGAATTTGGAGGGAATAAAGACCTGCCTGGCTTTGCGCGAGCCCTCTTTAGGCCCTGTCTTCGGTATGAAGGGCGGAGCGGCCGGCGGCGGATACGCACAGGTGCTGCCCATGGAAGACATCAATCTTCACTTTACCGGGGACTTTCATGCCATCACCGCGGCCAATAACCTGATTGCCGCCATGCTGGACAACAGCATCCAGCAGGGGAATCCCCTTTCCATCGATCCCCGGCGGATTTCCTTCCGCCGCTGTTTGGACATGAACGACCGGGCACTCCGGCATCTCGTAGTGGGTCTCGGCGGTAAGCCCAACGGCGTTCCCCGGGAGGAAGGATTTGACATCACCACCGCTTCAGAACTGATGGCCGTTTTCTGCCTGGCAGAAGATCTTTCCGACCTGAAGCGGAGGATTGCAAACATCGTCGTGGCGCGGACCTACGACGACCAGCCCGTGACGGCGGGCGATCTTCACGCAGAAGGCGCGGCAGCTGCACTGCTCACGAAGGCCGTTCAGCCCAATCTGGTACAGACCATAGGCGGAACGCCAGCCTTTATCCACGGCGGTCCCTTCGCGAACATTGCGCACGGATGCAACTCCGTGCGGGCAACAAAGACAGCTCTGCGCGTTGCGGACGCAGTCGTAACGGAGGCAGGCTTCGGCGCCGATCTCGGCGCGGAGAAGTTCATCGACATCAAGTGCCGCCTGGCGGGTTTTGCGCCGGATGCGGTAGTGCTGGTCGCGACGGTGCGCGCCCTGCGCTGCCACGGCGGTCAGAAGAAAGAAAACCTGAAACAGCACGACATGGATGCGCTGCGCAATGGGCTTGGCAATCTCCGCCGCCATCTCAGGAACATCCGCGAGGTCTGGCGTCTCCCAGCTGTCGTGGCTCTGAATCGTTTTACGGAGGATACAGAGGAGGAAATTGTCCTCATCCGAGATACCTGCCGAGAGCTCGGCGCGCACTTTGCGCCCTGCGAAGTCTGGGCGCATGGCGGCGAAGGCGGACGGTTGCTCGCCAGGGAAGTTCTCACCGCGATGAAGGAAGGGAACGCAGATTTCTCCTTTACCTATCCTGATGACCTTTCCCTCGCGGACAAGATCCGGACTGTAGCGAAGAAAATCTACGGCGCAGAGCATGTCGCCTTTGCGGCAGCCGCGGAAAAGGAACTCGCCAAACTGCAAAGCGAAGGTTGTGGCAACCTTCCCGTATGCATCGCAAAAACCCAGTATTCTTTAACAGATGATCCCGCTAAGGTGGGCGCACCGGAGGATTTCATTCTCACCGTCCGGCAGGTCCGCCTCTCGGCCGGCGCTGGATTCGCCGTAGCGCTGACCGGCGACATCATGACCATGCCCGGTCTTCCCAAACATCCCGCCGCTATGGACATCGACGTAGACGCGGACGGGAAGATCACAGGACTCTTCTGAGAACACAAAGACATGGCGATTTAACCGTCCCTCTTTCGCAAAACATACGGAGATGCTCCCCGGGAGATCCGGCTTTCTGCCTGTCTGTTTCATACTTTTTGTTGCAAAATGAAGCTTTGCATAGTATAATCTTTCGTAATCGCTTACCAAATTAATAAAAAGGAGCGCAAACACATGAAGAATCGTCTGTTCGCACTGGTTCTGTGCCTCGCACTCGTCTTCTCCGCCACCGCCATGGCTGATTTCACCGGGTCTTACCTCATGGGCACCGGCAGCGCCACTGGCAACTACTACAGCTTCGGCAACGCGGTCTGCACCGTCGTCAACAGCGTGACCGGCGCGAATCTAACCGTTAATGCCACCGGTGGATCCACCGAGAACGCCCGCCTCATGGCCTCCGGCGACAATGAGTTCGCCATGATCCAGTCCGATGTCTTCAGCTACGCGCTGAATGGCATCGAGCTCTTCGAAGGTTATCCCGTAACCAACATTTCCGCCATCACCGCCTGCTATCCGGAAATGGTGCAGATCATCGTCCGCAAGAACTCCGGCATCAGCTCCGTGGCCGACATGCGCGGCAAGAAGATCTGCGTCGGCGCCGTAGGCTCCGGCTATGAAGTCGCCGCCCGTCAGATCCTGGGCGCTTATGGCATGACCTATGACGACATCGACGAGACCTTCGCTGACCAGGCCACCGCGAAGAACGGCGTGCAGGACGGCACCTTCGACGGCATGTTCCTGTGCTCCGGCTATCCGAACAGCAACATGATGGAGCTCTCCCTGAACAACACCATCGACCAGCTTTCCATCGACCAAGAGCACCTAGATATCCTCCTCAAGGAGTATCCGTTCTACTCCGTCTTCACCCCGGAGACCGACGAGTACAACCTTGGCCATCCGGTGACTTCTGTGGCCGTTAAGTGCATGCTCGTCTGCAATGGCGACATGTTCTCCGAGGACCAGATCTACACGCTGACGAAAACCATCTATGAGAATCTCGACAGCATCAAGGAGATCAACAAAAAGGCAAACTTCATGAGCCTTGATGACTGCCTCTCCGGCATCCCCGCGAATCTCCATCCGGGCGCACGGAAATACTATGAGGAGCAGGGCGTCGTGATTCCTGACTACCTCAAGTAATTTCAAAGGTTCCAGACGGGCAGGGCAACATGCCCTGCCCGATTTCCGTCAGTAAGGAGTACGTATGGCACTTTTTAAGAAAAAGCAGATTTCTCCGGAGGAAATCAAGCTGGATGAGATCGACCGGGAGTCGAAATATAAGATTTTTTCGCCGACGGGAGACCGGATCATTAAAGTGATCCTGACCTGCTGGGCGCTCTTCCAGCTGTATGCCTCCATCTCGAACAAGGTCCCGCTGCAGATCCTGCGCTATACGCACCTGGGCCTCGCGATCTCCATGGCGTACATCCTCTATCCCGCCACGAAGCATGCCGACCGACGGAAGCTCCCCTGGTACGACTGCGTGTTTGCGGCCCTCTTCCTCTGCGTCGCGGGATACTTCATCATCAACTACAAGCCGCTGCAGTTCCGCGCCGGCATGTATAACCAGGTTGATACAATCATGGCCGGGCTCGGGATCGCACTCGTGCTGCTGGCCTGCTGGCGCGTCGTCGGCCCGCCCATCGTGATCATCGCCTCCTGCTTCTTTCTGTACGGCATGGTGGGCAAATACATGGGCGGCTTCCTGCAGCACCGCGGCTTTGCCCTGAAGCGAATCATCACACACCTGTTCATCACAACGGAGGGCGTCATCGGTAATCCGCTCGGCGTCTGCTCCACCTACATCTTCCTTTTCATCCTATTTGGCGCTTTCCTGGAGAAGACCGGAATCGGCCAGTTCTTCATTGACCTCGCGAATGCGCTAGCCGGCTGGGCAGCGGGCGGCCCGGCAAAGGTCGCTGTCCTCTCCTCCGCGCTGCAGGGCACGGTTTCTGGCTCTTCCGTTTCGAACACGGTTTCCACTGGATCCTTCACGATCCCGATGATGAAATCCTTGGGATACGAGCCGGAGTTCGCAGGTGCCGTGGAAGCGGCAGCCTCCACGGGCGGGCAGATCATGCCACCGGTCATGGGCTCTGCCGCGTTCCTGATCTCGGAAACCTGCAACATCCCGTACCGGCAGCTGATGGCCATCGCGATCATCCCGGCTAGCCTGTACTTCACGGGCATCTGGATCTCAGTGCATCTCGAGGCGAAGCGCTTGGGCCTTAAAGGCCTCCCACGGGAGAAACTCCCGCAGCTCCTGCCACTCATGCGGGACAAAGGACACCTGCTGCTACCCCTCGTCGGGATCATCTGGATGATGCTCGCCGGCTTCACGATCAACCGCGCGGCGCTCCTAGGCTGCCTCATCTGCGTCATTGTTCCGTATCTGCGCAAGGGCACCCGCGTTCCTTTTCTGCAGATCTTCACGGCGCTCCCTCAGGCGGCGCGCAGCGTCATCTCCGTGGCGACAGCCTGCTCCACCGCGGGCATTATCATCGGCATGGTAACCTTGACAGGCCTCGGCCAGCGCATTGGCCTCGGTATCTTTGAACTTGTGGGCAATAGCGTTTTCCTGGCGCTCGTCTGCGCGATGTTCACCTCACTGATCCTGGGCATGGGCGTTTCCACCACGTCGAACTACCTGATCACCTCCACGATCGCGGCACCCATCCTGATCAAGGCCGGCGTGCCGCTCCTGGCTTCGCATATGTTCTGCTTCTACTTCGGCATCGTGGCGGACATCACGCCGCCAGTCGCGCTCGCAGCCTACGCCGGCTCCGCCATCGCGAAGGGCAACGCCTTCAAGACTGGCGTGAACGCGACGAAGCTGGCCATCGCAGCCTTCCTGATCCCATACATGTTCGCGCTGAATCCGAAGATGATCATGATCGGCGGTACCTTCCTGGACGCGCTCCCGATGATTATCACCGCGATCTTCGGCCTCATCGGCATCGGGGGCGGCTTCATCGGCTATCTGAACGGTCCACTTCCGCTTCCGCTCCGGCTACTGTCCTTTGCGGGCGGCCTGTGCATGGTGATTCCCGGCACGCTGACGGACATAATCGGCGCGGCCGCCGTGATCGGTGTCGTCCTGATCGCCCACTTCATGAACAAAAAGAGGACCGTAGTGTAAATCCATCCCTTAAGATAAAAGCTTCGGCGACGGCCGGAGCTTTTTCTTACGGAAAAACGGCTTAACGCCGGATATCAGATTACAGATCATTTCTTATTAACGTGTACACATAATTCGTATTTAATTTTACTATGATAAGAAGCTTTAAAAAAAACAGACGGAAAAGATCAACTGGAAGACTTTTTCGCAGAAGCACTCCATAATTGACAGGAAAGAAAGCGAAATCATGAACACCCGTATTCCTACTCCCACCATTGGTGAAATCCTCACAGAGGAATTCATGAACCCTATGCAGCTTTCAGCGTATAAGGTTGCGCAGAGTATCCACGTACCGATATACCGTATCTAGGATAATCTGCATGACCGCAGAAAAATCACTGCTGACCATCCATTCGCCTAGGATGCTTTTTTGGCGTATCAGATCGCTACTTTTTAAATCTGCAGAATGATATCGAGATGCGTGAGCTTGCTGAAAAACTGAAAAACTGGAGTAAGAGTTCTCCTCCATCTGGCCCTATGAAGCACTGGTTGTTTAATTTCCCCCAGCGAACACCGCATTCTGAACGGAACATTCACCGGAGTTCTATTTTGTTGTTTTTCAGTTTTCGAAATTAAAACCTGCTCTTCCCGTTTTACCGCGTCTCTCCCGCATCTGGCGTTTTCTCTTCTTCCTCCGCTGCCTGGCTGCCTTCGCAGGCGAGGAGGATCGTACCCACCCGCCAAGCTTCCGTGATGCTGGCATCTTCGCCTGAGGAAACCACATATATCTTCTTTTTATCCGCATCATCCGGATAGAAAGAGATGGTTCCCGATTCGCTGCCGGCGGTGAAGCTCACCGTCATGACAGGCGCGGAATCCGGCGTGAAAGCGGCGTTCTCCCCCGAGAGCGCGGAAGACAGGTGGCGCAGCAGCGTATCCACCACTTCCTCGTCCGCCAGCGCGCCGTTCACCGTCAGACAGGAGCCATTTTTCATATAGCGGAAGGAACGTCCCTCCGCCGTGACACAAAGGCTGGTAAAGCGGACGCCTACGGAAGCCTTCTCCTCCGCGAAGGCCGCCGTCCCCGCAGCCAGAAGCGCTGTCAGCAGCGCAAGGAGTTTCACCGGGAAAGCCGACATGGTTCTCGCCTCTCTACTCTTTCTTCTACTGATTTAATAAACGCATTGTAGCTTCCCAATGTCGAATAAGAGCGGAGACATTGCGACGAAATTGTGAACTTGCCGTTTATCGTATCCGGCAAATCGAAGAAAACAGCCGCGGATGAACCGCGGCTGCCCATGTTGTATGAGAATCCTAGATTATTTCGCGTTCTCGCTGGCCTGCTCGCCTGCGAGGCGGCCGAAGACCACGATGTCCGCGACCGCGTTACCGCCGATACGGTTTCCGCCGTGAACGCCGCCGGTGACCTCACCCGCCGCGTATAGGTTCGGGATGATGTTCCCGTCCGTATCGATGACGTGGGTCAGGGTGTCGATCTTGACGCCGCCCATTGTGTGATGGATACCGGGAGCGATCTTGATCGCGTAATACGGAGCAACGGAGAGATCATTTTCCATACCCGTCGTACGCCCGAAGGCTTCGTCATTCTTCGCGGCCACATAGCCGTTCCAGTCCGCAAGCGTCTTCGCGAAGACCGCGGGATCGCAGCCGATCTTTTCCGCCAGCTCTTCCGGCGTGTCCGCCTGCACGGTCAGGCCGTTCTTCACGTACTTCTCAATCGCCTTGAGTCCGTCGCGCAGGCGCTGGTCAAAGATAATGTAGGCATAGCAGCCTGGCTGTGCCAGCTCGCCGGCACTGACCACGTCGCGGGTCAACAGCTCGTTGATGAAGCGCTCGCCGTTCTGGTTCACGAGGATCGCACCGTCGCCGCGGACGCTTTCGGTGATCAGCATGCTGGTAGTCTGCTCTACGGTCGGATGCAGCTGGATCTGCTCAATGTCCACGAGATCCGCGCCGACCGCCTGGGCCATGACGATGCCGTCACCTGTTGCGCCGGGGGCGTTGGTAGTCACCGTGCCGCGCAGGTCGGGGCGGTACTGGCAGTACATTTCCTCATTTGCGCCAAAGCCGCCGGAAGCAAGAACCACGCTCTTCGCACGGATGGTGTAGACCGCGTCCTTCGACTCAGCCTTGACGCCGGCAACTTTACCGTCTTCGACGAGCAGTTCGGTCGCTTTCGTGTTCAGCATAGGCTCGATGCCGAGCTCGGAGAGCTTCTTGGAGAACGCTTCCACCAAATATTCGCCGACGCCGGTTCCGTCCGCCGGGGCATGGATGCGCGCGTTCGTCGCGCCGCCGGAGAAGGAAACCTTTGGCAGGGGCGCGCCGATGGAATCCAGCCAGTCAATACCCGCTGCGCTGCGCTCCGCCATCGTGCGCACAAGATCCGGATTGTTGATATCGTGGCCGCCCTTCATCGTGTCTTCAACAAACTGATCCACGCTGTCGGTGATGCCAGATTCCGCCTGATAATGAGTTTCCGCCGCGTTCATACCGCCGGTGGCCTTCGTAGTGTTGCCACCCACATATGCCATCTTCTCGAGGATGATGACGGAGAGGCCCGCCTCGTGCACGGTGATCGCCGCGCTCATGCCAGCGCCGCCCGCGCCGACGACGACCACGTCGCAGGCGAGTTCCTTTTCCTCGTGTGCAGTCTCTTCCGCCGCGTCCTTGCGGTTTGCGTCCAGCTCCGCGATGTCCGCACCTGCCGCTTCCAGCGCTTCCGTCGCCGCCGTGCGGATGGCCGTGCTAGTTACGGTCGCACCAGCCACACCGTCCACGTTGGGCGTTCCGGCCGCAAGGATCGCGTCATCCATGGTGTCGACAGCCACGCCGCCGAGCGCAGGCGTTTCGTTCTCGCCTGTGATCGCAACGCCGGAAATCTCGCCGCCGGAGACGGTGATCTCAACCTTGACCGCGCCGCCAAAGCCCTGCGCTTCCGCCGCGAAGGTACCGTCCTGCGGGATTCCTTCGGCCAGCGCCGCACCGGAGAAGCAAAGAGCCAGCGTCAGCAGCCATAAGAGTGCCTTTTTCATATCCGATCCTCCTTGGTTGGATGTTAGTAGAACGTTCTACTTGACTGAAAGGATACCATGGTTTATCATGCATGTAAAGGGGTTTTAAAAACTTTTCCGGGGAGGGTTCGAAAATGGCAACCATCCGGGACGTGGCCGCGCGCGCAGGGGTTTCCGTATCCACGGTTTCCATCGTGCTGAACGGACAGCAGGAAGTGCGCAGCATCCCCGCAGAGACAGTCCAGCGGGTACAAAACGCGATGGAAGCGCTCTCCTATCGGCCCAGCCGCGCCGCCCAAGCCCTTCGAGGCAAGGCCGGGCCGCCGCCCGTAGCGCTCTGCTGGGTGCTGGACGGACGCTCCACCTTTTTCATGCGCGTGGCGCGTGGCGCTGCGGAGGCAGCAACGGACGAAAATCATCCTCTTGAACTCACGGTCCTGCCTTTTGAAAATGGAAAAATGGATCAGCTGATCCGCCGCCTTCGCAATCCGGCCGTTCACGGCGCGCTGGTCGGCTGTACAACGGCGGAGGATCAGCGCCAGCTCGAAGAAGCGGACCTCGGAAAACCCGTCGTTTTTCTGAACCGTGTTTCCTTGCGCTTCCCCTTCTGCACGTCCGACATCGAGGACATTGGGCGGCTTACCCGGGAGTACGCACTTCGCCAAGGCTCAAGACGGCTTGGTTTCGTCACGGACGCCCGCGCAATGGTACCGAAAACGACAAGACGGGAAGCGATCCGGGCGGCCTGCGCCGCAGCCAGCATCTCCTGTCTACCGGAACATGTCCTCCTGACGGAGAACAGCGTTTCCGGCGGATACGACGCCGCCGGACAGCTGCTTTCCCTCGTAAAGCCGCCGGATCTCGTTTTCTGCGACAACGAGGTGCTCGCCGTCGGAGTATCCGCCGGGCTCCGCGCAGCCGGGTTCCATAGCATCCGCATCCTTGCGGCAGGGCTCGGCCTGTCGGATCTCGGACGACACATGGAGCCAGCCATCGACCTCATCGACATTCCCGGTGAAGCCATCGGACGGGAAGGGGCGAAGCTGCTTTCCCTCCTCCTCAGAGGGAAAGAAACAGAGTCCTGCTGCATCTGCGAGAGCCGATTGATTCTCTCCGATCCACGGGAATAACACAGGATTGAATACGAGAAACCATTCGACAAAAAGGATGGTTTCTGTTAAGATACACTCATCTAAACATAAGGAGGAAAAGCGTATGTCCGTCGAATTCAAGGGCGACAAGTGCACCATTACGCCAGAAGGAGTTTTCATCCTCGGCACCTACGACGAAGACGGTGTCCCGAATGCCATGAACGCTGCCTGGGGCATGCAGAGCGACACAGGGGAAATCACTCTCATGCTCTCCAAACACAAGACCACCGAAAACTTTGAAAAGACCGGCGCCTTCACCGTGGCCTTCGGCACGGCGGATACCATCCTCATCTCCGATTATTTTGGCGTCGAATCCGGCAAGAAGGCAAACAAGATCGAAAAGGCCGGCTGCCATACCCACAAGAGCGAACATGTGAACGCGCCGATCATCGAGGAATTCCCCCTGACCCTCGAGTGCACTGTGCGCTCCTGGGATCCGGATACCGGATATCTCATCGGAACCGTCGTTGCCCAGCAGGCAGACGAGAGCATCCTGACGGACGGAAAGGTCGATCTGGGTAAACTCCGTCCCATCATTTTCGATCCCTCTTTCAGCGTATACCGAGTCATCGGCGATGCAGTCGGCAAGGCCTTCTCCGACGGACTAAAACTCCGCTGATCCTCCGTATACCGCGGCGGATGCATACGGACGGGAGCTGCGTTCTTTGGGGCGCAGCTCCGTTTTTACGGGGAGGAAACGTGATGAAAGACTTTCTCATCCGGGACCGGGAGGGCATGGAAACGGCGATCCGCGAATCCGGCATGCTACCCTTTTTCAGGAACCACGTCCACGGATGGTCCGTAGAAGAGCGGATCGATCCTGGCATTTGGTTTACCGACCGTGAAGGCCCATGGGAATGGAAAGGGCCGCTGGCTTCTTCCGGTGCCTGCGTTTACGGCAAGTTTCTCCGCGGCAAAGCGGCTTTTGTGAGCCCTGAATGCTTCCCCGATCTCGCGAATTTCCGCCGGGACGGACTTGTTTGGGAAGAATGGGAAGAAGGGCGCGCCGCGCAGCCGGACCGGCAGATCATGCGCTATTTGGAAGCGCATCCCTTCTCCATCTCCTCGCAGATCCGCCGCGGAACGGGACTGATCAAGGGATACGACGCGGCGCTGACCCGGCTGCAGATGCAGACCTTTGTGGTCATCGCGGATTTCCGCTACAGCCTCTCCAAAGACGGCGTTCCTTACGGATGGGGCAATGCGGTGCCGGAGCCGGCGGAGCGCTTCCTCCCGGAGGACGTGCTTTTCCCGCCCGCGGGTAGGATGCCGGAAGAGTCCTTTGAGCGTCTCGTTCGCCGTCTTTTGCAGGCAATGCCGAATGTGGACGAGGCGGCGCTCAGGATGGAGCTTCTGTAAAGGTATATGGAAAGAAGCTCAGCAAAAAAGAAGAATTTATTTCATTCTGCTCTTTCCAACGTTCTTTATAAGATCCGCATGGTGCGAAGGTTGGGAGTCAGATCTATGAAGTATACCATCAGTGAAACGGCTTCTCTGCTCAGTGTAACCACACATATGCTGCGCCATTACGAAAAAGTCGGCATCATCGGTCAATAAAGAAAACTGACCCCTGTATTACACTACGCTCGATACCCAGCGTTTTAACTTTAGCCGCATGCTGCTGTCCTGCGGCTTTTCACTGGAACAGTGCGCCATTCTGATCGGCAGCATGCCTCTGAAAAAATCAAAGCGATGCTTTTCAAGAAAGAAGCTGAATCGAACCTGAAAATGAAACGCATACCATTTGCGATCATGTCACTAGAAACTATCGCGAAGCGTTGCTGGCGCTTGAACGGGATGTGAGCAAGATTCAGGTCGAGAATCTGCCTGAAATGTAGTGGCTGAATCTCTCTCCTACATACACAAAGAAAGCGAAAAAAGAGATAATCCTGCAGGAGGAAAAACGACACTGGCTTACCTATCTGCCAGCGGTTCGCTGGATCAGTCGAATCCCGTTCGACGTCATGAAGCAGTTTTCTTCCGGTGAAATTGAGTATTATTTTGGACTGATGTTTTATAAGGAAAGGTCAGGCTTTAGGTCTCCAGGGGACGCTTTTGTTGAACAACTGCCAAGTGGAGATTATATCACTATGCTACACCGAATGGCGGATCGCAGGCTGTTCACATGGGAGGACATCAAACCCATGACGGATTTTTGCAGGAAAATCACTTGTACTTCTTTGGCGACACATTGAGTTACATATATGCTTCAGTAAAAATCGAGAAAGAACCTATAAACTACCATAAACTTATGGTTAAGGTATTCACTTGAAGCAATCTAACTGCGGGAAAACCCCGCAGTTTTTTCTTTTTCGAGTACCAGGGGAGTCCCCGCATCCAGCGGAGGTGCAGCAGCAACGCGTCCTCTACCAGGAGACGGAAAAGAGTTTCCCGATCCGCTCTTCCCGGGTAAGGCGCTCCGCCGCTCAGTTCTTCTTTTCCTCTGCGGAGATAAGACGGAGCATCACTTCCTCCGCATGGTTTTTTATCCCTCCGAGCCCTTGTTCATCATGATACCGGAACCCGTTTCGGTGGTCAATTTCCGGCAGCGTTTTGTCTCCTCCTTCGCCTCCTCCGCCTGTTCCAGTAAAAGCCGCTGATTTGCCAGCACCCGCACTGCCCGTTCCGCTGAAATGTTTTCATAATGCCATTTTGCGTTCATCCGTTTCTTCCTGGTTGATCGGCCGGCATTCATGTCTTCTCCTTCGTAGTCCGTCCGTTCCAGTTTCATACAATATCCATTCCTTTCCGCCATCTGACTGACGATCAGGGCGGAAGATTTCCCATCCCCATATCGGGTAAGAACTGCGAGCCGGAAACCTAGATGGATCAAGCTACGCAGGAAGCAGAATATGAAAACGCATGCCTATTGCCGCATGGGCATCCCCGGAAGCGGGACTATCTCGCAACGGTCCCGCGCCAGTGGGATTTCCCCCAGGAGGGACGCGGGAGATACCACGTTCGTCCCAAAGCGCCGCCGAAGCTCATCCACCGCGTCATCCAGCTGGCGGCGCTTTTCCCGTTTCTCTGCGTGTGAAAATAGGTCTGTCTGCACGGGGACATTGTCGGGCAGGAGACGGATGCCCCGGATAGTAAGTGCCCGCACGGGGCGCACCCAATGGAACCGACGGCGGAAAAGCGCGTATCCCGCCTGCGCAAGCTCGAAGGGGCTGCGGGTTGGCGCCGGGAGGGGGGACTGGTACTGCTCCCAGCCAAGGTCGCAGTCCCGCACGGCGATCTGCACGCCGTCCGCCAGGAAGTGCTCGGCCCGCAGGCGATGTCCCACGTCCTGCGAGAGCTCATAGAGCACCGGCCACACCTCTTCTTCCGTGAGAAGATCCCGCCGGCAGGTGGTTCCGTGGCCGACTGAGAGCGTATCCGGCGCATACCCCAAGGGCGCGACGGGCGCGTCGTCCATTCCGTTCGCGTAGCGCCAGAGCATGAGTCCGTTTATGCCGAACCAGTCGCGCAGGCGCGCAGGTGGCGTATTCGCCAGTTCGCCGATCGTGAAAACGCCACGGTACAGAAGCTTGCGCTCCGTCGCCCGCCCGATCCACAGCAGCTCCCTCGCCGGCAGAGGCCATACAATTTCCCGGAAGTTTTCCCTCGTGATAATGGTCTGTCCGTCCGGCTTCTTCCGGTCGGATCCCAATTTCGCAAAGATTTTATTGAAGGAAACCCCCACGGACACCGTGATGCCGATTTCCTGGAGGACACGCTTGCGTAGCGTTTCCGCCAGGCGCGCGCCTTCCCCCGGCAAATCCTCCCGCCCGGGGAGACCCAGCCAGTTCTCGTCCATGCCGTAGGGCTCGATGAGATCGGTATACTGCCGGTAGATTCCGCGCACCGCCCGGGAGTATTGAAGATATAATTCATAGTGGGGCGGCACCATGATAAGGTCCGGGCAGACCTGCCGCGCCTGCCAGTTTGCCATCCCAGTACGGACCCCCAGGTGTTTTGCGGGATAGGAAGCCGTCAGCACAATGCCGTGCCGGTCTTCCGTGGAACCGCATACGGCGACCCGCTTCCCCCGGAGCTCCGGATGTTCGCACATCTCCACAGAAGCGTAAAAACAGTTGCAGTCGCTGTGCAGGATCATGCGCGTCCCTCCTTTCTCCCTTTGAATGGAGTTTACCGCATTTTCTTGAACTTTGACAATCCGTGTTCGCGTCCGTTCGCCAGTACAAGACAGAAAACTACAGATTTTGAGGCGTTTTATTCCCAAAATCTCGGCATCCGATAAAATAGAGATTGCAAGGTCAATTTTCTTGTGCTATGCTCTTTATGTTCTGAAAATAAACGACCTTTCCGGAGGAATCCTTATGAACGCCAAACCCACCCTCATCCGCAGAACCGCACTTTCCGGCCGCAGTGAATTCGGCGACCGGCTGCGCTTCTTCCGGCTGCGCCGGGGGATCAACGCCCCTGCCTTCGCAAAAGAACTGGGCGTGGCAAAATCCTCCGTTACCAACTGGGAGACGGGGGTAAGCTTCCCAAAGCAGGAGCTGCTGCCAAGGCTCTGTGATCTGCTTTCCGTTTCGCCCAACGCCCTGTACGGCTTTGCGGACGCGGAAGGAGACCTTTCCCCGGAGGAACGGGAGGCCCTGCGGTTTTACCGCCGTCTCAGCCCGCTGGACCGGAAAAACATCCTTTCTTTTATGCGCGCCATGCTGGAGAACCGGGCGTCGGAGCTTCGGGAGGAATGCCGTCTCCGCTGGCTTGTCCTTCCGCGGCTTTACGACCGGGTATGCGCTGGCGACGGAACGGAGCTCTTTTCCGACGGGGAAAGCGAGCCCTGCTTCCTCCCCGCGACCCAAGAGACCCGCTTGGCGGACGCCGTCATTACCGTTACGGGAAATTCGATGGAGCCCACCTTCCGAAACGGAGAACACCTGCTGGTCCGCTGGCAGAAAGAGATCCGCCCCGGGGAAATCGGCGTCTTCCTCGTCGGCGGGCAGGGCACCGTGAAGGAATACCAAGAGGACGGGCTCCATCCCCACAATCCAAAATATGGAGTTATTCGTCCCCGGGAAGGAGAATCCATCCTCTGTGTCGGCCGTGTCCTCTCGACTGTTCCGGAGGAGATGCGCCCAGACCGGGAACATCTTCACATTCTGCAGGAGCTTTTTTCCGGGGGAGAGCTTGTGATGCCTGGAAGAATGAAAGGAGGCATAACCCCATGAAATCATCACCCAAGGTATATGTCCCCGTACAGGTGGAGTTCACGGCCGGGGGCAGGATGATGCCCCGGGCTATCCGCTGGGAGGACGGGACGGTGTATCCCATCGACCGGATACTAGATATCCGCCCCGCCAGCGCCGAAAAGGCCGGCGGCCGTGGAGACCGCTATACCGTCCGCATCGGCGGGCAAGAAGCCTATCTCTTTTTCGAGCACAGCGTCCAGGAGCAGGACGCTTGCCCCGGCAAGTGGTTTGTGGAGAGACGATAAGATGACAAAAGAACAGCATTCCGCCTTCGCGAGAGAGGCGGAAAGAAGAGTGAGAAGCTGCGTACTTTCCTGGCGGGAACGGGAGGGGACCCTCCCCTCTGTCCGGGAGATCCAGCGGGAGACGGGCATCGCCAGCCTCGCTACCGTACACAAATACCTACATCGTCTGGCGGAAACCGGGGAAATCGCGCTGCCTGAGGAAATCTATCCCGCCGCCCGGAAACGGGAACCACTGGACATCCGACACAAGCGGCTCCGCCTGGCCGGAGGGGAAGAGCTGGAACTCAGCCTCGTCCTCCTGCGTGGACGGGACGGACAGATGGACGCGAAGGTCGTGCGTTGTGCCCCCGGCGGGGCGGAAAAACGCATCCTCTCCTGCCTCGACCTGGAACGGCGACCTTCCGCGGGGAGGAGGGCAGCCCCATGATCCGGCGTGAGTACAACCGCATTACCGGGTGGAAAACTGAGGACCGCTCTCTTCGCTGAGCCTTCACCGGGCATCGCCCGCAGAATCTTCTTTTCGGATTCGATGAGACGGATCCGGACTACCTAGCCCTTAAGCAGCGCCTTTTAAAGACCTTCGCGGAGCTTGCGGAACGGGAATATACCCACTTCCTCTTCGGCGGCGTACTGGGGGTGGATACCTAGGTTGCGAAGGCAGTGCTCCTCCTGCGCTACTGGAATCCAGGGATCATCTTTTTCGAAATGATCTCCCCGTTCGTCTCCCAGGCCGCCCGTTGGAACTGAAAAACCTGAAAGGACACGACCGTCTCTTTGCCCTGGCGGATATAGTCACGACCACGGGACATTATTTCACCCCTGGTTGCCTGCAGCGATGCAACTGGTATCCGCTGGATAACACCGACCTCCTCCTGACGACGCCCGCCGATGTCCGCAACGGCATGGAACAAACCATCGCCTATGCGCGGAGCATCGGCGTTCTAGTTCGGATGATCGGAGTGAAGACGCAGGACGGGAATCCGCAACATCTTGCCATTTTCTGTGAAAAAGGACTATAATACAGGTAAAAACAGTGAGGAGGAAACCCCATGCTTCAGCCTATCGCTTGTTTCCACTCCGAGATCGCGGGGGCCCAAGCAGGAAGCCTGCTGCTTCGCATGGACGTCCGGAAGGCCGCGGCGCGGCTTCTTCCGGAGTATGCAGAATCCGTGCAGGCGGTGTACCTCGATCCTCCTTTCAATACCGGGAAGCGCTTCGGCATGCGTGCGCGGGCCGGGGAGAAAACCATTTCGGCCACCGCTTATGAGGACCGGCACGAAAGTCGGGAAGCGTACCTTTCCATGATGAGCGAGGCGCTGACCTTGGCAAAGGCCCTCCTCCGGGAAAACGGCACCATCTTTCTGCACTGCGACGGGCGGATGAACGCGTACCTGCGCCTGCTCATGGACACAGTTTTCGGCGAGGAAAACTTTTTAAATGAGATCATTTGGTCGTATCAGTCCGGCGGGCGCTCCCTCCGGCATTTTCCCCGGAAGCACGACAGCATCCTGCTTTATGCCCGTTCTCCACAATACGCATTCAACCTGAAAGCCGTCCCCATCGGCACAGCCGGCGGTCGCGAAAACCACATGCGCCGCGAGGTGGATGAAACAGGCCGCAGCTACCGGGCCATCCGCTCTGGTGGGAAGGAATACCGCTATTACGACGACGAACCCGTGTACCCTTCCGATGTCTGGACCGACATCCCCCATCTGCAGCAACGAGATCCGGAACGCACGGGATTTGAAACGCAGAAACCCCTAGCTCTTCTTTCCCGAATTCTGCTCTGCGCCACGAAGGAAGGCGACCTCGTATGCGACCTATTTCACGGTAGCGGCACCACCGCTGTCGCGGCGCAGGGGCTCAAAAGGCGCTTCCTCTGCCTGGATGACAGCGCCCTTTCGATGGCCCTTTCAGAGCGTCGCCTGCTTCCTGGGAATGGAAAACCGCCGGTGGGTGGCTTCGTGTCGGAGGCTGAGTCCGCCATGGACGGGGAAGCAGAAGTGTCCATCCGCCTGAGCGACTCCACTTATAGCATCGGCTTTTCTGCTCTTACAAGCGACGCGGCGAAACAGGCCGACGTTCCGGGACCGGATACCATCGAGTCCCTCTCGGCAGGATATCTTCGGGATGGCATCTTCCATATCGTAGCGTCTGCTCACCGGGACAGGCGGCAGCAGCTTCCGCACGAGCTAGAGATTCCCATTGAAAACGGGATTCCCTGCCTGCGCATGACAGACATCTGGGGAAACCGGCGCTTTTTTTGTCCCCAAGGAGGTTCTGAATGAACAACGGATATGTGATTTACCTTCTGCGCATCCTGGAAGCGCAGGAAGGACTGGCCTCAGTATACACCGATCCGGAAGATCCGGATGGATTCGCCGCCGGCTTCGTGGAGGCGCTGGATCAGCTGCACGTGCTCATGTGCGACCTGACCCCCTGGGGACAGATTGAAGGTTGGCGCGTCCGCCGGAATGCGGACATCCTGCAGGTGCTCTACGGTGAGGATTACGAACAGCGGCTCGGCATGCTGCTCGCCCATCACCACGAGCATCACCGCCCCTTCTTTACGGAACCGCCGGAAGAGGGAAGCGACCTGCTGCTGGCCGTTCTTTTGGCATGCCGAGAAAGAAACGAAATCGTCTCCGTCATCTGCGGGGACGACATGATCACGGGCCGCGTTCTGGAGGCGAACGGCCTGCGTATGAAACTGCGCGTTATGGACTTTTTCGGACGGGAAAGCGAGGAGGAAATCATCCCCCTTCGGGAGATCGAGATCCTGGAAATTGGCACGCAGGAGGAACAGATGTACGGCATCCTAGAGGAAATGGAAAAGGAAAGGCTGACCCTGCTCCCTTCACAGCCGGAACAGGAAAACCTATGAAGATCACTATCCTTACGATCTTTCCGGAAATGTTCACGCCCCTGCATACCAGCATGCTGGGCAGGGCGGAACGGTCAGGCCTCCTCTCCATCCGGGAAGTGAATATCCGCACCTATTCGAAAAACAAGCATCACAACACGGACGATGCTCCCTTCGGCGGGGGAGCCGGTATGGTAATGCTGGCGCAGCCCATCGTGGATGCCATGCGGGACGTAACGGGCGATAGTTTTTCGGGAAAGCGCATATACCTTTCTCCCCGGGGCGAGCGCTTCACCCAGAAAAAAGCAGAGGAACTCGCAAAAGAAGAAGAACTGGTGCTTCTCTGTGGGCACTACGAAGGCGTAGATCAACGGGCCATCGATCTTGTAATCGACGAAGAGCTTTCCGTCGGGGACTACGTGCTGACGGGGGGCGAACTTCCAGCCATGGTAGTGGCCGACGCTGTCGCCCGACTGATCCCGGGCGTTCTCGGCTGCGAATCCTCTGCCGAAACGGAGAGCTTTTCCTCCGGCCTTCTGGAATATCCCCAATATACCCGACCCCGGGAGTTCGAGGGCCTCACGGTGCCAGAGCCCCTGCTGAACGGCAACCACCAGGAAATCGAAAACTGGCAACTGACGGAATCTCTAGTGCTGACCTTGAAACACCGCCCAGAGATGGCTCAAGCCTGGCTCGAAGGGAAAAAACTCTCCCGCGCGAAAAAGCGTGTGGTAGATGCGGCGATCGAGCGGGCTGCTCGAGAAGTACAGGAAACCGGGCAAAAAACTGAATCGGAAGAAATAATGCAGATGTAAAAAGGCACCTTTCCATCTCGAAAGGAGAAAATGGAAAGGTGCTTTTTTATTGCTCCCCCAATTAATTCGTGAATTTAAGCAGCGTACTGAGTAAGAGGGGCATGGAAAAAAGAAGCAATGACAGATGGGGTGTGAGACAGATAGTTCAGGCGATTCTGCACATTTGCTTCAAGCTCAGCCTGAGT
>JAIKWN010000053.1 GCA_024684665.1 Clostridiales bacterium | reverse complement strand
CCCTGATCGCGGCAGCTGCTGCGGTAATCCTGGTTTCTTCTGCGAGCCTAGGCATAATCGCGCAGGCTGAATCCGATCAGAAGCACTTCAGCGTAGTGGAAGCCGCTGCGCAGGAAAATGCACTCTCAATTCCGGAGATTGCGCAAAAGGCGCGCACAAGCGTCGTGGCAATCGAAACGGAGACGACGATTACCTACAACGACAATTACTACAGCCCCTTCTCCAGCCCCTTCGGCGGCCTGTTCGGGTACGGTTACGGATATGGCTACGGTGATGGCGGCCGGCGCTCCCCCCGTGAGTACACGCAGAAAGCCGCAGGTTCCGGTGTCATCATCTCCGAAGACGGCTACATTGTGACGAATAACCACGTCATTTCCGGTGCCAACAAGATCACGGTCTATGTGGCAAACGAGAACGACGGTGAGGAGACCACCTACGAGGCTACCCTGGTTGGCACTTCTGAAAGCCACGATATCGCAGTGCTGAAGATTGAGGCTGAGGGCCTTAATGCCGTTACCTTCGGTGACAGCGACAGCCTGCAGGTCGGCGAGCTGGCGGTTGTCATCGGCAACCCGATGGGCAATGTCCACGGTTCTGTGACTGCCGGTATCATCTCCGCTAAGGAGAAGCCGCTCACCATCGATAATGTGACGATCAATGCGATCCAGACGGACGCGGCTATCAACCCGGGCAACTCGGGTGGCGCGCTGTTTGACTCTTTCGGCAATATGGTCGGCGTGGTCTATGCGAAGGCTTCTTCCGTGCAGATCGAAGGCATTGGCTATGCGATCCCTGTCAACAATGTAAAGACGCTGATTGAGCAGATGATCAACGATCCGGATTCCGTGCAGGCCCAGACAGACGGCAGCCGCATTATGCTGGGCATCACGATCTCCGATGTAACGGAAGAAATCAGCAAGCAGTACAATATGCCGCGTGGCGTCTACATCACAGAGGTCAATTCCATGAGCGCTGCCGAGCGTGCAGGATTGCAGAAGGGTGACATTATTACCGGCTTCGCTGGTGAGAAAGTCGAGAGCGCGGATGATTTGAACGCCATTAAGGCAAAACAGACCCCGGGCGACGTAGTCAGCGTGGTAGTGGACCGTAACGGTCATGAACTCACGCTGGATCTGGTAGTCCCCCAGCCTACAACCGTTGAAATCGGAAAATAAACTGAATCCATAATGAAGCGGGTGCCTTCCCAATCAGGGAAGGCACCCGTTCTCTTTAGTTGAAATGTTTAATCTGCTTTGAATTACAGCGCTGCCGCGAAAGCAGCCTTTGCGCCTTCCGTACGGATCTTCTTCAGGATGGAGACGACTTCAGATTCAAAGCCGGGGATCTTGGTGAGGTCTTCACCCCACATCTGCTCGTTGGTCAGAACGGCGTGTACGAGGTCTTCAGGGGTATCATCCTTGTGTGCCCAGTAGAACTCCAGAGCCCAGCGATCATCGCTGACCGTATATTCGTTTCCTTTCGGCCGACGGCAGACGAGTCCCTTGTCCGTAAGGGCCTGGATGTCGTTCGAATAGAAAGCGATGTACGCTGCCATGGAAGTTGTGAGGCACTTAGGAAGTTCACCCTTTTCCTTCACGTATGTCAGGAAGGAAGGCATGTTGCGGGCACGCCATTTGGAGGTGGAGTTGAGCGAAATGCTCATCAGCTCATGGTTGACAAAGGGATTGTTGAAGCGGTCCTGCACCGACGCTGCGAACTCGTCCAGGTCCTTCCGATCGAGCGGGAGCCCCGGAATGACTTCCTCGTTCAGCATCTTATTCATGAAGCCGCGGACCACATCGTCGTTCATGCAGTCACGCACGATGTCGAAGCCAGCCAGATAGGCGCCGAGAACAAAACCGGTATGTGCGCCATTCAGGATGCGGACCTTACGCTTCTTATACGGCGTCACGTCCGGAACTACATGAACCGGAACGCCGGCTTTCTTGAAGGGCAGACGGTCTTCCAGTTCCTTCGGCCCTTCGATGATCCACACGCCGAATACCTCGCCCACGTCCGTAAGCGGATCCTCGTAACCGTTTGCCTCGTCCAGGCGGGCAACTTCCTGCGGATCGCGAATGCGGCCGGGAACGATGCGGTCCACCAGCGTGGAGCAGAAGACATTCTCTTCATTCACCCAGCGGCGGAAATCTTCGGAAAGCTTCCAGTCGTCGATATACTGGTTGACGCAGCGCAGGAGCTCCTTGCCATTGTTGTCGATCAGCTCACAGGAAAGCATCACGATTCCGGGAAGACCTGCATTCCAGCGCTCGTAAAGTACGCGGGTCAGCTTCGCCGGGAAGCTGTTCGGGGGTACCTGATCAAATGCGCTCTCGCTGTCGTGAACGATACCCGCTTCCGTGGTATTTGAGACAATGATATCGAGGTCCCGGCTGCGAGCCAGTTCGAGCACCTTGTCCCAGTCCCCTGCATAGGGGTTCAGGCAGCGGCTGACTGAGGAAATGACGCGCTTGTTGTCGATCTTCTGGCCCTTCTCGCTGCCGCGAAGATAAAGGGTATAGAGACCTTCCTGTTTGTTGATCAGATCCGTCAGGCCAGGAGCGATGGGCTGCACCAGAACGACTTTCCCATCAAATCCCGCTTTTTCGTTTGCGATGTCGAAGAAATAGTCGACAAATGCACGAAGGAAATTGCCTTCGCCAAACTGCATGACGCGTTCCGGCGCGCTCTTCAGCACATACCCCTGATAACCGGAATTCTTGAGCACTTCATAATTCAGCTCTGCCATGGGAATCCACTCCTTTTTCTTTAGTCCGGTCGGAACACTGCCCTTCTTTCTAGAGAAACTCCGACCTTGTTACACAGAACCATAGACCAGCTGTACGATTGCCGTCGTGACCGGCGGACAGAACGTCAGCAAGAGCAGTACGATGAGAAGCAGGATGTAGAAAGGAACAGCCTCTTTGATGAATGGTTTCGTCTTGCAGCCCGTCACCGAGCAGGTCACGAACATCAGCGTGCCCATCGGCGGCGAAAGCGCGCCAATCGCGTTGTTGAAGATGTAGATCATCGCGAACTGGATCTCGTTGATGCCGTACTGCGCTGCCACAGGCGCCAACAGCGGAACCAGAACGATCATCGTCGCATTGCCCTCAATGAACATGCCGACAATCAGTACGAAGATGTTTACCGCGATCAGGAAGGCGTATTTGTTCGGGCAGATCCTGATGATGAACTCGGTCAGCTGCTGCGGGATCCTCTCCTTGGTCAATACCCAGGAGAACACGGAAGCAGCGCTGACGATCATCATGATGCCGCCGGTCGTCGTGATGGTCTCCTTGCAGGCCTGCAGGATGATCTTCGGCGTCAGTTCCTTATACAGGATGCCAAGTAGCACAGCATACAGGATAGCAATAGAGCCGGCTTCTGTCGCCGTAAAGATGCCGAGGCGGATACCGCCGATAATTATGATCGGCAGGCAGAGCGGAAGCAGCGCGGGGCGCAGATGACCCCAGAGTTCCTTCCCTGTCATCTTTTCCGTGCGGATCGGTACATAGCCGCGCTTCTTGGAAATGATGTGCACAAGGATCATCATCGCGATGCACAGCGTACCGCCCACGGTGATGCCAGACATAAACAGTTTTCCGATGGATACATCCGCGATGCAGCCATAAAGAATCATCGCGATTCCCGGCGGGATCAGCGGCGTGATCATGGCTGAGGCAGCCGTCACGACGGAGGAGAATTCTTTTGAGAAGCCCTTCTTCTCCATCTCCGGCACGAGCATCTTCGCTTCCATGGCGGCGTCCGCCAGGTTGGAACCG
>JAIKWN010000043.1 GCA_024684665.1 Clostridiales bacterium | reverse complement strand
TGGGGCAGCAGGGTGGGCGGAAGGTTGTCCATGCACTGATAGCCGCTGTCTTCCAGGTGATGGAGCACGGTGGTTTTCCCCGCGCCGGACAGCCCGGTAACAATTAAGAATTTCATGCGATCGAATCCTCTCCGAGAATGCGGATTTCGGGTTCAAGGAGAACGCCGGTCCGGTCGAATACCCGCCGGCGCACTTCTTCCATGAGGGAAAGCACGTCCGCCGCGATGGCTCCGCCCCGGTTGATGATAAAACCGGCGTGCTTTTCGCTGACGGCGGCGCCCCCAATAGAGAAGCCCCGCAGGCCCGCCTCGTCGATCAGCTTCGCCGCGAACTGTCCGGGTGGACGCTTGAAAGCGCTGCCGGCGCTGGGGAATTCGAGAGGTTGCTTTTCCCGGCGCCGCAGGGCAAGATCAGCCATCTCCCTGCGGATGTCTTCCGGATTGCCCCGGGGAAGTCTCATGGATACCCGGGTCACGAGAACGCCGTCCTTTGCCATCGCGCTTCTGCGATAGCCAAAACCGAGGGCGTCCTTTTCATAAAGGACGGGCGTCCCATCCTCCGGACGGATGCAGCGCACGGCGGTCACGACCTGTGAAAGCTCGCCGCCGTACGCGCCGGCGTTCATGACGGTGCCGCCACCCAGCGTCCCGGGGATACCGGAAAGGGGCGCGAGTCCGGCTAGTCCCCTTCGGCAGGTTTCCTGCGCAAGGGCAGACAGCGAGCAGCCTGCGGGCACGGAAAGGCAGACAGCCTCCGGTTCTTCTGTAATTACCCGGATACCCGCGCATTCCCCGGAGAGGCGAAGAACGAGTCCCCTGATGCCTCCGTCGCGCACCAGCAGGTTGCTACCGTTGCCGATAACGGTGACGGGGACGCTGCATTCCTTCGCGGCAGAAAGCGCCCGTTTCACTTCCCCTTCGTCTGCTGTGCGGAGCAGAAGATCGGCGGGACCGCCGATGCGGAAAGAAGTGTATTCGCGCATCGGAGCGTTCTTGAGCAGGCGAGCCCTGTTCGTTCCGCCGGAAAGGAGGACGGAAGCCAGTTTTTCCGTTTCCGGACGCATATGCAACCCCTCCTTTATGAGATGGTCTCCGTGTCAGGAGGTAAAACAAACAAGCGTGCTTATTGTAACGCAAAGCGCGCTTTGGGGCAAGCGGGATTTGTACCATCTCTGCCCTGCTCTGTTCCTAACTCCCGCAGCTTTTTATCAAAGCAGTTCCAGCCGCATGAGCAGGAGCCCCTGCCAGCCGCTTATGCGGGAACGGAAACCCAGGGGATTCCTGCCGTATTCCATGAAGCCTGCTCTTTTATAGAGCGCGACTGCCCGTTTATTCTCCGCAACGACCTCCAGTTCCAGCTGCGCGTATCCTGCGGCGCGGGCGCATTCGATGCAGGCCTCCGTCAGTGCGCGCCCGATTCCGAGGCCCCAGTATGCCCGATCGAGGCTGATTCCAAAAGACGCCCGATGCCGGACTTTCTCCTTTCTGCCGACACAGCCGATCCCGGCCATTCCGACAAGCGTTTCATCAATCTCCGCAAGGATCTCGATTTCGTCTTCGCTCTCCGTCCGTTCTTTCAGGAACTGCGCTTCCTGTTCGGCAGTCATATCGCTCTCGTCCGGATAGGAGAGCAGATAATCGGTCTGCTCGTGCGTCAGCCTGAAATTCTGTAGCGCCGCCTCGCCGTCTCGCTCCGTACCGTTTCTGAGGACGCACTGCCGGCCGTCTTTCAGCGTGATGCTCTTATAGTACTGCATTTGACTTCCCTCTTTGCCTGCCTGCGCACTGTTCCGGAACCGGCGCTTATGCAGGCGCTCCTTCCTGCTCGATCTTCTCCAGCGTGTCCGCAAGCACCGTCTTCCTGAGCTGCGTGAGCCAGCCTGAAAACGCGACGGCGTCAAACGCGTAGGTTTTGTTCAGTTCGTACTCGTTTTCGGACCAGGTATCCAGCGGAGATTCGTTGTGCTGGATCAGGGCCTCGAGCTTGTCCAGTGCTTTATAGAGCTTCGCTTCTTCCGTTTCCTGGGCGTCCATTTCCCTGTACAGTGCGGCGAATCTTATGGAAACTTCCGACGGCAGCGATTCGACCCATCGTCGCAGAAGTGCGTCTTCCGTGTCCCTGTCGCCGTCTGTTTTTATGAACGTGGGGATGTCGCCCGTGAAGCATTCGCCGAGGTCGTGGATCAGACACATCGAAATAACCCTGTCGATATCGAGCCCGGGGAACTCATCCTTCAGGAGAAAGGCCATGAGAGAGATCCGCCAGCTGTGCTCAGCAACGCTCTCCGTTCTCCGGTTTGCCGTAGTGCAGTGTCGGGGTGTATCCTTCAGCCGCTCTGCGACGTGCAGGATTTCTAGGAATTCCCGTGCATTCATTTTCTTATGCTCCTTCAAAATGGTTTGTCTGTTGAGGTGTGCCCACTCGGTTTGTCTGCCGGCGTCAAAGGGCAATCCAGTATCTTTGCTGAATGACGCCGTTTGAATCGGCGGTTTCGCATTCGAGGACACCGCCGTTTTTCTGGATGGATTTCGCGGAGCCGATATTCTCTTTATCGCATATCATGAGTACCCGGTCGATTCCTAGCTTTTTGCATTCGATCAGGGCGAGACGGATCATTTCCGTAGCATATCCTTTTCTTCTCTCGCTTGGCCGGATGCCGTCGCCGATATGCCCACCCTCTTTCATCAGGGTTTCATTGAGATAATGACGGATGTTCACTGCGCCGAGAAGGCGGTTTTGGTCTTCGTCGAGCAGAAAGAACACAGAATCTGGGACGAGCCCTCCAACTGCCTCCTTCGTTTCCAGGTGTTCAAGATAAGAATCAAAATCGTGATAGTCATTTTTGAAAATAACCCAGGGAGAGCAGTTGGTGTGATTGCGTTCTTGGTCCGCTTTCCATTCGCGGATCATTTCGCCGAGCTGCTGTTCATATTCCCTGTTCAGCCTGATCAGCTTCAGATTCATTGATTCCCTCCGGCATTGTCGTGCCTGTGTCATCTGTGCAGTTTACGGGATATTATACCTTCAGGTTTTTCCGTGCTTCCTCATTGTTGTTCGTGATCATGCTGAGCTTTTCGCAGGTGTTCATTTCACCGCAGTTTCCGCAAGTCTGAACCTTTCTGCCAAGAGCGCACTGACGGATCGGACAGAGGGAATCGCAGAAAGGCGTTTTCGCACCGTTTATACGGCAGCCTTCGCAGTTGATCATCTCCGGCGTGATCGTAACACCGTTCATTTCCGACCAGAGTTCCGCTACTTTTTCGCGCAGCTTCCTGTCGTTATTCACGGTGGCCAGACGGGCTTCACAGGTTTCGCAGTCCAGACCGCAGTAAGCAATATAAGCGTTCACAAGAGCCTCCATTTGCATTTTATGTCGTGTTTGTTGAATGAATGCCGCAACTCGTGACTTCAGTCATTAGATTAGCCCGAAAGCCAGTACGCGCGCAATCAGAACAGTGGACAGAATAAGAGTGCGTTTTTTGAATTCATGTCGACCCTCCTCTTCACTCAGACACCTGATTTTCCGGTCGTCATCGTTTCCTCCGCGGAAGATTGCATCAGGGCGTCCCATTCTTTCCGTGTAATCGCGCAGGCGTATGAGACGGTGTTTTTCGGATCGGGGTATTCCTTCACTTTCTTCATTCCGTTCGCGAGGGCAGTAGCATAGGAAGCCGTATTGGTGTATTTCATATAGGAGTAAAGGGCATTGTACTGCGTGTTTCGGAAAGCCCAGTCGCGCACCGCGCGCGCCGCTTCCTTCGCGTATCCCTGCCTCCAGTATCGTTTGCTGATGTGATAACCGATCTCCGGGAGCTGTTCCCCGTCGATGTTCTGGATGGTGAGTCCGCAGTCTCCGATGAATTCACCCGTTTCCTTCAGAACGACGGCCCACAGGCCGAAGCCGTATTTCGCGTAGTTCTCCAGGCTCCAGTCGATCCAGTGTCGCGTTCCTGCCTCATCGTACGGTGCGGGATAATGCCGCATCGTCTCCGGATCGGAAAGGATCTTATGCAGCGCGTCGAAATCGTCTGCCGTATACTCCCGCAGCAGGAGGCGTTCCGTTTCGAGGATGATTTTCATTTGCTGACCTCCATCTTACATGTCGAGTTTCAGGGAACGCGTTCAGAAGCTTTCCAATTCGTACAGGCGGTAGAATTTCCGGCAGAGTCTTTCAGAAAACAGCGTTCTGAAGATGAACCGCTCGCAGAGCTTCAGCTGCCCGACCAGATGATCCGGGGTCATGGAGTGCTCAGCCCTGACCCGAAGGGACGGGCCAGCAAGGAAGGTTTCCGGCTCATCGATACCGTACAGCTTCTTCACGCCGACGCCATTGACCGGATTACCATACCTGGAAGCCTTTGCGCCGAAAACGGTATAGACGTCCATCAGAACATGCAGCCGGGAAGCTTTTGCCCGCAGGGCGTGAAGCAGTCCGCGCAGCTGTTCGTCCGTCAGGTACATGCAGAGCCCTTCCAGAACGACGACGATCGTATTCCCGCCGGGAAGTCTTCCAACCTCCTCCGGATCGGAGGCGTCGAGCGATATCATATGGTAGCGGTCTGTTTCCTGATAGTATTTCCGCCGCAGAGGGATCACGTCCGGGAGATCGCAGTCGATCCAGTCCCGACGGGGCGCCTTGACCCGTTCGCACCGGCTGTCGAGCCCGCAGCCGATCTGCAGAACCAGCGCGTTTTCATTCCCCTCGAGCATGTGCTCCGTCCATTCGTCGAAAACCTTTGCGCGCATGGCCATGTTCAGGGCGAGCCAGCCGGAAGCGGACTTCCCCCGGACGGGGAATCCTTCCGACGCCCATATTTGTTCCGCTTTCGGGTCGTCCAGGATGATTCCCCGCCGGCTAACCCGCGCTTTCCCAAACAACGGAATGTACAGAGTTCGATTGACTTCGTTCATAGGCTGTGGCTTTCTATCCGCGTGGGCGTTCAGGCTTTCAGGTCCGCTGTCCGGATGCTGTCCCATTCCCGGTTTTCACACCAGTATACGATCCGGTCTCGCACATTGAAGACCATGGAGACGACAGTGGGGCAGACCTCCTGGGAGACCGCCTGCAGGACCGAAAAGCAGTCCTTCACGCCGAAGTCGTCCGGTGCGCTCTGCAGCATGTATTCCGCTTTTCGGTAACGGTCCAGCCCCATCCAGGGATGCGGCTCTGTATCTCCTTTGAAAGGGGAGAAATTGGTCAGGATCCTGTATTCCGGCTTTTCGTCATACAGACTGCCCTGCCCGGGGATAATCTGCAGCACGTTACCCTCGGCGTCCGACAGGGCGGACATGAAGGTGACGCCTGGGACGCTGTAAACCGGCCTGCTCTCCACGATGCGGCGAATCTCCTGCAGGGTTTTCTTCTGCAGCAGCAGATCGATATCCAGCATTAGGATGTTCTCCCCGTCCCCCGCGGGGTCGCTCCGCGCGTCGAACGGCCAGCAGGTTGGCATGCCCACGAAATC